>DCIW01000256.1 GCA_002317225.1 Prevotellaceae bacterium UBA1716 | reverse complement strand
TGATAAGGCTTGAAAACATAGTATAGAAACGTAATATAAAGACATTGTAACATTTTTTGCTTTGTTTATCGATTTATTTTGCTAATTTTGCAACGTGAAAAAGTGTCTTAAAGAATATTATTCATAAAAATACCTATACATCTATGGCAGATTATTCATCACAGGAAGCAAATGGCTTCTACAAATTGAACTGGATGCAACGCATCGGTTATGGTTCGGGCGACTTGGCTCAGAACTTGATTTTCCAGACAGTGGCATGTTACCTCATGCTTTATCTTACAACAGTATTGAAGATTAGTCCTGCTTTTGTCAGCGGATTGATTCTGGGCGTACGACTCCTTGACTGTATCTGGAGTCCTATCGTAGGTCGATACATCGACAACAATAACCCTAAGATGGGTAAGTACCGTTCTTATCTTCTTTATGGTGGTATTCCTTTGACTGTCGCTGCATGTCTGCTTATGCTTCCTCAAGTTGCCGAGTGGTCTTATTCAATGAAAATTGTCTATGCTACTGTCAGCTACACATTGCTTAGTATGATTTATTCTGTTGTGAATATTCCATACGGTTCAATCATGGCAAGTATGACACGTGACAACGATGAGGTTCTCAAGCTTACTTCAACTCGTATGGTTTGTGCAAACATCGGTCAGATCATTGTACAGGCAGGTTTCCCAATCGGTCTTGCTTTGGTAATTAACGAAGCAGTCAACTGGAATCAGGCTTTGTTCATGGCTATTGGTACTATTCCTGCTTTCATTATCTTGCCATCTTTGCCAGCATTGAAGAAGATGTTTGGTAAGAAGGGACTTTACTATCTCCTTCTCTCTATCGGTTTTGTAGGCTTCGTGATATTGTACGTTATCGGTAAGTTCTTCGATGTTGCAGAACTTAATGTGTTGGTTCAGGCTGCAAAGGTTATGACAGGTGTAGGTCTTCTCGTTGGTTCTTTGATGTGGGCACTCGTTCCTGAAGTAATTACAGAAGCAGAATACCGCACTGGCAATCGTCCTGCTGCTACAGTAAATGCACTCGCAGGCGTTGCTTTCAAGGCTGGTTTCTCTGTTGCAGGTTTCATCACTCCATTGGTAATGGGTTGGGTAGGTTTCAACCTCGCAAGTGAGGCATCTGCACTTCCAACAAGTCCAATTGCTTGGTTTACTGTTACATCAATTTTTGCATTAGCAGGTTTCGTTCTTTTGTTCTACTGCTTCAAAGGTTGTAAAGAGCGTATTGCCACTACTCCAGAAAAGCCAGTTACATACGGTGAGATGTTCAAGGAGTTTGCTGCAAATAAGTGCTTGCAACTTATGATCTGTATCTTCATCGTAGTATTCCTTGCTTCATTTATCAGTGCTCCAGTTAATGCTTACTATCCAAAGCTTGCAGATTACTCACCTTCTTCAAAGGAAGCAATCCTTTGGTTTACTACAATTATTCCTGCAGCTCTTCTCATCGTTGTAGGATACCTTATCTACAAGTATCCTCTTACAGATGAGAGACTTGATGAAATGAACAAGGAAATCGAAGCAAGAAACAAATAATATATGAATTTTAGAACAACTGTTCTCTCACTTATAGCAATTCAGTGTTCTGTGCTTTCGTTGAATGCACAGACACTGAAAGATGCTTATCGCGACTATTGGCGCACTTGTGTCAGCGTGAACCAATGGGAGGTTGCTGCTGCTGAAAATGCAACCAACAAGCACGATGTCACAGGCATGGTCAGTAGCGATCAGACAAAGAACTGGGACAATGTCGTGAAGAACTTCGATTGGGTTGTGGCTGAAAACTGCATGAAGTGTGAGGTTGTCCACCCAGAAGAAGGTATCTATGACTTCACTCTCGCAGATGAATTTGTCAACAAGTCGCTTGCGTCAGGACTCAAGGTTCATGGTCATTGTCTTATTTGGCACTCACAATGTGCAAAGTGGTTCCACTATGATAAGGAAGGCAAACTTGTTTCGCCCGAAGTGCTGAAAAAGCGTATGCGCGAACATATTTATACTATAGTAAGCCATTTCAAGGGACGAGTTTCTTCATGGGACGTTGTCAATGAGGCTTTCGAGGATGATGGTTCGCCACGTAAGAGTCTCTTCTACCAGATTCTCGGTACAGACTATATTCCATTGGCTTTCCAATATGCTCACGAAGCAGACCCTAACGCAGAGTTGTACTTCAACGATTTCTCTATGTTTAAGAAAGAGAAAGTTGATGGTATTACCAATTTCTTCCGCCCTCTCATCAATGCAGGTTTGCCTATCGATGCAATAGGACTTCAAGGTCACATGATTCTTGAGGATAAGGACTGGCTCTTGCCTGCCTACGACTATGCACTTACAGAGATTGAAAAACTCGGTGTGCAGGCATGTTTCTCAGAAATTGACCTTTCTGTATTGCCTAACCCATACGGTTTTTCGGGAGCAAACATCAGCGATCGTTTTTCTTATACTCCTGACAAAGACCCATTTAAGAATGGACTTACAAAAGAGAAAGAGGCAGAGATTGCAGAATACTGGGTGAACTTCTATAAGCTTATGATTAAGCATAAGGACAATGTCAACCGCCTCGGTTTTTGGTGTACCAACGATGCAAACTCATGGCGTAATGACTTCCCAATCAGGGGACGTACAGATTATGCAACTCTGTTCGACCGCCAGAACAACCTGAAACCTTTTGTGCAGGACATCATTGAGCTCGTAAAGCCTCAAGTATCTGATAAAAAGGCAAAGAAGACAAAGAAGAAGTAAACAATAACAGATATAACAATAACGCCCTTGCAACCCTCCACAAATAAGGGCACTCTCTTCAAGGGAGAAGGAGGGACTTCTATTATGGAAGGTAAATTCTATCTTTGGCCACACGATTATATGGCTGACCCATCTGTTCACGTTTGGAACGGAAGAGTATATATCTACCCATCTCACGACTGGGATGCTGGTGTCGGTGATGACGACTCAGGTGCAGAGTACGAAATGAAGGATTATCACGTATTCTCTACTGATGATCTCGAGGCAGTTTGCCGTGGTGAAAAGGAACTCGTAGATCATGGTTGCATCCTCAAACTTGAAGATATTCCATGGGCAAGTCACCAGCTTTGGGACAATGATGTTCAGGAGAAGGATGGTAAGTACTATATGTATTTCCCTGCAAAGGATAAGAATGATATTTTCCGCACAGGTGTTGCTGTTGCAGATAGTCCAGAAGGTCCATTCAAGCCTTTGAACGACCCTATGCATGGTTCATATTCAATTGACTATGCTTGTATGAAGGATGATGATGGCGAATACTACTTCTACCTTGGTGGTATTTGGGGTGGTCAGCTTCAGTGGTACAAGGACAACAAGCTTGCTTTCAACGAGATTGGTCCTGCTTGTCCTCCTCCAGGTGATACAGAAGGTATGGTTCCTGCAAAGAAGTCGGAGGTTGACGCTCTTCCATCACGTGTTGCTCGTCTTGCTCCAGATATGATGCATTTTGCAGAAGAACCAAAGCCTGTAATCATCCTTGGTGAAGATGGCAAGCCTCTCAAGGCAGACGATCCACATCGTTTCTTCGAGGCTTCATGGTGCCACAAGTATAATGGCAAGTACTACTTCTCATACTCTACAGGTGATACTCACATGATTTGCTACGCTATCGGTGACAATCCTTACGGACCATTCACATTCAAGGGTGTAGTCCTCACTCCTGTAAAGGCTGGTTGGACAACTCACCACAGTATCGTTGAGTTCAAGGGCAAGTGGTATCTCTTCCATCACGACTCAGCTCCATCAGGTGGTGTAAACAGCCTCCGTTCACTTAAGGTGGCAGAACTCCACTATAATGAGGACGGTACAATTCAGACTATAGAGGGATAAAGCCCCCCGACCCCCGAGGGGGGGCGGCCTACCGGGCAGTATCCAAGAATAATAATAAAAAAACTAAATAGGCCATCCGCCTCCCACTATCCGGATGGCCGCCCCCTTGGGGGGTCGGGGGGCTTAATATGCTTTTATTAGGTTACGATATAGGTACATCATCAGTGAAGGCTTCACTCGTTGATGCAAAGACAGGACAGACAGTTGCTAGTGCACAGTATCCAGATGCAGAAGCTCCAATCATCGCAAAGCAACCAGGTTGGGCAGAGCAGGAACCATCTATGTGGTGGGACGAACTTGTTCAGGCAACAAAGCGTGTTCAGGAAAAGGCAGGTGGCTCACTTGCTGACGTTGCTGCAATTGGTATTTCATACCAGATGCACGGTCTCGTATGTGTAGATTGGGAAGGCAATGCACTTCGTCCATCAATCATTTGGTGTGATGGTCGTGCAGTTCCTTATGGCAATGCTGCATTCGATGCAATCGGTGGAGAGAAGTGCCTCGAGCACCTTCTCAACTCTCCAGGTAACTTTACAGCTGCAAAGCTTGCATGGGTTAAGGAGAACGAACCAGAACTCTTCGCAAAGATTGACAAGATTATGCTTCCAGGCGACTACATCGCTATGAAGCTTTCTGGTGGCGACAAGAAGACTACTATCTCTGGTCTTTCAGAGGGTATGTTCTGGGACTTCAAGAATAACGAAGTTAGCAAGGACGTGATGAATTACTTCGGTTTCTCAGAGGACATCATCGCAGAAATCGTTCCTACATTCTCAGTTCAGTCAAAGGTTTGCGATACTATCGCAGCAGAACTCGGTATCCCAGCAGGCACACCAATCTCTTATCGTGGTGGTGACCAACCAAATAACGCACTCTCACTCAACGTAATGAAGCCAGGTGAAATTGCTGCTACAGGTGGTACTTCTGGTGTTGTTTACGGTGTTCTTGGTGAAGTGAACTACGATAAACTCTCTCGTGTAAACACATTTGCACACGTTAATCACAATCAGCCAGACACTCGTCTTGGTGTTCTCCTTTGTATCAACGGTACAGGTATCCTCAATGCATGGGTTAAGCGTACTATCGCTCCTGAAGGCATTGGTTATGCAGAAATGAACGACCTCGCAGAATCTGTTCCAGTAGGTGCAGAAGGCCTTTCTATCATTCCTTTCGGTAATGGTGCAGAACGTGTACTTCAGAACGAGAACCCAGGTGCTTCTGTTCACGGAATTAACTTCAATATCCACAAGAAGGCTCACATGGTACGTGCCGCTCAGGAAGGTATCGCATTCTCATTTGCTTATGGTATGGATATCATGGCAAAGATGGGTATGGAGATCAAGACTATCAAGGCAGGTCATGCTAACCTCTTCCTCTCTCCACTCTTCCGTCGCACACTTGCTGCTGTTACAGGCGCTGCTATCGAACTCTACGAAACTGACGGTTCGGTAGGTGCTGCTTACGGTGCAGGTATTGGTGCTGGAATCTATAAGGATAGCGATGATGCATTCAAGACTCTCAAGCATATCGCTACTGAGCAACCAGTTGAAGATGCTGAGCCATATAAGGCTGCATATAAGCTTTGGGTTGAGCGTCTTGGAAAGTAATTAGATTACTTATTATATAATAATGTGTGAAAGGGTTTTCGGTTGCGGAAGCCCTTTCATCTTGTTATTATTGCAGAAGTTAGTCTTATTGACTTGTCTTTTTAAGCATTGAACACGTTTTTTTGCTACGAATAGTGTTCGTAATTGCATTTTTATTCTTATCTTTGCATTCGAATTGAATGAGACTTACTTTATTAAGAAATAAGTGACATTAAAATAATTATGCGAAAAATTACAATATTTCTGTTGCTATTGACATTCACATCTTGGGCAAATGCTCAGGACTGGTATGCAAGTGCTAACCTTTCTCGTAGCATCTCAACATCCGAAAACATGCAGCCTATCGATATCTTTGTGGGATATCCAGGCATCAACTTTACCGTTGGTAATAATTTCACTCGTCTTTGGGGTGCTAGAGTATCTGTTGGTTTCAATCCTCAGCAAGGTCGTGCAAGTAGCGAGCATGAGAGCGTGTTCCCCGAAATGAAACATGGATATAAGTTCTTGTCTCTTACTGGTTATGCGGATGTGACCCTTAACCTCACCGAACTCTTCCTCGAGCCCGATCTTTATCGTACGGATGCCCTCTATCTCATAGTTGGTGCTGGTGCTATTCGTACGGGAAAGTTCAGCAAGTCTTTGCATAGCGATGATCCGCAGAACCCTAATAATTGGGAGAAGTTTTATCCCGTATATACTGGTGGCAAACTCTTCCCAGTTGGTCGTATAGGTCTTGCAGGAAGTTTGATGCTCACACGCTCCCTCGACTTGGGTATCGAATGCAAGTACAACTTTGTGTCCGATAAATATAACGGTGTTGAACATGGTGGCCCGATGGATGGATATGTAGATTTCAATATCGGTGTCAATTGGTTCTTCTCACGTCGCCACCTCCAGCGTACAGAAATTCCAACCCTCCCATACGAGATTATGCCTGAGGCACAAACTGAGCGTCTTGCAGTTGGACAGCGAATGCTCAATGGCGTTTCGTTCTACTTCGATTTCAGCGATGTAAACTCAAAGCAGTGGCCATATATCAACGAAGTGGCTCGATTCCTTACCAACAATCCTACTGCCCGCATCGTTATTCATGGTTATGCCGACAAGGATTATTCGGACAAAACATCGATTGCTCATAATGAGAAGTTGGCTACTGCCCGTGCACAAGCAGTTCTTGACCGCCTTGTCAATGTGAACGGAATTTCTTCCGACCGCCTTTCTATTTCTGCACACTCTAAGTCGCTCGAAGGCTACAAGCAGGATGGTGAATGGATTCGTGCGGTTGAGTTCGAAATGACAAAGTAGGTTGGAAAATTTACTTAGTTTTTATTTTTATCCTACACTTCCTACACCTTTTACACTCCTCGATGTGTTTTTGGCAAAATATGGTCAAACGCATTGATACATAAGGGAGTTATGGGTCTTGCCACACTTTGGCAAAACTTTGCCACAGTGATGGCAAACGTTTGCCACAGTGTGGCAAAACTTTTTTTGTCCTTATGTGTGACTTGCGATGATAGTGTAAGAATGTAGGCGGAAAGAGTCGTTTCTGCTTGTTTTCTTCCCAAAAGGTGTAGGAAGTGTAGGATAAATTTTAAAAATAAGTTTTTTTTTTATTAGAATCCTGTAAGCTTTCTTTTGTCAAGAATTAGTGAATTTGTGAACCTGCCAGGGTTGGAATTAATAAGAATCTGTGAATTTAGGCCTATACGGCCTTTGCCATCCGGTAGGCAAGGCCCTTGGGCCCCTTCACTATTTCTTATTAATTCAAAATACTACATGCGATTTCACAAATTCACTAATTCTTGATAAATAAAAAGAACCTTGTCTATAGATATTATATACGGACTGAGTCCATTAGAAATATTTACTGGACACCATTTCCTTTTCTCTGTTATCGTATGCCTTACGATAACAAATGCTTGCGTGTTATCGTATAATGGACGAAAACTAACTGTTTGATAAGAAACTTTATATAAAACGATAAAAAAACTTATGCTTTTCTTTGATGGTTGGAATTCTTTGTCTAACTTTGCAGAAATAATCCTTAACAACAAAGTTCTCTAATGGAAAGTTTGGTCAATCCTTATGTATCCGTCGATTGTGTGCTTCTCGGTTTTGATGGCGAGCAGCTGAATGCGCTTGTGGTTCGCCAGAGTGGAAATAATGGTGAAGATGTAGCGGGCATTTATAAGTTGCCTGGCAGTTTGATCAATCTCGATGAGAACCTTGATGAGGCTGCCCAGCGAGTGCTGAAGCAGTTTACGGGACTTTCGCAAGTCAACATGCTTCAGTTCAAGGCGTTTGGTGGTCCCGACCGTTTGAAGAATCCGGAAGACAGCGTTTGGCTTGTGCGTTTCTACAACCTTAATCACCATATCGACCGAATTGTCACAATTGGTTATACTACTCTCCTTCGCATCGACCGCAAGATGCGCAAGCTCGAAGGCGGTTACGAAGCCCAATGGATGCCTATAAGTGAGTTGCCTCGACTTGCTTTCGACCATAGTGCCATCGTTGATGAGGCACTTAAGGCTGTACGTGCAAAAGCGACACTCGATGTCACATTGCTTTTCGACTTGCTTCCTAATAAATTCACAGCTGCCCAACTTCGTAATGTGATGGAGGTGGTGCTTGGAATCACTCTCGATGTGAAGAATTTCCACAAAAAGTTGGCTCAGATGCCATACGTTGTTCCTCTCGAAGAGAAAGAAGATGGTGTGAACCATCGTGCAGCACGCTATTATAAGTTTAAGAAGTTGAAAAACAAGCATATTTGAACAAAGACGATTGACGATAAAAGAGATATTATAAAAACTAATTATATATGAAAAAAGCAATCCTTATAGTATTAGCATTCGTGTCGTTCCTTTGCATTTCCGCACAAGGAAATGCAGATGGCTACACCTTACGCCTTCTCAACCATTGGGATAATCCTGATGGAACAGTGGAACGTGGATATGCAGGCAAGTCAATATGGAAGTGGGAACAAATCCCAAGTGGAAAAGGCAGTATTCCAAAGGCCTTAAAAGCTCGTTACGAGGAATATGCTCGTTATAACCAAGAGATTGGCATCAATGGTACGGTTCTCAATAATGTGAACGCTAAGCCAAAGATGCTCAGCACTGATATGCTCAAGAAGACTGCTAAGATAGCGGATGTTCTTCGTCCTTATGGCATAAAGGTTTATCTCTCAGTCAATTTCGCCTCTCCAAAGGCTCTTGGAGATTGCAAAACTGCAGATCCGCTTGATGCCTCTGTAGTGAAATGGTGGGATAAGAAAGCAAAGGAGATATACAAGCTTATTCCTGACTTCGGTGGTTTCCTTGTAAAGGCTAACTCCGAAGGCGAGCCTGGACCAATGGATTATGGTCGCACTCACGTTGATGGTGCTAATATGCTTGCAAAAGCACTTGCTCCATACAATGGAATCGTTATGTGGAGAGCCTTTGTTTATTCGGCAAAGGGTGGTGATCGTGCGAGTCAGGCAGTACAGGAATTCCTTCCTTATGATGGTCAATTCGCTGATAATGTGATTATTCAGATTAAGAATGGCCCAATCGATTTCCAGCCTCGCGAACCAATATCTCCACTCTTCTATAATTTGAAGAAGACTAAGATGATGGCCGAACTTCAGATTACTCAAGAATATACGGGCAATAGTGTTCAGACTTGTTACCTTGGAACAGACTGGAAACGTATTCTCAACGAACTCTCTTCTGTTAATCTTGTTGGAGTTGCAGGCGTTTCAAATATCGGTGATTCAGATAATTGGACTGCTAATGATCTTGCGAAAGCTAACTGGTATGCTTTTGGTCGATTGGTAAGCGATAGAAAGTTGACAGCACGACAGATTATTGAAGAGTTCTTGAAGAAAGAGTATACTTCGGACGAACGCTTCGTTAAGCCTATGGCTCAACTTATGATGAAATCGCACGAAGCAGTTGTAGATTATATGATGCCTTTCGGTCTTCATCATATCTTTGCGGGCGGTCATCACTATGGACCAGAACCTTGGTGTGCTCCTAAGGGTTGGAGAGAGGACTGGTTGCCTCGCTATTATCATAAGGCTGATGCTCAAGGACTTGGATTCGATCGTACAGAAAAGGGTAGCGACAATGTAAGTCAATACCCTGAGCCTTACAAGACTATCTATAATGATATCAATACTTGTCCTGAAGAATATCTCCTTTGGTTCCACCATGCTAATTGGGATTTCACCATGAAGAACGGACTTTCGCTTTGGGAAAATCTCTGCTATCGTTATGATAGAGGTGTGGGTGAGGCACAAAAGTTCTTGGAGACTTGGAAGGAAATGAAACCATACGTTGATTCTGCTCGTTATGAAAGACAACTTGCTCGTTTCGAGCGTCAGGCAAAGGATGCTTGGTGGTGGAGAGATGCTTGCTTGCTCTATTTCCAAACATTCTCAAAGCAACCATTCCCAGTAGATTGTCCGGCACCAAAGCATAAGCTTGATGAATTGATGAGATATAAGTTGAATATTGATAACTATACTGCAGCACCAATAGATAAATTACCATAAAATGAAGAAGATATTTTTAATGCTTATATGCCTTATCAGCAGTATGTTGGTAAGTGCTCAGAGTTTACGTTTACCACGCTTTTTTGATGATGGCATGGTGCTTCAGCGTGATGCGAAGAACCCTGTATGGGGTTGGGGAACTCCAGGACATACCATTACCATCCATTTCAACGGTAAAACTGTAGAAACAACAGTAAAGGATGATGGCACATGGAAGGTTTATCTCCCTAAGATGGCTGCTTCTTCCGAGGGTAAGAAGATGGTAATCAAGTCTACTGCTTCTTTGAGAATCACAGGTAATAAGTCTTCTGTTTCTACCCAAATGGGAATGGATGGGACTATGACAACTGTAAAGTCATTTAGTGGACAGGTTAGTACTGATACAAATTCGCCTAAAGAGACTTTGACAATCAGCAATATCCTTATTGGTGATGTCTTCCTTTGTTCGGGTCAATCAAATATGGAACTTCCTATCCGCCGTTGTATGGATGTGGTTGCTGATAAGGTTAAGGGTTATGGCAATCCTAATATCCGTTATCTTAAACTCCCTCATCAGTATAATTACAACCATCCTAACGATGATGTAATCATCAAGCCTTGGCAGGATATAACTCCTGATAATTGTGCCGAAGTGTCTGGTATCTGCTACTTTATGGCTCGTGAACTTCAGGAGAAAGAGAATGTGCCAATCGGTATAATCAACTCGGCAGTAGGCGGAACACGTG
>DCIW01000109.1 GCA_002317225.1 Prevotellaceae bacterium UBA1716 | reverse complement strand
ATGCTCATGCTCAGGCAAAGACTGTGCTCGACATCAATGGCTTCGCTGAGCACATCGTATCTCACGGCTGTGTCTACTCCAAGGGCGACATTGTCGGTATCCTCACCATCGCAGTATCTTGTATCAAGGAGAACCTCCTCGCCGGCAACGCAATCGAGCTTGGTGAACTCGGTAAGTTCTACATCTCGCTCAAGAGCATCGGTGCCCGCACCTACGAGGATTTCACCGCACAGAACATCAAGAAGGTATCTGCCAAGTGGACTCCATCCCAGGAGCTCAAGAACCTCCGCAGCAAGGCCGAGTTCGAGCGTGTCCTCACTAAGAAGGCAGACGCAGAGGCAAAGAAGGATACCTACGGAAATTAGTAGATTCCTGTAGCCTATGACTAAGTCAAAGCCAGTGGTACTGCAATCCCGAATAGCGACCGCCTCATTCTGTGCGGCGGTTGCCTTCGCGGTGGCAGGATTCGTAGTTCCGCCACTTGGTGATTTGACCGAAGCAAATCTGTACCTTGTGGCTCAATTCCTACTCGTAACCACTTCGATATTTGGAGTGAGTGCGGTAGCGACAAAAGTTCTCAACTCATCTAAAACCAAATCTGAAGAATGCGAAGAATAACCGAAATCATAATCCATTGCTCTGCCACCGAGTCAGGTGCTGACTTCTCAGCATTTGACATCGACCAGTGGCACAAGGCTCAAGGCTGGAGCAAGATAGGCTATCATTATGTCGTAAGACTTGATGGCACTGTCGAGCGGGGCAGACCTGAGAGTGAGGTCGGTGCTCATTGCAAAGGGCATAACCAGCACAGTATTGGAGTGTGCTACATCGGTGGTCTGAAAAATGGCAAGCCAGCAGACACTCGTACTGCACAGCAGAAATCCGCACTCAAAGCCCTCATCGCCCAACTTCGCACTCGTTACCCCAACGCCCTAATCCTAGGTCATAACACACTGAGTCCCAAAGCATGCCCCTGCTTCAATGCTGCTAAAGAATATAAAGATTTGTGAATCAAGGGGTCAGACCCCTTGATTCACCCCTTTCCCTAATTCGTTGATGCATAACCTCTTATCAAAAAGTGAATCAAGGGGTCTGACCCCTTGATTCACTATAAACGTTGTATGAAACAGAAATATCAATATCTCATTCTTCTCCTGCTGGCATTGGCACTAATGCTGCTGGCAAGTTGCCGAACGAAGTCGCAGTGCATCAACAATGCGTCAGTCGACTCGCTGTCGTTTCATCAAAAGGATAGCATCGGCACGAAGATGGAATTCTCGTTTGACCGCATGATAATCACCTATCTCGACAACCTTCTCGAAGACTCATCACAGTCCATGGTTACCCCCTCTCGCAATTACGGGAGAGCGGGGCATGGGGTGAGAGGGTCTTCAATCACAATCGAAAACGGCAAGCTCGCCACCGCTTCCGATTCCAAAACATACACCGACACAGACTTAAAATCTGCCAAGGTAGAGAAGAAACAAGTTCATATTCGTTCAGAACCGAATCGTCTGTATATAGTTTTTTTCATTGGTTTTTGTGTTTTCATTTTTATTATTTACAAGAAATGCTCGTCGCGATGACGGGCATTTTTGTTACAAGGTGTTACAATGATAAATGCATATATGAATATGTAATGTAATGATACATAAATGGTTATGAGCTGTAAAGTGTTGCATTGTTACATGTTACATTGTTATAACGTACAATTCATTAATGTGTACAACTCCGTTGCTCGAAAGGATTTCGGGTAGCGGTTGTTGTTTGTTTGGGGTTGAAAGAAATCCCAAAAATAGAATCGTAAGAATATTAAGAATGAAACTTAAATAGAGTTATTTTTGGAAACAAGGAAAAAGTCATACTTTTCTTTGTTCCAAAGCGTGCTCTTTTGATTTTTAATTCGTATATTTGCAGCGGAATCGCAACGATAAGCGATTGAAATCTTAAAATCGTATTGGATATGAAAATCATAAAACTTCTTCTCGCATTATTGCTGATGCCGATGATGGCAAAGGCTCAGGATTATCAGTTTACGCTGTCGAAAGTGACAACGGAGGTCAGTTTCTATTCGGAGGATATCGTGAGGGTCACTAAGTATCAGACTGAGGATAAGTTGGCTAAGACGGATCCGAAGTTGGTGGTGACTATGACTCCGCAGAAGGTGGCGACTACTATCCTCGAAGGGGACAAGACGGATACCATCAAGGGTGGGAATGTGATGGTGGTGTGCAACAAGGCAACGGGTGTGCTCAGTTTCTTCCGTGCTGATGGCACTGCTCTCGTGAGGGAACGCATTAAGGCGACGTTCACGAAGAGGACTTCGCATACCATCGACCAATATAATGTGTCGCAATCGTTCAAGCTTGCTAACGGGGAGGCGATTTATGGTTTCGGACAGGTGCAGGATGGCAACCTCAACCACCGCAACACGTCGTACTCGCACATGGTGCAGAACAATATGAGTGTGTGGATGCCTTTCTTCCACTCGGTGAAGGGGTATGGCATCTATTGGGATTTGTATGGCCCTTGCGACTTCAGCGACTCGTCGACAGGTGGTGCCACGTTCACTACCGAGGCGGCGCATGCGGTCGACTACTATGTGCTTGTTGGTTCGCAGAGCAATGGTGATGAGGTGGTTCGCAGGGTGCGTGAACTCACTGGTAAAGCGACTATGGTGCCTCTGTGGACTTACGGTTATTTCCAGAGTAAGGAGCGATATAAGAGTGCGATGGAGACTCTGGGTGTGCTGCAGAAATACCGTTCGCTCGGTGTGCCAATTGACTGTGTGGTGCAGGACTGGCAGTATTGGGGCGGTAATAATATGTGGAACGCAATGGAGTTTCTCAATCCTGAATTCAAGTCGGACTACCCTAAGATGATTAGCGGTATCCATGATGGTGGGGGCAAGGTGCTTATCTCCATCTGGGCTAACTTCGGTCGCGACACGAAGCAGTTTGCTCATTATAAAGCCAACAACCAACTCATGAAGATGGGCGATGAAATCATGTCGTCCACATGGCCAAACAACGAGGGTGTGGGTATTTATAATCCTTATCAGAAATCATCGCGCGACTACTATTGGGAGTGTCTCAATTCGGGTTTGGTAAACAAGGGTATTGATGCTTATTGGGTTGATTCTTCTGAACCCGACCACTACCAGGGTGGTGATGATTGGGAGAAGACAAGCGACTTCGTGGTGCTCGATAAGACTGATAATGATAATGCCACTCTCAATCCGCAATCGCTTGAGAGTGAGCACACTTGGCGTTCGGTACGTAATGCGTTCCCACTTATGCACGCAAGTGGTGTGTACGAAGGACATCGTGCGGAGAAATCGGAGTTTACCGAGGCTCGCCGTGTGATGATTATGACTCGTTCGGGTTTTGTGGGAATGCAGCGTTATGGTGCAGGAACTTGGAGCGGTGACATCACTGCAAGTTGGAAGACTCTTGCCAATCAGATTCCTGCCGCCCTCAATTACTCTGCTTGTGGCATTCCGAGTTGGAACAGTGATATAGGCGGTTTCTTCAATGGAGAATTCCAGGGTGCGGGACAGGACTCGTACAACGAACTCTATGCCCGATGGATTCAGTTTGGTGCTTTCTGCACTATCATGCGCAGTCATGGTTCGGCTGCCGATCGTGCCATTTATCAGTTTGGTACGGAGGGCGAGAGTTATTATGACATCATTGCCCGATACATCAATTTGCGCTATGCTCTGTTACCTTATATTTATAGCACTGCACGCAGGGTTCATGCCGACGACTTCTCGTTTATGCGTGCTATGGGTATCGCTTATCCTGAGGATGCGAGGACTCATACGCTCAAGGATCAGTTTATGTTCGGAAAGAATATCCTTGTGGCTCCTGTGGTCGCTTCGGGTGCGGAGAACCGTAAGGTTTATCTGCCAAAGGGCGACGGTTGGACTGACATCTGGAGCGGTGAGAAGCATGAGGGTGGAAGTACTGTGACTCGTGAGGTGAATCTTGCTCTTATGCCTCTGTATGTTCAGCAAGGTACCATCATGCCTTGGGGACCAAAGGTGCAGTATAGTGCGCAGAGCAATTGGGACAATCTCGAAATCCGCATTTATCCTGGTGCAGATGGCGAGTTCATCCTTTACGAAGATGAGCAGAACAACTACAACTATGAGAAGGGACGGTATGCGGAGATTCCGTTCCGCTGGGATGATGCTACGCAGACTCTCACCATCGATGAGCGCAAGGGCGAATTTGAGGGTATGCTGAGAGATCGCACCTTCCGCATCGTGCTTGTGGATGCTGAGAAGAATATGGGTTTGGGCATTCGACAATCGGGACGATTCAGTAAGGAAATAAAGTACTCGGGCAAGAGTGTCTCGGTGAAGATTGACAATGAGGATATTGCCACTGAGGAACATGTGGCTGTGAAGAGCATTGAGGCAAGTCCTGCAACAGTTTCGATGTATTGCGGACAGGCTAAGAATCTGTCGGTAAAGGCTTTGGTTGAGGATGGAACAACGCAGTTTGTCACTCTCGAATCGGTTTGTGTGAGTTCGGACTCGCTTGTGGCTTATGTGCGTGATGGCATTGTGAGAGCGGGCAGCAAGACAGGTGATTGCGAGATAAGCATCTCTTATTCGGATGCATTCGGAAACACGCATCAGACTACGGTTAAGGTGAATGTGTCTATCCCGAGCAACCTGTACACATGGAAGGCAAACGACTGGTATCGCAATCGTGTTGCAGACCGTTTGGGTGCTTCGGACATCCGTATGAGCAGTAAGGACAACACGATTACCATCACTAAGACTGGTGCTCAGAATATCGCGCTCAGATATAATGAGAAGAGGTTTATGGAACCTGGAGTGAAGTATTTTGTGGCGGTTGCTACTGATGTTTCGAAGACGAAATCAGATACGCAACTGTGGCACATCAATAGTCGTTGGGTGAATGTGGTCAATCCTGATGAGGTTCGCACGCTCAATGATGGTCGCATCTTGCTTGCTTGGAAGATTGATGAAATCAAGGCTTATACGGAGACTGGTGAGACGATTTTCGGTATGACTTCGACTGATGCAAGTGGTCGTTCGGTTATCAGTTATGTCGGTTTTGTGGCTAATCTCACCACGCTCATCAAGCAACTGAACGAGGCGGTTGCTATCGCTCCCCAATCCTGCTCTGACGACTCTCCTACAAGGATTTATGCTCTGAACGGAAGCGAACGAAACCAACTTGCTTCGGGTTTGAATATCGTGAAAAAAGGTGGAGAGGTGAGTAAGGTGGTGGGGAGATAAAGCCCCTCCAGTTCCAAGACCCTCTCTTATCCCCCTTAAAGGGGGAGAATGCCATCCGGCTGGTCCTGTGGGAGATAATGTTTACCAGATACCAATATAGTTGAATATTGTTATTTCATTTGATTTCAGAAGGCCAAGAAAACGAGTTTTGCGAAAAAAGGTCACCCCAAAAAGAGAAAAAGCAGCTAAGTTCTTAACTTAACTGCTTGCTTTCTGATGTGGACCAGCTTGGGCTTGAACC
>DCIW01000174.1 GCA_002317225.1 Prevotellaceae bacterium UBA1716 | reverse complement strand
GCGAACTCCCGTGATGACAGGAATAGCATCGTCATCATTATCCTTACATGATGTGAACATGGAAGAAATGAGAGCGAGAAGTGCAATCACTACAAAGCCACCTTTTATATTATATAATGATTTCATATCGTTATCATTTTAAATTATTTGAGGAATTTGCCATAAGTGGCGTTGTTTACATCTTCACCGAAGTCATAAGCCTCTGCAGCCTTTCCGAAGTAAGGGTTGCGAAGAACGTCTGCTTCAGGATAAGGCATGAAGATATTTGTCTCGTTGAGGATTACTGGGTCGTAACCATCCTGCGAACGGCTGAGTTTGTCAATGTCATATTCATAACCTTGAGCCTTAGTCTGAATCACATTTTCTGTATCACCTTCACGCAAGCAGTCGTTCCAATAACAAACACTCTCGTAAGTCTTTCCATTGTATTCATAACCCCAAACCTTGATGTACCAAGGAGCTGAAGTACGGTTAGAGAATGTACGGTATGAGATTGAACGGTCTTCGTTGTAAAGTACGTCGCCTTCGTTGATCATGAATGCACGATGCTGCTTGTTGTTGAAGTAATTGAGCATGTACTGTGGCTTCCAACGATACCAAGTAACCATTTCGTACCAGTTCTGATATTCCATACAGAACTCCTTGCGACGTTCCTTGATGATATCGCTGAGACTATAAGATTCAAGTGCTTTGACACCAGCACGGAAGCGGATTTCGTTGATTGCATCAAGACCTTCGCCAGCACTTGTTGATTCGCTATTACCAAGAACTGCTTCTGCCTTTGTGAGATAAACATCAGCAAGACGAATGATGTAAGTGTTGAGTGGAGAAGCCATCTGAGCAAGGTGACCACCACAGTCAGCCATTGTTCCTACTACACCCTTCTTGAGCTGACAGAACTTCTTGCTATATACATAACCCTTACCTTCAACTGGATAACCATTTGCCTTAGTCTTCTTATCTGCAGTCACAAGGTCGTTGCCTGTATCCATATAACTGTAATAAGCACCTGGCGAGCACCATGTAGCGTGGAAACGAATTGAGTCGGTGATGTCTTCGTTGTAAAGATCAAGCATATCAACCGAAGCATAGATACCACCCCAAACGGATACATCAGAAGAACCGCTCCAAGCAAGGTCTGAGAGGTTTGCACTCATATTGCCCCAAGTACCTGTAAGAGGGTCTGCCCAACGCATACAAAGTATATTCTCCGAATTGTTTACAGAGAAGTTGTTGTAATCATAACGGAAGAGGTCCTCATAATTATCCAAGAGAGCATACACATGGCTGTTGATGACATCATCGCAAAGACGCTTAACTTCAGCGAGCATGCTTTCGTCACGAGTAGTCTTGTTCCAACCAGAAAGTGCGAGGAGAGCCTTTGCACAAAGTGCTTCTGCAGCATACTTTGTGGCATGCATATTTGTGATAGTTGTTGGGAGAAGTTCTGCGGCACGATAGTAGTCGCGGATAACGAACTTAAGTACATCCTCTTCCTTTGTGAGAGGCTTCACTGGATCTGCAGTCATATCTTCGTTATTCTCATAAACGATAACATCGCCCCAAGAACGAACAAGATAGAAGTAAGCAGTAGCACGCATAAGATAAGCCTCACCGAGAGCAAGATTCTTCACACTTTCAGATACATCTTCCGAACAATAGTTGTTCACATCGCTGATAAGTTGGTTTGCCATACTTACCACCATATAGAATGATGACCATGCATTACCAAGTTCGGTAGAAAGACCTGTAACCTGGAATGTGGCGAATTCAGGATTGAGATAAGGGTTCCATCCGTCGTTAGCACGAATACTACCCATACCAATCATAGCACGGTAGTTGTAGTTGAACCATGCATAGTTGTAGAGCGGTTCGATAGCCTTCATCACAGCATCATCGCTTGTGTAGAAGTTCTCGGCTGTATATTGGTTGCTTGGCGTAACCTCGAGGAAATCCTTGCTACAGCTGTTCAATGACAACCCTAACGTTAACGATAACAAAGCAGAGCAACCGTATTTATAAAGTTTTTTCATTTTGTCTTTTAGAAATTAAGTTTGATACCAGCGTTAAAGATACGTTGTGATGGGTAACGACCATTGTCAAGTCCCTGGAGGATAACGCTCTGACCAATTGAACCGAGTTCAGGATCATAGCCCTTATAGCTTGATATAGTGAAGAGGTTCTGGGCATTAGCATAAATCTGACACCAATCAACACCAATCTTGTCGAGCCAACGCTTTGGAAGGCTATAAGCAAGAGAGAGAGTCTTGAGACGAACATAAGAACCATCTTCTACGAAAGCAGAAGAGATACGGCTGTTGTTGTTCTGTCCCTTGCTTGATGGTTCGATACGCCAACATTCTGCTGTTGCTGCATTTGATATATATACGTTAGAGATATCGCTGAGTGAACCCTCTTCGTCAATCTTTGCAATCTGAGCACAGTTGGCAACAGCTGAAAGTTTGTTTCCCCATCCAGCAGGGTCAGTCTTTGTTTGGCGAAGCACATTGTAAACATCATTGCCAATTGAACCGCTGAAGAAGAATGAGAGTTCCCAGTTCTTATAAGAAATCACGTTGTTAAGACCGAATGTGAAGTCAGGGTTAGGATTACCGATATACTTGCGGTCTGCCTCTGTAATCTTGCCATCCCCATTCACATCTTCATAAATATAGTCACCTACCCAAATACCATTCTGCTTGATATCGTACATATTACCATCTGAGTCGACAGGGCGAGCAGTTGGAATGCGGTTACCGTTCTGGTCGAGAAGGTACTCACCGAGTTGGTTCTTCTGGTAGAAGTCACTCTCGTTTGTGTACATACCGATTACGTTGTAACCATAGAACTGACCAACTGGCTGACCGATTTCAGAGAGAGTATATACATCTGTACCAATCTTTCCTTGGATAGAAGCATCATCGCTATTAAGACCAGTGAGCTTGTTTCGGTTGATTGAGAGAGTAGCACCAGTACGCCACTTCCAGTTCTTATTGTCGATATTCACGGTGTTGAGAGTGAACTCAATACCCTTGTTCTGAATCTTACCAGCATTGATCCATGGAGCTGTGATACCACGATAACCATCCACATCAATAAGGTAAGAAGGAAGTGAAGCCTGCATCAAGAGGTTTTCTGTATTCTTGTAGTAAGCATCAACGATAAACTCGATGCGGTTGTTCAAGAATGCGAAGTCAAGACCTACGTTCCAAGCCTTTGTGCTTTCCCACTTAAGGTCTTGGTTTGCATAGTTACTTGCGTAGTAACCAGTACCCCAAGCAGTTGGGACATTACCCATTGCCACACCATAAGCATAAGAACCTGTGCTCTGATTACCTACAAGACCCCAACCAACACGGAGTTTCAAGTTAGAGAGCCAATCCTTTGTGTTCTCCATGAACTTCTCATTATTGATACGCCAAGCTGCTGCTGCTGAAGGGAACCAACCCCAACGATTGTTAGGACCGAATGAAGAAGAACCGTCGGTACGGATTGTTGCAGTAAGGAGATAACGGTCGAGGAGATTGTAGTTGAGACGACCGAAGTATGACTCGATTGCCCAACTGCTTCCCTGCTCATCATTTGTGGCGGTAGTTGCATCACCCACAGCAAGCGAATGAACTGTAGAAGAGATATAACCCTTACGACCTGCAGTGAGGTTAGCCCAATTGCCCCATTGTGCTTCGTGACCACCCATCACTTGCATGTGATTGCCCTTAGCAATGTCGAAATCGTAAGTGATATACTGCTTGAAGTTCTTGTACTTATTTGTAGAAGAAGTACGAGTGGACTGTGACTGAACCTTCTGATGAGTAGAACCATATTCGTATTCAGGACAGAAATAGTAGTTGTCGCTCCAACCGAAGTTGCCACCGTATTCAAGACGAACTACGAGGTTCTTGATAGGAGTTATATTAGCATAGAGATTATAGTCGAGCTGTGACTTCTTAGTATGGTTGTCACGCATCTCTGCATCGTAGAGAGGGTTTGAAACGTAGTTGAACTCGCTCTCACCACTAAGTTCGTAACTTCCGTCAGGATTCTTAGCAGCCATATCTGGAGTCTGAGAGAGTGCAGTAGAGATTACGCTTGCATCATCGAAAGTAATCACTTGCTTTGTACGAGCGAAATATCCGTTCATACCTACAGTAAGCCACTTGCTTACCTTGGTCTCAAAATTAGCACGGAAACTTGCACGGTCAAATCCTGAACCAACACCAATACCTTCCTGATTGAGATAACCACCAGAGAGGTTGTACTTGATGTCCTTAGTACCACCGCTCACACCAAGCTGATGCTGATGCATGAAAGCTGTGCGGAAGAGTTCTTCCTGCCAGTCAGTACCTTCTGTGAGGAGGTCTTGATCCATAAAGCGTTCCTGAGAACCCCATCCCCAAAGGTCCGCGCGATCATTATAATATTTAGCATATTGCTTGAGGTTCATCATGTCGAGTTTGCCAGGAAGTTGCTGCCAACCCATCAT
>DCIW01000140.1 GCA_002317225.1 Prevotellaceae bacterium UBA1716 | reverse complement strand
CTGAATTCTTCCAGAGCGAGAAGAACTTGATCGAGTGGCTTTCTCAGTTTGGTGAAGGTAACGATGTGTTCTTCAAGGGTTATCTCGGTCGTATGCTCTTCTCAGGTGAGGAGGTGCTCAAGAAGGTTAACGTGCTTTCGGGAGGTGAGAAGATGCGTTGTATGATTGCTCGTATGCAGTTGAAGAATGCTAACTGTCTCATTCTCGACACTCCAACTAACCACCTCGACCTCGAATCGATTCAGGCGTTCAACAATAACTTGAAGCAGTATAAGGGTAATGTGCTCTTCGCTTCGCATGACCACGAGTTCATTCAGACTGTTGCTGACCGCATCATCGAACTCGCTCCAAACGGCACTATCGATAAACTCATGCAGTATGATGAGTATGTGCATAGTGATGATATTAAGGAGTTGAGGAAGAAGATATATTAAAGACCCTCAAGACCCTCCCCCCGCCCTCCCTATAGGGAGGGAGTAGGATGTAAGATAAACTTGAGATTTTTAGAAGCATTCAAGAACAACTAAAGCCAGATGATTTGGAAGTCATCTGGCTTTACTATGTTTATCTCTGTAACCACTCCCTCCCTATAGGGAGGGCGGGGGGAGGGTCTTAAAGGAAACTCGCATCAAAGCTTACAGGCAACAAATCCTTTACATTTCTCACGATATAAGTGCCTTCCTTACCATAAAGATACACTTTCATAGGCGATTTCTGCCTATCCTCCGTTTCGCTCATCACCTGACGACATGCACCACAAGGAGCGACTGGACGGGAGGTGAACTCGCCCGATGTGTCGCGAGCAGCAATGCAAATGGCTACTACCTTCTTCTCGGGACATTGGGCTCCCGCAGCAAAGAGGGCAGAACGTTCTGCACAAATGCCGCAAGGATAGGAACTGTTCTCCTGATTGCTTCCCTGCATCATCGTTCCATCATCGAAAAGAAGGGACGCTCCCACAGAGAAGTGAGAGTAGGGTGCATAACTCTTGTAGGTTGCCTCTTTCGCACTGTTCACCAGAAGTGCCTCCTCCGCTGTGAGTTCGGAGTCGAGCTTCTTCACTATTTTGATGCTGATAGTAATGTTTTCCATTATTAAGATGTGTTATTTGCCTCAAATTTAGCTTTTATTTTTCGATTTGCAATAGAAATATGAATTTTATTTCTATCTTTGCACAAAATAAAGGTTTTTAAGGCAGAAATGATACATCTAAGACATATCACATTTGCAATTTCACTTTGTTTTGCCCTTACATCTAATGCTCAGCGAAATGCTCAGTATGAGGAGTATGTGCAGCAATACAAGAACATTGCAATCGACCAAATGAAGCGGTATAAGATACCTGCTTCCATCACTCTTGCACAAGGTCTCTTGGAGAGTGGGGGAGGCAAGAGCATGCTTGCGGTGAAGGCTAACAACCACTTCGGGATAAAGTGCCACACGGACTGGACTGGTGGCAGGATATATAAGGATGATGATGCGAAGAACGACTGCTTCCGTGTGTATTCGTCGGCTAAGGAGAGTTATGAGGATCATTCGAAGTTTCTCACTCGCTCCCGTTATGCCCGACTCTTCACTTACGATCCGCTCGACTATAAGGCTTGGGCAAAGGGGCTGAAGGAGTGTGGTTATGCTACTCTCTCCACTTATGCTGAACGACTCATCAAGATAATCGAGACTTACGAGTTGTATCAGTATGATACGGGTAAGGGTGGTTCGCATCAGCATAAGCCTTCGGCTAATTCGGGAAGTACTATCAATCATAATCATCAGCCTTATCTCGTGAATGACATCGTTTGTTATCGTGCTATCGCTGCTGATGATTGGGATATTCTTGCTAACGAATTGGGTGTGAAGAAGAAGAAGTTGCTTAAGTATAATGAGTGTGAGGATACTTTCACTCAACTTGAGGGCATGAATATCTTTACGAAAAAGAAGAAGTCGCGTGCAGACAAGCGTTATAAGGACTATTGGCATCGCATCCAACCAGGCGAATCGATGTACACTATCTCCCAACTCTATGGTGTCAAGCTCAAGAGCCTCTACAAGATGAACTACAAGTCTGCTGACTATGTTCCTGAAGTAGGTGATATATTGAAAGTGAGGTAATATAGTTGTGTTCTTTGATTTTTTTTTCAAGAATTAGTGAATTTGTGAACCTTACGGAGTGTTTTGCTTTTTTTGAATTAACAAGAATAAGTGAAATTAGGCCTATACGGCCTTAGCCATCCGGTAGGTAAGGCCCTTGGGCCAATTCACCTTTTCTTATTAATTCAAGTATGCTACTTGCAATTTCATAAATTCACTAATTCTTGAAAAAGAAAAACTTAGATATAATACCAAAATATAAAAGGCTGAGCGTTGATGCCCAGCCTTTTATGTTTGTCGATTGTGTGCGAAATATGCTCTACTTGGTTTCAATTTCTTCGGTCATGTTAATCTCATTTCCCTTTCCATCCACAAACTTGTACTGGAGGAAAGCGAGAGATTGATCAGCAATGACCTTAAGTCCGAAACCGTACTTCATCTGCCACTGGCGATACATGGAAATGAATCCCTGATTGATGTACGCAGCTACATAAGGATGAATGTAGAGTTTGAATTTCTTGATTCCAAGATTTGTGACGATGTAGTCAATCTTGCTCTCGAGTGTGTCGGTGAAGAGGATTGATGGCTTGATGGTTCCCTTACCGAAGCAAGTGGGACAAGTCTCCTCCACATTTACATCCATTGCGGGACGCACTCGCTGACGGGTGATTTGCATCAGACCGAATTTGCTAAGCGGAAGAATATTGTGCTTAGCTCGGTCGCTCTTCATCAGTTCGGTCATGTGCTCATAAAGCTTCTGTCGGTGTTCAGCGGTGTCCATATCGATGAAGTCCACCACAATGATTCCACCCATATCACGAAGTCGGAGCTGACGCGCAAGTTCGTCTGCTGCGCCCATGTTCACATCGAAGGCATTCTCTTCCTGACCTTCGACACCGCGGTTGCGGTTGCCCGAATTGACATCAACAACGTGCAGAGCCTCTGTGTGCTCGATAATGAGGTAGGCACCTTTCTTGTAGCTTACCGTCTTGCCAAGTCCCGACTTAATCTGCTTTGTGACAGAGAAATTGTCGAATATTGGCACATTGCCGTTGTAGAGTTTTACGATGTTCTCACGTTCTGGAGCGATAAGTGAAACGTATTTCTTTACTTCCTTCCATACTTCCTCGTTGTTTACGTGGATGCTTTCGTACGAAGGATTGAACAAGTCGCGGAGCATGCTTACGGTTCTGCCCGTTTCCTCATGTGCGAGTACTGGCATTTGTGTGGCAAGTTGAACCTTCTTGATGCAGTCGTTCCAGCTTTCCAAAAGAATCGAAAGCTCGTTGTTAAGTTCTGCTGCTCGCTTGCCTTCAGCCACTGTGCGTACTATCACACCAAATTGACGAGGCTTGATGCTCTGGATGAGCTGCTTGAGACGTGTGCGCTCTTCCTTTGACTTGATTTTGGTTGATACGGAAACCTTGTCACAGAATGGCATAAGTACCAAGAATCTTCCTGCAAAGGAGAGTTCGCCTGTGAGTCGGGGACCTTTGGTGTTGATTGGTTCTTTGGTGATCTGAACCAATACTTCTTGTCCCACTTCAAGCACTTCTTGAATGTTTCCGACCTTTGGGAGGTCTGCTTGTTTGCTGACCTTTTGCATAGGCGCGAGCTTCTTTCGGTCGCTCACCACCTGTTTCACATATTTTTCCAGATAGAGGAAATTGATTCCTAAATCTTGGTAGTGCAGAAATGCTTCGCGTTCATGACCGACATCTACAAAGCACGCATTCAGTGCAGGCATAATCTTCTTGACCTTTCCCGCATAAATGTTGCCTACTGAGTATTTCGAACCTTGTGTCTCCTTTTGGAATTCGACCAGTCGCTGGTCTTCGAGAAGGGCAATGGTCACCTCATTAGGCTGTGCGTCGATAATAAGTTCGCTAACCATTTTGCTTTTGGTTGTTTTTGTGGCACGCTCCCATCTTTTCGTTGCTTTCGCTCAAGCACAAAGACGAGGGGCACCTTGTTAATACATAAAACGGACTGCGGACACATCTGAAGGATAAACTCTCTTGCAGCATTGGTCCGAAGTCCGTATTCTTTGCGTCAGAGCTTTACTTGCTCTTATGACGGTTCTTGCGTAGTCTCTTCTTACGCTTGTGAGTTGAGATCTTATGTCTCTTCTTCTTCTTACCGTTTGGCATAGTCCTTGAAAATTAAATTGTTTATAATAAATATTTTTGTTGTTTTTACAGTTGACAACGGGTCGAATGCTGTGCTAAAACGGGGCAAATGCTCTGCTTTGGTCGCATTCGGAGTGCAAATATAGCGTTTATTATTCGATTGAGAAAATTTTTCGTTCAAAAATTAACGCTTTATCCGTTCAATTATCCGTTTGAATGCTCTTTTATGACAGAATTGCCGTATTAGAATGACATTCGGAAGATGAATCGCACACCATTGAGGTTTGGATTGCCCCACTTAGCACCGGTGTATGTGAGTCGACGAACATAAACTACATGGATGAGCTTGAAAATGTTGTGAATACCTACTACCGCTTCGACGTATGGCATCT
>DCIW01000114.1 GCA_002317225.1 Prevotellaceae bacterium UBA1716 | reverse complement strand
CAAACAACTTGCGAAACTTGTATTATTGTAATTATTGAATTGTAATCGAACTAGTTGAAAGTTCGCTACTCAGTTATACCCACGACAGCCCAATTTCAAGTTCCCCCAATGTTCCCTCCATGTCCCCCCCATGCCAGCGCTCTCCTCAGAGCAATTTCAGCAATTACAATTATTTCACCGAAATAGGGACACGCTCATCCTTCGACGCTGAAAGACTCAGAATGAAATTCTAATATATATATTTATATAAATATATTATATTAGACCCTATTCTCACCACCATGCGTGTCCAAATTACAGTGTTGTTATTGTAATTGTTGTATTGTAATCGGATGTCAAGCACCTGTGCACCTATGGAGCGCAGAACCACCCACTCAATGAATACAACCCAATCTCAAGAAGGTTCTACTACAGTAATTACAATTATTTCAGCGAAAAGTGGACACGCATATACTTACATGGTGCAACCGACGGGGTGTATGCTTTATTACTGATAAGTGTACAAAACTGCAATTTTCAAGCACCAAATCACCGTATAAGCAATAAAAATCATTAAAAAATCACGTCATGGCGGGTTCACCTTTGGTGAATCCGTTTATTTTTGTTAATTTTGCGGGTAAATATGTTGTAATTTGGGGTAATGCCCCCATTTGCACACTAATAACAATTCAATAAGCAAGATACGATGGCAGCAAAACGATTCTACTTTTCGTCTACGATAACAGACTTCATCGGGAAGCCTGCAGATGAGATTGTGGGTGCTTTGGCTCAGGCTTACACTCATGACATCAATCGTGAAACGACCAACTCATGGGTTGAGGAGATAGAGACGTTGAAGGCTTGCCTCTCGCCATACAAGGAGCGCGGTAGCCTTTATTTCGAGTACAACATCCCTCGCATGGGACGTCGTGCAGA
Organism: Prevotellaceae bacterium UBA1716; assembly: GCA_002317225.1. GTDB lineage: Bacteria > Bacteroidota > Bacteroidia > Bacteroidales > Bacteroidaceae > Minthosoma. The sequence goes on along the minus strand of DCIW01000114.1, from coordinate 4,102 downwards.
TGTGATTGCTGTCATCGATGATATTGTCTTTATCCTCGAATACAAGACGGCCGAGCAGAAGTTCGCTCGCGATGCTGTGGTGCAGGTGTGGGATTATGCCCTTGACCTCAAGAACTTTCAGGAAGGTAGCCGAGACAGAATCATGATTCCTATCCTCGTGGCACCTCATGAGAAGAACAGCCATTGCAAGTTCGATTTGAAGCATTTCGAGGATAACGTCTATGAGCCTCAGATGGCAAATGCTGCACGTTTGGGCGAATGCATTGAGCAAACTTTGCAACGCATACCTCACACCGCCACATTCTCAAAGGAGCGTGATGATCAATGGGCAAAGAGTGGCTATGAACCAACGCCAACCATCATCGAAGCTGCTGTTGCGCTCTATGAGGAGAATACCGTGGAGGACATCACAAAGCATGGTGGTGATATTGACAAGGCGGCAGACGAACTCAACCGCATCATCGAGCATTGCCGCAGCAACAACCGCAAAGCCATCTGTTTCATCACGGGTGTTCCGGGAGCAGGTAAGACGCTCATAGGACTCAATACTGCCATTGATCAGTTCAATCGTGGCGAGAAAGCCGTCTATCTTTCTGGTAACTTCCCCTTGGTTGAAGTCCTGCAAGAGGCACTGACTCGCGACTTTATCCGTCGCGAGAAGATCAAAGCCAAGATTGAACATCGCAAGGCTTGCACCAAGGAAGAGGCGAAGAGCAAGGTGAAGGCATTCATCCAGATGATTCACCATTATCGCGACCTCTATCTGGAAGGAACGGAGGTGGTCGGCAATCAGATTCTGCCGATAGAAGGCTACTTCCAGAGCCATACCGACAAAGCTTATATCCCTGCCGAGCATGTAGCCATCTTCGACGAGGCACAGCGAGCATGGACAGGCACAGAGTTGAAGCGCTTCATGCGTGAGAAGAAAGGCATACAGGATTTTCCATACAGCGAACCGGAGTATCTCATCTCCTGCATGGACCGTCAGTTGGATTGGGGAGTTGTGGTGTGTCTCGTCGGCAATGGTCAGGCTATCAACAAGGGTGAAGCAGGATTGAAGGAATGGATAGAAAGCATCCATCGCAGTTTTCAGTCGTGGGACGTATACATGTCCGAGTACCTCTTGCAGTCAGGCGATATTACCGAGGAGCAACTTGCACTCGTCAAGCATCAACTGATATCAAAAGAAGACCTGCACCTGAAGATGTCTATGCGCTCATTTCGTTCAGAGAAAGTCAGCATCTTCGTCAATCAGTTGCTGGCATTGCAGAAGGAAGAGGCAAAGGCAACGCTGAAGGAACTTGGTGACTATCCTATCGTGCTTACCCGTTCGCTGGACGATGCAAAGCGATGGCTGAAAGCACACAACAGAGGTAGCGAACGTATGGGACTTCTTGCCAGCAGCAAAGCCGAGCGACTGAAGGCCATCAGTATCAATGTGCGCTACCAACCGGATTTCGTGCATTGGTTCCTGGAGGATGACTCAGACATCCGCAGCAGCAATGCCCTTGAAGATACGCTGACGGAGTTCAAGGTTCAAGGTCTTGAGATTGATTGGGCATGTGTGGCATGGGATGCCGACCTACGTCTGAATAAGAATCATACGGCATGGTCACACCACCAGCTTCGCAGCGGCACCAATTGGCAGAACATCAACAAGGAAGAGAACAAGGAATACCAGATCAACGCCTATCGAGTGCTGCTAACCCGCGCTCGCCAAGGTATGGTTATCGTTGTGCCGAATGGTGATCATGGAGTACCACCAGACGAGACACGCAAGCCGGAGTGGTATGACGGAATTTACAACTATCTGAAGGAAATCGGTATAAAAGAAATCAGCGAATGAAACAGATAGAAGTAGTTGCAGCCATAATTCAGCGTCCTTCGGCAAGTTCAGGAACCGAAATCTTCTGCACTCAACGAGGGTATGGCGAGTGGAAAGACTGGTGGGAGTTTCCAGGCGGTAAGATAGAACCGAACGAAGTCCCCATCCAAGCTTTGAAACGCGAGATACGTGAAGAGTTAGCATCAGAAATCAACGTTGGTGAAGAGTTAATCAAGGTAGATTATGACTATCCGGATTTTCACCTTACCATGCATTGTTTCCTCTGCACCCTGACAAGCGGAGATCTCACTCTTCTCGAACATGAGGATTCACGATGGTTGAGCAAAGAAGAACTTGACAACGTAAAGTGGTTGCCAGCTGATAAAGAAATAATCGAGTTACTAAAACAAAGATAAATGCGAACGTAATGTTAAATACGCATGAAAAGGTAGCCAACAGCCACCTTTTAATGGTGTTTTAACATATATAGATAGATATGACCGAAAATACACTTATATCCGCACAGATAGAGCAAGAGTTTGCCTACGTTGACTCCATCATTACAGCTCACACCAATGCTGCGGTGGCAAAGGTCAATGCCGAGGCTCTGCAGACATATTGGGAGGTGGGTGAATACATCTCTCACCATATCAAAGAGTCGGCATGGGGCGACAAGGTGGTGAGTGAACTTGCCGACTATCTGAAGAGGCAGAACCCTAAGCGCAGAGGATACGGCAAGCGAAGCCTCTACAACATGGTCAAGTTGTATGAGACATACTCTTCTTCAGATTATGCCCTCCTCACAGAGCAGTTGAAAATCAGCGAATTTGTGCAATCACAAACTGCACAAATTGCATCTCGTCCATTTGTGCAATCGCCAATTGCACAATTTCATTCCACACAGGTTCCAGCATTGCTCTGCTTGGCTACATACACCTCGCATGTGGAGATTCTAAACAGATGTAAGTCACTTGAAGAGAAGCTTTTCTACATTCTGTATTCTGCTGACCAGCACCTAAAGGTTGAAGAACTCCGCCGCTGTATTGTCAACCAGACATACGCCAGCGTGATGAGCAAGGAGAAGATGATGAGCCCATCTATGCTCAAGCAATATCCGGGAGCCGAGTATATGCTCAAGGATCAAGTATTACTCGATTTCCTCCATCTCAAGGAAAAACATACCGAGCCCCAACTCCATGCCTCGCTGCTCGAAAACATGAAGAGGTTCATTCTCGAGTTAGGCAAAGGCGACTTCCTCTACATCGACCAGGAATATACCGTACAGGTTGGCAACAAACGCAAGCGCATTGACCTTGTCTTCTATCACAGAGGACTCCAGTGTCTGGTGGCAGTTGAGCTGAAAGCTGTTGACTTTGAAGCCGAGTTTGTGAGCAAGATGGACATGTATCTCGAAGCACTCGACCGCGACTACAAGAAACCAAACGAGAACCCATCAGTAGGCATCATCCTCTGTCCATCAGCCGATAAGGCAGAGGTAGAGTACAGCATCAACCGCACGATGAGTCCTACAATGGTAGCAGAGTACCGTAGGATACTTCTCCCACGAGAGGTAATGAAGAAATCTCTGGCAGAGTACTGCGAGTACTTGAAGGGACAGTATAAATAGAAAACGTACAACAATATGCGAGTAGTATCATTCTTTGCAGGATGCGGAGGTCTTGACCTGGGATCCAGAGCAGGCGAGATTTGAGGTGGAAGATTGTATTTCAGAAATTCTTGCGCTCCGTTGGTGCTCAGGTACTTCGAGAACCTCAGCATAAACTCAGCAAGCTCGGAGTCCAATTATTTGACTTCCTCCTAACGGAACGTCGAGCTAAACCTTCAGCGAAAAGTGGACACGCATATCTTACAAAGTGCAACCTCTTGTGTATGTTTTTATAGATAGAAACCGCCCAAAACTGCAATTTTCAAGCACCAAATTGCCGCGAAAGCAATAAAAATAATTAAAAAATCACGTCATGGCGGGTTCACCTTTGGTGAATCCGTTTATTTTTGTTAATTTTGTGCCCAAATATGTTGTAATTTGGGGTAATAGCTTTTAGCAAAGACGCCCCGAGTAAAAGACAAGAGAATTCATGAGCAAACAAGATATAGACAAATCATACTTTGTAACGTTCTGCATCGAGCAGTTCAAGGAGCATCGAGGCATCAGTGGCGAAGAAGCTGCCGAGTTGCTGTTCCGTGAAGGCATCACAGATTATCTGAACGACAACTTTGAGGTGCTCCACACCCAGAGTCGCCAATGGCTCATGGAGG
>DCIW01000042.1 GCA_002317225.1 Prevotellaceae bacterium UBA1716 | reverse complement strand
ATCAAGAAGGCTGAGTAGTTACGTGTAAAAGTTTTTAGTATTAATTTTAGTTTGCAATAGGATTAGGTGGTTAACAATTTCATGTATTGTGTAGTTTGCCATTCTAATCAAACCATGTTCCCGCATTAAGTCATGGTCGTATTCTATTCATGGGCAAAGATTCATTTTTTCTTCATTAGTTCCAACTAATTCCATACAAATATTTATTAATAAGGTGTTATTTGTTGTTTTGAGACATTCTTCTATGCAAAATGCTTGATTGTGCTGTATCTAATCGTAAAAAAAAGAGTGCTCTTTGATCGTACAAGACGATTTTTATATTTATAATAAAATGCGAAAACATAAAGTTTTTTGTTCGCTAAAAATAATGACAAAGTCATTTGCGAGAATGGTTCAATACCAAAAATGTAAAATGGGTAAAATATGCTATTGGCCCATAAAGGATATAAGTTATATCATTTGCAATATTTTATCTATTTTCCATTTTGGGCATTAAGCCATTGTTAGAACACCTTCGCGTATTCATTTTCAGCAAGAATGAATACTGCCTTAAACATAAATTCTTGCATTATATTATAAATCAATGTATGCTGTATTCGATTAGATGTAATTATGATATGCTTCGTTAACGTGAATTATTCGTGAATTAAAACGTAAATTTTAACCGATAATTATTATCCCAAGAATAATTCACGTTTCAAATTCGCGTTATATTTACGTTAAATTCACGTTTCGATGCATGCAAAATAAACCATAGCCTTCAAGTACAACACGAATCTTATTGTTGAATCAGAGAAAATTAGTACCTTTGCACCGAAAAACAAATAACTAACTTAACTATGAATTGTTTGAAATATATTTTTCGTGATATGAAAAGATTGGTCGTTGCTATGCTTGTGTCTCTCATGCCTATATGCGGGATAGGAGCACAGACATGGACTGACATCACCGAAAGCGTAATTATGAATTCTGACTTCGGCTCAGGCACTGCGAGCGACTGGGAAGTGAGTGTTGCGAATGCCTGGAACAAGGGCTATCAGGGTGCTTCGTACTCAAACGGTGGAACAAGGATTTCTGGTTTTATCGAAGCATGGCTTGCTAATTGGGCAGGCAATTTGGGTAGTGGATATATCCGCCAGAACGCACGTCTGCAGAGCGGTAAGTACCGACTCGAGGCTGACTGCATTGCTAATTTCCAGGGAGATAGCCGTACGGTGAGCGGTGTGTACCTTTTTGCTGAAATGTCGGATGGTACTCGTTCGTTGACTGAAGTGAGTACGGGTAACGGTGCTCCACAGCATTTCACCCTCGACTTCTCGGTTGCAAAAGCTGATGTAGTGCAGTTCGGACTCTTGCTCGATAATTCGGATGCCAACTGGATTGCAGCCGACAACTTCGTGTTGAAGTTTAACGGTACGGTAATCGATTGCAAATCTGTCAGTTTCACCCCTTCGAGCATGACTTTGGATCTGAAGGAAACAGCGCAGTTCACCACTAAGTGCTCTCCTTCGAATGCCACGCTTATCAACTATAAATATGTATCTTCAAACGCTTTGGTCGCTTCGGTCGATAAGAACGGAACCGTGACTGCAAAGGGTGGTGGAGATGCTGTGATTCAAGCACAAACTGCTGATGGAAAGGTGCTTGGCGAATTGCCTGTACATGTCAACTTGCCTGAAGTGCATCCCGAAGCAATCGTTATCAACGAGATTCAGGCATGCAATCTGGATATGTTCCTCGACCCATCGATGAATTATGGTTCGTGGATAGAGATTTATAACCCAACTGATCAGTCTACGGGCATCGGCGGACTCTACATCTCGGATGATGCTTCCGACCTGAAGAAATGGAAGTTGCGCGATGATTTGGGCACCGTTCCTGCTCATGGATATAAGAATATATGGTTCGACCACTTCGGCATTTGGAAGGAGGGCGAACTCACTCAGGTGAACTTCAAACTCAACTATGATGGTGGCACAATCATCATCAGCGATGGTACGACCGTGATTGCACAGCAGACCTACCCTAAGGCGGTGGTTCGTACCAGTTATGCACGCAAGGCGGATGGAGGCGACGAATGGGCTGTTTCTGCTTCACCTTCGCCTGAGGCAACTAATGCGGGCATGACATTCGCTGCTACCCAACTCGCTGCTCCTAAGATAGATACTGAAGGCAGTTTCTCAAGTTCGTTCCCACTTACGGTGATGATTTCGGGAGTCGCTTCGGGTGCAAAGGTGCGATACACAACCGATGGTACCACTCCTACTGCAAACAGCAGTGCGGCAACTGTAGTTTCCTCTTCAGCAGGCACTTGCAAGGTGACTCTCAATGAGGCTGCTGTGCTTCGAATCCGTATGTTCTGCGATGGCTATCTGCCTTCTGCGGTGGTGACTCGTTCGTTCATCAAGGATGATACCGACCGACCAATCATCTCCATCGCTACCGACCCCGACAACCTCTACAGCACTGAGCGCGGACTCTTCGAAAAGGGCCCAAACGGTCGTGCGGGCAATGGTCAGAACGACAACTGCAACTGGAATATGGAATGGGACCGACCAGTCAACTTCGAGTATATCACGAGTGGTAAGGAATATGTTCTGAATCAAGAGGTTGATATGTCGATGTGTGGTGGATGGAGTAGGGCAAACAGTCCGCATTCGTTCAAACTCAAGGCTGCAAAATATTATGATGGACTCAACTCGCTCGACTACCAGTTCTTCGATGGCAAACCTTATCTCAAGCATAAGGTGCTGCAGATTCGTAATGGTGGTAGCGGTGACAAATTGAGGGATTCGAGCCTTCAGGAAATCATGCGTCGCAGCGGTCTCTATATCGACACGCAGGCTTGGAAACCGGTTCGCGTTTATATCAACGGCAAGTATTATGCCGACCTCAATATGCGCGAACCAAACAACAAGCATTTTGCATACGCAAACTATGGTATTGATACCGACTTGATGGACCAGTTTGAGATGTCGCCCGACTCGGGTTATGTGCAGATGGCAGGTACGAAGGAGAGTTTCAACCGCCTGTTGGAGTTGAGCGCAAATGCTTCGGATGCACTGACTTACGAGCAGATTGGCGAACTCCTCGATATAGATGAATACATCAACTATATGGCATGCGAACTCTATCTCGGCAACTGGGATTGGCCTCAGAACAACGTGAAGGGTTTCCGCGACCAGAATGATGGTAAGTTCCACTTTGTGGTTTACGACCTCGATGGTGCTTTCTCTGCTAATATCAGTACTTTCTTCGGTAAGAAGAATTATACTTTTGATAGTCTTCGTGGTGAGGATGCCTTTGGCAATTCGCTTTGGGGACAACGTCAGGTTGAAGAGATTGAAGTGGTGACTCTCTTTGAGAATCTGCTCAATAACAGCGACTTCCGCCGTCGTTTCGTAGATGCGATGTGTGTCATTAGCGGTTCGGTGTTCGATTATGATTACGCCAAGTCGATTATATACGAAATGGCTGATAAGGTGGGCGGTGATGCATGGAGCATGTCAAACAACTTCAATGGTCGTCAAGATGGGTATATCAGTCAGTTGCAGAACGACAGTCGCTTCGGTATCACCACTTCAGCACAGCAGTTCTCCGCTAAGAGCAATGTGGATGGTGCTCAGATGTTTATCAATGACATCCCTGTCTGCACGGGGCAGTTCGGTGGTAAGGTATTTGCTCCAATCACCCTTAAGGCAGTTGCTCCATCGGGTTATCGTTTCTTGGGATGGAGGGAATCTTCGGATGCCTCGATTGATATGATTACGGAGACAGTATTCTCTAAATCAAGCAATTGGAACTACGATGACACCAATACGAGTCTTGATGGTACTGCATGGAAGACTACCGCCCTCACGAAGAGCGGCAAAGCTCCAATCGGTTATGATACAAACAACTCGAAGTCGTTCAATACGAAGGTGGGTGAGCGTTATCAGACTTATTACTTCAACAAGTCGTTCACCATTTCGGACGAAGTGAACGCTTCGGATATCTTCACCCTCAACTACACCGTGGATGATGCTATGGTGGTGTATGTGAACGGTCAGGAGGCAGGTAGATACAACTTGACTTCGGGCGAGGTGACCTTCAACACTAATGGAGGATGGGCACAAGGCAATCCTGACTCGGGTACGATGACTTTGCCTTCGGGACTGTTCCGTTTAGGCGAGAATATGATTGCGGTAGAGGTGCACAACTACTTCAACCCATCCTCTTCCGATATCTATTGGGATGCATCGCTCTCACGCAGCAAGTCGGTAACTCCAGTTGATGGATATTATACCACTGATGAGTCGTTCGAACTCCCTGCTACTGACGGTTTGAACTTCGTGGCAGAATACGAGAAATTGTCTGATACCGAACTTGCTGACAATGGTACAATGCCTGTCAAGGTGAACGAAATCAGTGCAAGCAATGATATGTACGTAAACGACTATTTCAAGAAGGACGACTGGTTCGAACTTTACAATACAACAGACGAGGAGATTGACATCGCGGGCATGTATCTTACTGATAAAGAGACATCACCGCAGAAGTTCCAGATTCCTGCAAACGACACCCAGAACACCGTTATCGCTCCTCACGGGCATCTCGTGCTTTGGGCAAGCAAACGCACCAATACTGGTAGTCAGATACACACAAACTTCAAGTTGGGTAATGATGATGGTTCGGTGGTTATGCTGACAAGTCAAGATGGCGAATGGAGCGACAAACTGGTTTACTCTGCTCATGGAAAGAAGGAGACTGTCGGCCTCTTCCCTGATGGAAGCAACGATGTCTATCACATGTATCGCCCAACTATTGGAGGCACGAATGTGGTGACTTCGTATGCAGAATACCTCTACGATAATACTCCTGAACCGATTGATGACCGCATCTTCACCCTTTCGCTCAACGAGAAGTGGAACTGGATTTCGCATCCTTTGGAACGCAACATGGCAATCTCCGAAATGAACAAGAACGCTACACGCATAGTTTCGCAGACTCAGGAGGCTGTTCTTGATGATAAGTTAGGATGGACGGGAACATTGGCTGAACTCGCTCCGGGAGCAGGTTATAAGGTGTATATGTCTGCTGATGATGAAGTGGAGTTCGGAGGTCCGTTCTTTTCTGAAGGCAATACGATTGCTCTGCATAAGGGTTGGAACTGGATTGGTTACCCAGTGCTTGGCAGTCAGACTGTTACGGCTGCTTTGTCACGCTTCACCGCTTCGGAAGGCGATCAGGTGGTCGGACAGAATGGTTTTGCAACTTATGAGGATGGCAGTTGGTCGGGCGACCTCGAATCGTTCGAGACAGGTGCCGCTTATCTCTACAAGTCTGCCGCTCCAAATTCGTTGTCTTTTGCTCCAGTAGAAGCGACTGCATCATCGGCAAAACCACGTTTCTATGCTCAGCCGTTCACTCCTTGGACTGCTTCTTCTGCTGCTTATCCTGATGTGATGGGTGTCGTTGCGAAGATGGTTGCTGATGGTCAGGAAGCGGAAAGCGGCAACTACAGCGTGGGTGCTTTCAGCGAGGATGGCGAATGTCGCGGTACGGGTAAATATATCGATGGAAAACTCTTCATCACGGTGTATGGAAATGATGGTGATCGCATCACTTTCCAGGCTGCTGATGCTCAGACAGGCATCGTGTACGAAGTTACGGAAACCCTCGATTTCGCCCAAGAGGTGAAGGGTTCGCGCAAAGCTCCTCTTGCTCTCCATATCGGTGTTCCAACCGGTATTGCATCACTCAAGATGTGCTCAGTTCTTGAGTCTGTTGCCTTTTACAATTTGAATGGTACTTACGCTGGTGCAACCAAGAATTCACTCCTCCCAGGCTTCTACATCGAGAGAGTCACTCTCATTGATGGTAGCAGTATTAGCAAGAAAATTATCGTGAAATAGCTCGACCTGTACGGTTAAAGCATGTTTTTTCTTTGCCTACGGCGTAACGCGAATATATCGTGAATGTTACGTAAATGCGAGACGTAAATTTTTTACTTAGCATATTAATTTTCGGTTAAAATTCACGTTTAAATTAACGAATAATTTACGTTAGCGAAGCCTATCATCATTAACCGTACGGTTTGAAATGACTTTAATTATCGTGAAATAGAATGAAACATCTGTTCTCTATATTTGCATTTACCTTTTGCACTATTATTGCATCAGCCCAACACTGGTCGGTGTCCCCTTACGATTACAGATACGATATGACATTGTATGCTGTAGTCGAAGGGTTTGATGCGGATGATTATGCCAATTATGAGATTGCCGCCTTTGTGGGTGATGAATGTCGCGGCACTCTCCAATATCTCGCGGATGGCTACGGCTATATGCGTATCTACAGCAACAAGGTTTCTGGCGAACAAGTCACATTCCGCCTCTACAATCGCCTCACTGCAAAAACAACCGTTTGCACCAATGTGCTACGCTTCTATCGCGAACGCCAGGAAGCAAAGCCTTCCGTCCCTCTCGTGCTTGTTCCCAAACTCATCCTTCCCGGTGACACCAACAACGATGGGGTAGTTTCCCTCCTCGATGTTTCCACCCTCATCTCCATCCTCAACGGCTCCCTCCCCTCCAACTCCAATGCCGATGTCAACTCCGATGGGCAAGTCAACATGGACGACCTGCAAGAACTGGTTGATATGATTGTTTGATTAATAAAAACAAACTTCGTGCCTTATCCCATCCCCCTTGACTCACTAATAGTGTGATGCCCTCCACACTATAGGAGTGTTGGCTTTGACACTATAGTGTGACGGCCTTCACACTATAGGAGTGTTAGCATCTTTCCTACCATCTCGTTTCGTTCCGCTTCGAACTGAGCCAACAGGGTTTCTTTAATGTCTTTTCCCCTTTAATCGAACCATCAAAATCTTCATCACGAAAAACACCCCCTGGGGGGTCTTTTTTTAGGGGGTATTCCTTCTTCTTATTCCCTTCTTCTTTTAAATGTGGTTAGTTTCTTCGTTTTTATGGTGGTTAGTACTTTCTGCTATATCATTAACAGTCAACAAAGTAACATCTCTAATTCTGGTGGTTAATATGGTGGTTGATGCAAAAAACAAGCTCTTCAAGTGTGCTTAAAATACCACTCACCTTCAGTCTCATTATGCCCCAATCTGTTGTTATATCTTTCTGAAACATAGCTACTTGCTCTACACCCACATGCTCATTCTTCTTGCTCACCTCATTCTCATGTTCAACAAATGCCATGCGGAAGCAGCGTTCAATAAGCACTGCCCTCTGTTCGTGAGTGACCTTCCGCCATTCCTTGCTCATTGAATACGTAACTAGTCAGGTATCCCCCCAACGGGGGGTGGGTATATAGGGCAGGGTGTGAACCCTGTTATATGTTAGCGTAATCTCGTTAGGCAACCCCAACGGGGTGGCATTATTACAATGCAAATTAGATGGTAACCTTCAACTCGACGACCGAATGGTAGTCAACCTTTCAGCTCGACGACCGAATGGTAGTCAATGCTGTCGCCCCAAAGGGGGGGCTTTGAAAAGGATATACCGATTTTTACAACAGGGTTTTACCCTGCCCTGTACAATACCACCCCTTTGGGGTTATAGCTGAGTAGTTATTTGAATGCTGAAGATTGTAAATAGTTGCGAATAATGCAAACTGATATGCCAATTTGCAATCCGGAACACTCAAAACAACAAAATATTGCCGAAAAGTGTCACAAAACAACAAAATAATACCATTTTTTTGCAATTGTTGTTGCATCTTTCGCTAATTATTTCTATATTTGCATGTTCTAATACACGAAATTATCAATTTAGTAAAAATTCATTACCTATGAACAAACATAAATTCTTTTTATTGACCCTATTCTCCATTCTCGCATTCTTTGTGAATGGTGTAAATGCCCAGACATTGTTGGATGGGAAGAAGTGGAGCAAGATATCCATGAACACCAACAAGCCTGATGGTGGTTTCTCGGCAGGTGGCATGCAGGGCGCTGCCATCCTTAATGGGGTGATGTATCAGTTTCGTGGCTCCGGTTCTGCAAACAGCAATGTGCCTACTTATGATACTTACGATATAAGTACCGGTGTGTGGACTAAGGGCGGATCGCTATCAGCATTAGCAGGAAGTCATGTGGGCAGTGCTTGTTTCGGTCCTAAGGTGTTCGGAACAAGCGATGGTTACGCTCACGACTGCACAAAGCCATTCCTTTATATCACCAATGGTTGCGATATTCAGATTTATGACATTGAGCATGATGTGCTCGTTGCTACATGGCATTTGCCAAAGTTGGACGATGACGCCATTGCTGCATACGATTTTACTGGTGGAACACTTTGGAGCATAGGATATGTAGTGAAGAGCAGAAAGGCACCATATCTCATTCGTGAATTGAGTGGTATTAACTTTAATGTTTTGCCAACCGATCGCACCATTGCAGTAAGCGAACTCACATCGTCAACCGCTCTTGGAGGACCTGATGCTAACGGTGTTCAGCATGATTTGGTGAACGGAACAGTTCAAGACTGCGTGTATTTAGGCGGTAAGGTCTATTTCTGTGCCGGTGGTGGCAGTAGCGCACATCGCACGGAATATAGCCGTGTGCATGTTTTCGATACTACCAGCAAGACCGTTGTTGAGACTAAGATGTGTGTTGAGACTCAGGAGGTACAGGGGTTTGTATATGATGCTACAAACCAGGCTTTCTTGATGACATCACTCAGTAATAACATCTGGAAGCTCTCTGCTGGCAGTGGTTATGACGCCATGAACTTTGAACCTGCCACTCAGAACAGCAATGGATATTACGAGATAGATACGGCAAGTAAGCTCTTGTGGTTCAAGCAACAGGTATATGGTGGTCGCACGGATATCAAGGCAAAGCTGACTGCCGATATCAATATGCAGGGCGTTACTGATCCATTCAGTTTCTATGTGTATGATTACAACATAGCATTGTGTGGGAAAGATGGTGTTTATCCTTCATTCTTCGCTTTTGGTGGTGAGTTCGATGGTAACAATCACACCATCAGCAACTATACCATTACCAAGACACAATATTGCTACGATGGCTTGTTCCCTTATTGCATTGGCGCAGATATCCATGACTTGACTGTTACTGGTAGCATTAAGTTGAGTAAATGTGATGCTATGGTGCTTAAGGAGGGTACTACGAATACTTATGAAGCAAAGAGCAGTCAACCAATTGCCAACGTAGGTCTCATCGGCTATATGGATGGCGGCAGTGT
>DCIW01000083.1 GCA_002317225.1 Prevotellaceae bacterium UBA1716 | reverse complement strand
AGGAACTTATCGACATGTTAAAGGAGAATCTCCCAACTGATCTTCCTGTTGTATTCATCAGTGCTGTAGCAGAACAAGGTCTTCAGGAATTGAAGGATATTCTCTGGCAAGAGATGAACAGCGAGAGCAACAAGCTTGCTGCTATTTCTACCGAAGAAAGCATCGTTCATGGAAACAAAGATCTCACTCGTTATGTCTTCGATGATGACGATGAAGGTTGGGATGATGACGAAGTCATTGATGATGACGAAATCGAATTCCTCGACGAAGATGAAATCGAAGACTTGGAAGATTATGAATACGAATAAGTCTTCGTTGCGAACGAAGAAGTGAAAAGTGAAAAACGAAAAGTGAAAAATTTGCTACCGCTGTAGTAATCCCATCCGGATGGATAATCCAAAGGATCAATTTGCGCGGTAGCAAATTTTTCACTTTTCACTTTTCGTTTTTCACTTCAATACCCTACGCTACTCCCGCTCTATGCACATGCCTTACCGAATCCACTCCATCAATATGATAGAGTTCATCAAGAGCGACATTGAGTTCCTGAACACTATGCACGAAGAAAGTAACCTGACACTCAACGATTTCGTCCTTAGTCACAGTAGTTAAGGCATCAATGCTCAAGCCCAACTTATTAGTGATATTATCAATGATATCAATAAGGAAATGGTAGCGGTCGATGGCACGAACAGCAATACTTACAGGGAACACATCCTTCTCGTTAGCCTCATATTCCACATTGACAATAGAGTCACCATGCTTAGTTGCCATACGGATAACTTCCTGACAATTACGACGGTGTACCATAACCTTACCGTCAGTCAACCTATATCCAATCACCTCACCACCAGGGAGCGGTTTGCAATGCGGACAACGAACCATCTGACCCACAAGTCTTTGAGCAATCAACTGACGGAGTGAACGCTTAGCCTTATACGAAGAGCAATTATCAATCCAGTCATCCTTAGGCGACATGCTTTCGTCCGTTCCAATCTCCACACAATCTCCCTTCTGAAGCACAGTCTTTACCGAACAAAGATTGCCATTGATTCGGGCATATTTTGCATGGAGACCCACATCGGTATGAATTTCGAATGCAAAGTCGATAGCAGTCGAACCCTTTGGCAACACCACAGGTTTGCCTTGAGGAGTGAAAACCATCACATCATCATAATAGAGAGTGGTTGCAACCTGTTCGAGGAAATTGCCTCTATCTGATTGAGCAGCAATATCTTTAAGCACATACTTAAACTTCTCAATCCATTCCTTCACATTACTTTCATCTCTTTCGGCAACACAACCAAGTTTGCTGACCTCAACCATGCGATGACTACAAATCTGTACATCTTCCCAAATACCATCATCGCTCAAAAGCATCACATTGATACTCTGATATGAGTTCTCTTTTGCCTGGTCAATCTGGTTCACAAAACTCTGTGCTTTCTCACGGAATCGGTTTGTCAATAGAGCATAAATCTTCAGACAAACTTCCTTCTCCGAAAGTCTAGTATCCGTACATCGAGTAAATGTTACACGGACGTAATATCTATTAGCAACATGCTTGAAGTCAACATGTTGAGCCTTCATCTTTCGCCAAATACTATAAGGGGCACGATAATAAACTTCAGCAACTGCATCAACACCATTTTCGCTTAACAGTTCGCCTATCTCATTAGTGAACTTATCAAGTCGGATTCGGTTGTTTCGCTTGTCCATCTGGAGCAATTCGTCAAGTGCCGTATATTCATTAAAACAACGGAACTTGAACGCAAGGTTCTCCAAGTCAGTCTTCACATCAAAGAGACCAAGTCGGTTGGCAAGCGGAGCATAGAAGTAGTCTGTCTCTCCCGCAATCTTCATCTGCTTGTCAGGACGCATGCTTGAGAGAGTACGCATATTATGCAGACGGTCGGCAATCTTCACAAGCAAGGCACGGATATCCCAATGCACCGAGTCGAGCAACTGCTCATAATTATCCACCTGCTTCGAAGTCTTGTATTCTTTCTTCTTCTTTTTGGTTACGACATCCACAAGATGAGCCACATCCTCACCAAACATATTCTCGATATCTTCAATCGTAGTTGGAGTGTCCTCCACCACATCATGAAGGAATGCAGCCATTACGGAATTGGCATCAAGTTTCATCTCTTCTGCCGCAATTCGCGCCACAGAAATCGGATGGATGATATAAGGTTCGCCCGATTTGCGTCGCTGTTCCTTATGTGCTTCCTTAGCATACTCAAAGGCAGCCTTGATACGTTCAAGGTCAGCATGCCTTACACGTCTTGACATCGTGGCAAATACGTGCTGAACAGAATCCTCAATAATTTTATCGTAATCCTTTTCCATAATGTTAATGCGTCTGTAAATCCGATGCAAAATTAATACATTTTCACGACATTTTCCACTATTCCTAAAAATAATCTAAATATTATATAAATATTTGTCACAAAATATCTATCTTTGCAATAAATCTAACATTAAAAACATATTCTATTATGAAAAAACTTTTAGCAACCCTCTCTATCGCTCTCGCTTCTTTGGCTTTTGCACCTATGGCTTCGGCTCAGAAAGCAGGTACTTTTGAAGCTGGTAAAGGTTCCTTCATGCTCAACGGAAAACCGTTCGTTGTGAAGGCTGCCGAAATCCACTACCCTCGTATTCCACAGCCATATTGGGAACATCGTATCAAGATGTGTAAGGCACTCGGAATGAACACCATCTGTATCTATATCTTCTGGAATATCCACGAACAGCAGGAAGGTAAGTTCGACTGGACTGGCAACAATGATGTGGCTAAGTTCTGCCGTCTTGCTCAGAAGAATGGCATGTACGTCATCGTGCGTCCTGGTCCATACGTTTGTGCCGAATGGGAAATGGGTGGTCTGCCTTGGTGGCTCCTCAAGAAGAAGGACATCAAGCTCCGCGAACAGGATCCTTATTTCATGGAACGCGTGAAGATATTCGAGACTGAAGTTGGTAAGCAACTTGCTCCACTCACCATTCAGAATGGTGGTCCAATCATTATGGTTCAGGTGGAGAACGAATACGGTTCTTATGGCACAAACAAGCCTTATGTAAGTGAGGTTCGTGATTGTCTCCGTTCTGTAGGTTTCGATAAGGTTGCCCTCTTCCAGTGCGACTGGTCATCAAACTTCGAGCAGAATGGTCTTCCTGACCTTACATGGACAATGAACTTCGGTACAGGTGCTAACATTGACAATCAGTTCCGTCGTCTTGGCGAACTCCGTCCTAACGCTCCAAAGATGTGCAGTGAGTTCTGGTCTGGTTGGTTCGACAAGTGGGGTGCTCGCCACGAAACTCGTGATGCGAAGGATATGGTTGACGGTATGCGTGAAATGCTCGACAAGAATATCTCTTTCTCTCTCTATATGACTCACGGAGGTACTTCGTTCGGACATTGGGCAGGTGCTAACTCTCCTGGTTTTGCTCCTGACGTCACTTCTTACGATTACGACGCCCCAATCAACGAATATGGCCTTGCAACCGACAAGTTCTACAAGCTTCGCGAAATGATGGCTAAGTATAACAATGGCAAGGCTCTTCCAGCAGTTCCTAAGGCTCCTATGGGCATCATCACTATTCCTAAGTTCAAGGTTACAGAGTATGCTCCACTCCACAATGGTTACAAGGACACAAAGACTGGCGCTCTCCAGACATTCGAAGATATGGATATGGGTTGGGGTACAATGGTTTACAGAACTCAGCTTCCTGAAATTCCTACAACTTCTACTCTCACAGTTGACATTCACGACTATGGACAGTTCTACATCAATGGTCAGTACATCGGCAAGATTGACCGCGTGAAGAACGAGAAGAGCATCGAACTCCCTGCAGTCAAGGAAGGTTCAGAACTCACCATCGTTGTTGAAGGTATGGGCCGTATCAACTTTGGTCGTGCTATCAAGGACTATAAGGGTATCGTAAGCGACGTTGCTATCACAGCAAATGTTGGTACTAACGAAATCACTATCAAGCCAAGAGAATGGGATAACATCACTATTCCAGACGATTATCAGACTGCAGTTAACGCTCTCAACTCAAACAACAAGATGAGAGGTCTTGACACAAAGGCTGGTTACTATCGCGGTTACTTTAATATTAATAAGGTGGGCGACACATTCCTCAACTTCGAAACTTGGGGCAAGGGCCAGGTATATGTCAATGGTCATGCAATGGGTCGTATCTGGCGCATTGGTCCTCAGCAGACTCTCTACGTTCCTGGTTGTTGGTTGAAGAAGGGCAAGAACGAAATCATCGTCCTCGATGTTGTTGGTCCACAAGAAACTACAGTTTGGGGGCAAGACAAGCCTGAACTCGACAAACTCCAACTCGAGAAGTCAAACAAGCACAACAATCCTGGCGATCGTCCTGACCTCAACTCTGACACTCCTGCCGCTAAGGGTCAGTTCAAGGCTGGTAATGGTTGGCAAACTATCAAGTTCGGTGCAAACAAGAAGGGTCGTCTCCTCTGCATCGAAGCCACTTCAACTCAGTCAGGCAACGAAGTTGCTGCCATCGCTGAAATCTACGCACTCGATGCTAACGGCAAGCGTCTCTCACGCGAACCATGGACAACCAAGTATGCTGATAGCGAAGACGATAAGGGCAACCACACAGGCGACAAGGTTTACGACCTTCAGGAGTCAACCTACTGGCAGACATCTAAGGGTGCTTCCTTCCCTCACCTCCTCGTCATCGACCTCGGCAGCGACCAGACAGTCTCTGGTATCGAGTACCTCCCACGTGCTGAACAAGGTGCTCCAGGCAGCATCAAGGACTATAAGATTTACATCAAGTAATCGAAATGGCAACATAACCTGAAACGATTAACGTTAAGGCAAAAAACATGTAAATTAGAGTCGTGGCAATGTGTGTCACGGCTCTAATTTTATCCTTCGTACTTACCCGCTATGTAAATCTTTTCGGTGGTCGAGCCATTGAAAGTGCACTTGATGCGATGATTTGCCTTATCGTTGCACTTCTCCAAAGGATTGAATTCTAGACCATCATGACAACCAACCCAAGCCTTGAGTTGGCGCTTCATGCCTTTCTTTTCTATCTTTGGGAAATAACCAGACTGGTTGTAGTCAAGTACAAGGGATTCTGCCAGTATCTCACAATTCAAGTGCGACTTATCTCCATAATATCTATCGGCCCATTCATCAAACTCAGCAGTATACTGAGTGCTGTTGTGGCGCTTCATAATATTCGTCATATCTGGAGAAAGCTTGTCATTGTCGGTATTCACTACCATAAGATAAAACTGTTCACACTGAAGCAAAAGTGGCCCAACACACCCTTATGTTTTACCAAACACACCCTTATGTTTTACCGAACACACCCTAATGTTTTGGCAAACACACCCTAATGTTTTGTCAAATACACCCTAAAGTTTGCTACCGCGCCAGTAAGTCCTTTGGGATAACCATCCGGATGGGATGATTGCAAGACATACTCGCGCGGTAGCAAATTTTTCTCTTTTCGTTTTTCACTTTTCACTTACCATCCTCTCCACCATCACATTCGCCGCCATAAATCTCCATCTCTCCGTATTATGCGGAATGGGACTGTAAGCATATCCTTTTGCCTGGCATTTCACATATAGCTGGCGCTCTGTCTCTTTCACTACATCCTCAAGTTCATAAGTGCTGTCGAGAGCCTCGAGCAGGAGCAGTTTGCCTTCGCTGCATAGTTCGAAATATATGCCACCAGGCTTGTAATACCGCTCGTTCTCACTGCCTTCCTTCGGGAAACCATCTTTGAGCACTATCACCAACGGATGGCCTTCCTCCCTCACCTTCCGCACTATCCTCTGCTCTCCCTTACTAATCGCACCACTATAAGTGACAGCCCCCTGACGAGCATACCAAAGCACCTTATTCTCCATAGCAACCAAATCCTCCTCACTAATACTACGACTGCATATGACCGACTGCCTCACGGGCCATTCCAACAGCCAATGGTTGCCAAGGGACGAGAAGTGAGGCCCGCACAGACAGTATTCCTACGAAGGCGGAAAAGGTCAGGATGCATGCGTTTTATCCACGCTAGCTGCGGGTTCTTGCGGATGTAATCATACATGTTCCTAAGCTGCCCTGCATGCACTAGCGTGCGCACGTAAGGAGTCGAGAAGAGCGTATTAGCCCCATTGCCGCACGAGTAGTCCTGCATGGGCGCGCCATTGCCAGTGTTCTTATCCACGCAATTTAATTGCGCGTTTAAAGATACGCCCTGCATGCGGAGCTGCCACAGCCTGCGTGCCTCTTTTGAGCATCCCTGAGCAAAGGCACGCGCCACCATCTTTATGCTCTCATACTCCCCCTCATGCGTCCATAAAAGTATGTGCACATGGTCGGGCATGAGACACTTGGTAATGACTTGAATCTTGGGATAATAGGTAGGAAGCTGTTCGATGGCATTAATGACGAATATGCCAAGTGGTGTGGGTGACACATAGGCAACCCCATCCCCTCTCAACTCTCCTAACAAAGGCACGCGATTGTTCACAGCGAAGGTAAGGTGGTAGATGCCTTCGCCCTTGAATTTCTCCGATTGTGGCTTCCATTTGAACATAGAGGCAAAGGTAGGGATTATTATTGACACTGCCAAATGTTCGCCCGCCTTTTTAAAGCGTCTTTAAGGACAAGATTAAATCTTGCCGGTAAAAACACAAGGAAAAGGACTAAGAAAAGCCCAAAAAAAAGACCTAAGAACAGGCCCCCAAAAGCACACTAACAACATCCCCCTTCCATCCTTACAGGGAACGGAAGGGGGATTTATGTTTACAGAAAACTTGCCTTAACCTTACTTCACCAAAACCTTTTGACCATCCTTAATGTATAGACCACGAATTGGGGTGAGGACTTTGCGACCTTGGATGTCGTAAAGTGTGTGGTCGGATGGTTGGGACTGGAGTGTGATGATGTCGCTTGAGAGATTGTCAAGATCGATAGTAGCAACAGATGAGTTAGAACGACCGAGAGTGTAGACAGTTTGGATGTAAAGGGTCTTGGTGCGTTCTGTGCCAAAGTCGATGGTGAGAGTATTGGCAGTAGCATCAGTTGTGGTTTGTTCGGCTGTACGCATGTTCTCATACATTAGGTTGCGGGAGACGAAGCCGAGACGTGAATCGACAGATGGGTTCTTCCACTCGATGGTGACTGAGATATTGCCAAATAAATCGGTAGTGTGCGACTTATATCGTACATCTGTCACAGGAGGAAGAGGTGTATCGAAGGTGTACTCTATGATGTTCGATGCACGACCATTCACGATGGCAAGATATTCGTATGTGCAATTTTTCACGCCGCTGTCGTCGATAGTGACTGTGTTGGCATCAGTTGTGTTGCAGAATTCCAGACCGTTGCGGTAGAAAGTGGCAGACTGGTTGTTGGCACCATTAAGAGTGATGTTGACACTATTGAGATGATTGCCATCTGCAGGTGAGAGAGAGATAGTTGGTACTGTGGTTGACTCAAGAAGGAAATACTCATCAACGCAGTGTGTGCCTGCCATCTTGCTCCATGTGCCATCGCCATTTGAAAGAAGAATGTCATGAGTCACGATGTCGAGATTGCCTTCAGTAGTGCGAGTATAGACTTCCTTCTCGTTGTCCACTTCAGCACCATCATCGAAAACTGTAGGAAGACGATGCTCGAGGAGTTGGCCATCAGCATCGTAAGTCCAGTATTCAGCATACTTGAGAGTTGATGGGGAGTCGGTTGTGAAACGGCGTTCAGAAGTGAGATTGCCGAGCGCATCGTAGGTGAGAGTGGAGATGTATTCGTTCCATTCTTTGCCCGATGGAGAGGAAGCCACAACCGAACATGGTTTGCCTGATTCATTGAAATCGGAGTAGGTCTCGATGAGGTCGTTGACAACTTCGTGGGAGATGGAATTGATATTGTAGGTATATCGCTTGATGAGTTTGGACGCATCATCATACTCATAAGTGTAATACTTGAGAGGATGGCATTCCTTGATGAGTTGACCCTTGTCGTTGTACTCGTAGGTTACGGTGTCATTGGCTGCTGACCAACCGAGTTCGTCGTAGTCGAAGGTACCATACTGGAGCGAGTTGGTAAGGAGAAGATTGCCATCAGCACTATAATCATATTTATAATAATGAGTGAGTTGCCAGATGTCTTCGTTAGTGTTCTTGGATGTTTCGATGATGCGATAGAGCTTGTCGGATGAGTTATAGCAATACTCTAACTTACGAGTAGCAACGTCCGCACTTTCATTACCTTGTGAATCGCCATAATAGGTTTGGGACTTGAGCACACGAACTGCCTTAGTAGGGAAACCGCCCTGCTGAACCGTACCCTCAAGAGCGACCTCAGCACAGTTGAACACCTGACATGCCGCAACATCATTGCTACTCTGTTGGTGAACAAGAACAACAATTTTCATGTTATCGAGTACTGCAGGGATTTCGTTCTTATTATCAGTCTTTGTGTATGAAGTGGAGGCAATGATTTCGGGGATGGTAAAAGTCTTCTCCACCACTGCAGTCTCGCCCGGAATGAAGTCCATTGCCTCGCCCCATGTGCCTTCGGTAATAGTACCACGCGAAACGGCATTATGCACATAGTCGGCAGTGGCACCGCTCTGTGCCGCTACAAGACTATCCTGGATGAGCCAGATAGAATAGCGGAGATCGTTGCACGGCATCTGTTCGTGGGTGTAGAAACGGCACTTGAGATTAACCGTGCGTGATGCCTCGTCGAGTTTGCTGTCGAGTGCTATCGAAACATACGGACGTGTGATGCTTGCCGCCTTGAGATTCTTGACATCTTCAGAGAGTGAACCAATTTCGCTTACAGGCGAGTTGGCACCACTCATAGCCATTCGGTTGAACATACCCGCAGGAGCATAAGTAGAACCATTATAGAGGCTTGTGAGGTTCCAGTCCTCCTTCATCGAGAAGACATCAATCATATAACCCGCATGGTGTGCCACCTCGACCACACTGACATTAGGAAGGCTATGGATTGCCGAAGCAAGCACCGAATGACCACCAGGGCAGTTACTGCATGACTGTCCGGTGAAAGTCTCCACAAGCACATTCTTCTGCATATCGTTTGGATAGAAGTAGGCGGTAGCATTGGTATTGTTGTCGGCTTCGTCAGCATCAGCCACATTGTTAATATTAGTTATAGTAACATGAATATCCTGCTTGCCTTTTTCCTCCGCCTTAATATTTGATATGGTGAAATCGTATGTCTTGTGAGGAGCCACATTGATGTCAGAAAAAGTAAATCTTTCTTGTGTTCCCTTACCTACCTGTACGAGTGCATAAAACGAGTTGATGGCTGTCGTACCGAAATTCTGCATCTGAAGCGAATAAGTGAGTTTGTCGCCCTCACGAACATATCCATCTTCGGCAAATGGTTTGATAAGAGCATCAGTCATATCAAGGGTTTCACTTGTCACGATTTCGATGTTTGGACACCCATAACCGAGTCCGTAAATATCTTCCCAATTACCTTCGTTATAAGCATAGAACACGCCCTTCACATCCTTGGAGAAATCGGATGAGAATGGTCCGTAACTTGCTGCTATATCAAGTTGACATCCAACAAATAATTCTTTTTCTTCTCCATTAATGGTGTAAGGTGATGGAAGTGGAAATTCTACGAACTTGTTTGGTGACGATATGGTCACTTCCGACTGGACGATAGGAGTACCACCCAGATTGTCAGTAAGGAAGATGGTAGCCTTACCTCCGGTGGAGTTTTTGCTACCGAAAGCGATGCGAAGTGACTTGATGGACTTGCCCTTGAGCGACTTCAGTTTGTCGGCTGAAAGACGCATGGCAAGACGCTGGTCTGTATTGGAAGTGTAGCGGAAAATGTTGTTACGCGAAACAGTTTCGTTAGTATAACCAAGGTTAGTTTGTGCCATCATTGTGCATGGCAAAAACAAGAGGCAATAAGTTAGAGATTTGATATTCATTCGTATAAAGTGTTTCTTTTTAGCATGCAAAGGTAGTATATAATCGGTAAAACTGCAAGAATCTCATATATTTTTTGTACCTTTGCATCCGAAATTGTCAACTTATAATATATTATGAACAAATATTCACTTACAATCTTATGGGCTTTGATTGCTGTGGCAGCAAGTGCCCAGGACAAACTCGTGCAATTGCAGACATGGTATGGCGACAATATGGGTACCGCCTCAGAACAGACTGCAACAAAACGCATAGAGACATTTTACGACAACCAAAACCGACCTGTTCGTCGTATTCAGACAGGACTCTCGGAAGACGGAGAAAACTGGCTCGTAACCAACTACTATTTTAACGACTATGATGAGCAAGGCAACCTGACCATGTCGCACTCGATGCAGTACACTTACGATCAGGGACGATACTCGAAGAAGGCTTCGAACGACACCATCGAATACTCTTACGATGAGAATGGCCGAATGACAAAGGAGAATATCCATGCCAAGAAGACCGTAAACCTACATTCTTACGATGCAGAGGGCAATATGGTGAAGACAGAAATTTACAAGAATGGTGTGCTCTCGCAGACTCTTCAATATCGTCACTTCACTAAAGGTGGTCCAAAGATGATTGTGTCTGAAGCAACACAATCATACAATTGTTACACTTCTGAAATCAAATATGATTCTATAGGCAATAAGTTGAGCGAACGTCGTTCGAACACCGATGGTGTACTTACTTCTGCTGAATACTGGACTTACGAGGACGGAAATCTCGTTCTTTATGAGAAGAAGGGTATCAGCGGAGGCGAGGAAGTGAACTCGCAACGCACTGTTTATGAGAATAATGAAACGAGCGTCATTTCTAAATCGTACACTTATTCTGGCAACGAATGGAAATTGAAGGGCGGTTCGACTTGTGAAACCAAGTATGCTAACTTCGATTCTTCGTCGGATGGTGTGGATCTCGTTTCGGCAGTTGCAGATGCTTTGACATCAACTGTAAAGCTTACAATCACTTATCCTGAAATTTGGGACATGATTGATTGTTACATGACTCTTAAGATATACCGCGATGGTGTTCTTTTGGAGCGTGTGGGTCTCAGCACTCCTACCTTCACATACATCGACAAGGGTGTAGAGAACGGTCAGCACGAATATTTCGTCCAAACAATGTGCAACGATGAGTGCGGCAATATTTCGAATATCAAGAACGTCAATATCGAACGCGAATATCCTCGCGTGACAGGTCTTCGTGCCGTTTCGGCAAGAAAGAGCGATGAAGGCAGTTATCTCGTAAAACTCACATGGAACAAACCAGAAATCACTGAGGACATGCAGTTTGTTGACCTCAACGTGATGAAAGTGGGCACTTACTATGCTTCGCCACTCCTTTCGGATGAGGAGGCAATAACCGACGCTTCGACTATAGAGGTTGAGGTAAACTTTGGCATTGATGCAGTTCAGAAGGTTTTCCTCCAGACACGATTTGAGGGAGGCACTACCCTTTCGGACACTATCACTGTGGATGCAGCGAAGTTCATCGGAAAAGAAAGTACTGACCCACGTGCAATCCGTTCGGTTGAGACTTGGGGCGATGCGATGGGCAACGATAACGGCATCACCAAGAAGGAAGTGACTTACTATGGCAGCGACAACCGTGTTCTGCGTGTGGGCCGTTATAGCAAGACTTTGGGCACAGACGGTAAGAGCTTGTCCGACTGGATCATCAGCGAATACACCTCTTATATATATGGTGATGGCGGCATGCTCGAGAAGCAATACACCAACCAGTATGGCCGTTACGATCATGGCAGTATGGGATTCCGTGCTGCACAGGACACTATCTTCTACGAATATAATCTTGAAGGACAGAAGATTAAGGAAAGAAACAAGTTCGGTTATACCGAATACGAATATGCTACTGACGGTTCGCTCACTAAGGAGCATACTGTTGAATATGCCACTACAGACATAGAGCAGACCATCACTTACAGCGACTTTACGGGTAAGAACAAGCCTCAGATGACCGTAAGCACAGGTACTCGTTCGTCGGCACAATATATGATTGAAACTGAATATGATGTCTATGGAAAGAAGGTAAGCGAACGTAAGAGCACGTTCAAGACTTCAACCCAAGCATACGTGCCAAGTCAGGTTCAGGAGTTCTATTATGATGAAACTGGTGAACTCGAGAGCGACACAGTCTTCACCATCAAGATTGTTAACGGCATAGAGCAGTATGTTTATAAGAGCTTCACAGCTTACACTCCTGAAGAAGACAACAAGAACCGCGTTCATGTGGTGAAGAAGGTTTGGGACACAATCCTGAAGAAGTTTGGTAATCCAAAGACATGGAACGTATGGGAATATGCAGAAATCAATGGTGAGAAGTATGCTCCTACCCTTTCTGCAGAGCAAGCAGAGGAGGGCAATGACGTGACTCTCAAGGTTGAGGTTCCTGAATCTCAGCGTTCGGCAATGACTGTCCTCAACGTGTATCGCAATGGTATTGAGATTGCTCATGGAGTAAGCTACTTCGATGATGCATATTACACTACTGATGAATTTGGCGAGAACGGCACTTGGACTTATACCGACAAGAACGTGAAGAACGGCAATTACGACTATTACGTTGAGTGTGCCAAGCTCAATGCAACTATGACTGATGTGGATAAGTATCATAACATCTCTAACGCCGTGTTCGTAAGCTTTGACACTCCTCTTCCATGTCCAACCAATCTCCGCGAAGTTTCACGAAAAATCACTACTACGGAGAATACCGAAGAAGGCACTATCGAGACAAATATCTTTGTTCAGCTTGCTTGGGACGAGCCTCAGGATGTCAACAAGTATGGATTTGAGAGATATGAGGTGATGGTGGTAGGCAGTCAGGTTGCTGAAAATTATCAGGAAAAAGACATGACTCTCAAGGAGTACGAATTGGCAATGCGTGGCCTCGACCACATGGAAGTTTACGTTGATGCCGTTTATGCCATCGGTCGTGCAAGTTCGGACACCATCGTAATCGAAGCCAACCCAACAATCATCAGCAGCATCAAGCAGCAGATTGCTGAAGGCAAGGCATTCGACATGAAGGGTCTCCGCATCAGCAATGGTGCAAAGGGCATCGTCATTGTGAACGGAAAGAAGAATTACATCAAATAACACATTATTTATAATAATATAAACAAAACTATATGAAGAAAACTTTTATTCTCGCACTCTTGTCGTGCCTTGCATTGTTTGCTAATGCTCAGGGCAAGAAGGGCGTCTTGTACCTCACCACCCCTGCTGACTATCAGGTCATCTCAATATCGCAGAACGGTCTTTGGGCATGTGGTACATACACAACAGATGGAGAGACAGTTTACGGTTTCCGCTGGAATCTGTCGACCGGTAAGATTGATCTTCTCGAACAAGGCACGTCAGCTTTCACAGTATCCAACAACGGTGTTGTAGCAGGTTCGTTCTTTTCCAACGATGTGCTCGATAGCGGTGCAAGCATCGAAGTGCCAGGCGTTTATGACGGTTCGTGGAGTATGCTCGAACTTCCTAACGAACTCGGTGCATGGGCAACTGCCATCACACCTGACGGACATTACGTTACAGGTACTGACGAAAACTACGTGTCGTACATCTGGAAGAATGGCCAGATAGAGCATACCGCTAACGTGCTCGGAATCGTTCCTGAGGCAAACGGCACATTCCTCTCTTATGCCATCACAGACGATGGTTCGAAGATTGGTGGTTGGGCTTACTACAGCGACGACAACCGTAACCCAGGCTATTGGGACACAGCAGACAAGCAGTTCCACGAGCTCAATCCGGGTGTTCCGGGTTCGCCATGGCAACAGGTTCGCAAGTTCTCCCACGATGGAAAGAGCCTTCTCTACTGGGGCGGATACGTTGTTGACCCTGAGCATGAGGACTTGGGTTATGGCATCAAGGCAATCTATGATATGACCACAAAGAAGTCAACATTGATTTATCCAAACATCGATGATCCATTCAACTTCGACTTATTTGATATGGGCGACAAGGGTTCGGTAGTAGGTTACATCGCTACTCCTGAAGGCCTCGAATATGGTATCATTTATGCAGACGGCAAGACTCAGTACATCGAGGACTACCTCACTGCAAAGGGTGTCGATTTCAGCGGACTCAACATGTATCCAGCGGATAATGGACGTCACATGATTGCTCGTGCTATGACTCTCTCAGCTGATGAGAAGACTTTCGGTCTTGTATATTACGACAAAAGCGGTGAGATGAAGAGTCTTGTTGTTGCTCTCGATAAGGACTTGTCCAAGACTCCTCCTGTATGCGTGGAGGCTAATCAGGTTCCGGGTCTCTTCGTGAGCGAAATCACATGGAACCAACCTCTCGGCGACATGGATTCGTTCAAGGGATACAACGTATACCGCAATGGTAACAAGATTAACTCCGAAATCATTACCGACACCAAGTACTACGACAAGGATCTCGCTGCAGGCACTTACAAATATACTGTTACTGCCGTCTACGAAGATGGCGAGTCGGACATGAGCGAGACTGCAACCATTAAGATCAACGCACGCGAAAATCAGAATGCACGCAATCTCTTAGTTCGCCAGAAGGGCTATAAGTCTGCATTTGCAATATGGAACGAGCCTTCGACCAACTATGTTGAGAACAACTACTTCTCAAACGGTGAATATGAGTTGGACGGCTTCGGTGGTGGCGATATTTCATTTGAGTCGGGAACATTATATTCTGCCGAACAGATGAGTCTCTATCAGGACTATCGCCTCGTAGGCGTATCGTTCTATCCTGGTTCGCCTCAGGGCAGTTGGATCATCAATATCTACCGCCACAACGATGGTGTGCTCACTCTTGTGAAGAGCATCCCTGTCACTCAGACTCTCGACTATGGCACAAAGAACACAGTCAAGTTTGCACAGCCACTTGCATTCAAGGCTGGTCAGGATCTGCTTATCGGTATCCAGTCGAACGTGATTGAGTCGTCGTACAATGTGCAGCAGATTTTCCTCGGATGTCTCAAGCAGGGCTACACAGACCTTATCCGTAAGGTTGGCGAAGAGGACTTCTATTCTATCAACGCAGCTTCGCAGAGCGGTGCATACGACTTTGCTTGGGGTACATCGGCTATCTTTGCTCCAACAAATACAAGTACCGACCTTGATGAGATTGACCACTACAATGTGTATATCGACGGACAGAAGGCTGCTGAGACCAAGGGGCTTACTTTCGAAAGCAAGGACATCGCTGCTGGCGACCACATTCTCAGCCTCCAGACAGTCTATACCGATGCACGCGAATCGAAACTCTTGAGCGAAGAATTCAGTGTTTCTGAGAACGATAAGGCTCTTAAGATTACTCCAGAGGTACGCGTCAACATGTCGGACATCACCGCTCAATGGGAATCGCCAAAGGATAACGATAAGACTACACTCGGCTACTGCAGTAATATGCCGTCTGCACTTTGTCCTTCGACCACAGCAAATGTGACTGAAATCATGGCACGCGTTGACTTCACTCCAACCGAACTCCGCTCGTATGAAGGATACACAATTGAGTCGGTAAACTTCTATCCTCTCTCAAACTCATGTTTCGAAATCCAGATTTACGAGGGCGGTGTTGACCTTGCTGTCATCCCTGTGGAAGAGTTCACTATCGGTCAATGGAACACTGTAAAACTCGACGAGCCAATCACTATCAAGGCTGGCCAGACATACAACTATGTGGTTGTAGCTTACGACTGTCCTGTTGGTGAGTCTCCTCTCGGAATGGACGCTTCGGGCGGTTCGAAGACTACATACTCAAGTCTTATCAAGGCTGGTGGCGAAGATGGTTGGTACACAATCAGCGATGAGACTGGCAATGATGGCAACTGGATGATGCGTGCCAATATCGTTGCTCCTAACTCAGACGAGTTCACCGTAAGCAACTACGACATCTATCTCGATGGTGCTAAGGTCAAGACTCAGAAGGACACTCAGTTCTCTTACTCGTTTGCTGATACTGATGGCACTCACAAGATTCGTGTAGATGCTGTGTATCCAGACCTCGACAAGACCATTCAGGGTACAAATGTAAGTTTCAAACTCGGCACCACAACAGCTATCGAAGATATTGCCATCAATCGCCCTACTCTCTCGGACAAGGTAATCTTCAATATCTCTGGCCAACGAGTAAACAATGATTTCAAGGGATTCAAGATTAGCAAGGGCAAGAAGTACTTCGCAAGATAAACGAAGACACAATTCCTGCTCCAGCAGAAAACGGAATCACACCTTATAAAACAAATAAGCAGAGCCAAATGGTTCTGCTTATTTATTTTAGTGTGAGTGTGCGTTGAAATGGTAATTTACCACAAAATCACAATGTGAAGCTAAGCACAATGAATGCGATGATTACGTGCAAAAGCAAGAAGGCAGGCATACCGAGATAGAACTGGCCGGTATGTATCTTGTTGCGGAAATAATGCATACCAAGAAATGCTCCTAATGCTCCACCAAACATTCCAAGCATAAACATTGTGACTTCCGGAATGCGTTCACCTCCATTCTTTTTGGCATGCTTATCAACACCAAAAACGATAAATGTGATGATGTTCAATACAACTAAAATGCCT
Organism: Prevotellaceae bacterium UBA1716; assembly: GCA_002317225.1. Classification (GTDB taxonomy): domain Bacteria; phylum Bacteroidota; class Bacteroidia; order Bacteroidales; family Bacteroidaceae; genus Minthosoma. The sequence goes on along the minus strand of DCIW01000083.1, from coordinate 37,787 downwards.
GCTGCCCAATAGTACAAATCCATAAAAAATAGGTCTTTTCAAAGTTAATAATATAATTTTGTGTGCAAAGATAGACTATTTACTAATAAACACACACTCAAAAAGTAAAAAAATCAATGTTATTCACTTTTTTTTTGAAATTTGTTTTGTTTGTGATAATAAGAATGTGTAATTTTGCACTCAATAATGAATAAAACATGTTAAGTCTAAACTTAAATAACAATATTGATGAACTCTCGCAACTTGGTCCATTTGTTGAAGAGGTAAGCGAAGTTTATGGAATTGCACCTGATGTGTCGTTCCAACTCAACCTTGCCCTCGACGAGGCTTTAGCGAATTCGGTCAGCTATGCTTATCCTGAAGGCACAGAAGGGTCCATCATTCTCGAGGCAGAGATGAAGGACGGAAACATCATGTTCAGGATAATAGATATGGGAACACCTTTCGACCCAACCAAGGGTGGAGGGGATGTAGATATAGGTCTCTCGGTCGAAGAGCGTCCTGTGGGCGGTCTAGGCATCTTCCTCATCAAGCAGATGATGGACGAGATGAACTACGAAAGAGTGAACAACAAGAATATCCTAACGCTAACAAAGAAAGTAAATACAATATGACACTTGATACCAACGTAAACAACGACCAAGTAATTGGTACTCTCAAAGGGCGACTCGACACTGCCGCTGCCGTGCAGTTCACCAAAGACATGGAACCACTGATGGAGAATGCTGACAAAGAGATTGTGCTCGACTGCTCCAAACTCGATTTCATCTCTTCGAGCGGATTGCGACTATTGCTCACATTGCGTAAGGAGACAATGGCAAAGGGCGGAAAGGTCATCATCAAGGAAGTGAATGATGATATCCAACAAGTATTCAAGATAACAGGATTCTCATCATTGTTCGAATTCGTATAAAAAGACAAAGAGAAGGGTGAAGATTTTAGCGATCTTCACCCTTCTTTATTATTATAAATTAATTGCTTGCCTACTTATTTGCATCAGCATATTGCGATGGCAGGCAATCGAACTTCTGCTTGAACAGACGACGGAATGTGTGGTCGTTGTTGAAACCTGCATCGTAGCAGACCTGCGACTTTGCCACTCTGCCTTCACGCAAGAGTTGTGCAGCATATTCAAGACGCAGATTATTGATGTAGTCGTTGAATGTAGTGTGCAGCACCTTGTTGAAATAGTCGGAAACATAATGGCGGTTGGTACCAAGTTCCTTTGCCACCCAATCGATATTAACATCACCATCGAGATAGAATTTCTTTCGTTCGAGACGACGAATCTCCTCGTTGAAGTCCATCTTGAAACGAAGGCGTGAAAGGATTTCGTCCCAATGGTCAACAATACGCTCCTGGAACGATTTCTTGAAACTCTCCACTTCTTCTTGCGATGGTTCACCATTAGATGTGAGACTTGTGAAATCAGAAATCATCGAAAGCAAAACGATGTTCTCACGATTGCGACGGATAGTCTCGTCCGATTCGAGATCGTAATATTCGTCAAGGAACTCGTCGAAATAGTCACCACGTTGTTCCTCAGAGAACGAAGAATACAGATGAGCAAGGTCGATAACCGGGTGACCATATCCCACTCCACCCATATCGGTGAATACGGGTTCACTGTTCTGCTTCATTATGCAGTCGAGCGTAAGATTGCCATGGAGCAGCGAAGTGGCTTCAGGAAGCACACTCAACATCTGCACAAGACTGTCCACAGCATCTTCACCGAGATATGGTTTGAGCGACTGGATACGCTTCTTCACGTTAGCATGACCGTAAGGGAACACACCATCAGGCTCCACCTTCTGTTCGTGAAGTGAACGAATCATAGCACCAAGTGCCTGTGCCTTTATCTTCATCGGTTGGGTGCTCTCGTAGATGAGACCGTAGCGGTCGCCCACCATCACCTGGTCAAATGCCATTGCAGTAGGCACACCAAGTACAAACACCTCCTTGGCCATTTCCACTTCCTTCTCCACATCTGCCTTTGTGATGCCTTTGGCAAACACCTTCACAACGGTATCTTCTGTCAACTGATACACATCCTTACGTCCCTCGACAAGCGGACAGCCCTCGATATCCACGTTAGGAAGTGCCTTCTCAACAGTTATGATCTTGCAGAATCCGGTAATCGTGAACACATTATATACGTCTGGGTTAGCACCTACTACCCTCAAGTCATCATACTTCTTCTTGAGCATAAGGATGACACGAAGTCCCAAACTTGAGATGAACGACATCTGCGAAGCGTCTATCACAATACTCTCCACATCATCATATTCGCTGATTTGAGCAAGTATGTCCTTCTGAAGGTTGGCAGCCTCGGCAGCATCCACTCTTCCTGCCACCGCTAAAGTAAGCAAACCGTCATTGTATGTTGTCTGTAATTCCATAAAAGCTTGAATTAATCTTAATTAACGCACAAAGATACAAAAATAAAAACGATTCTCGTTTATTTATCTATTTTTTTTTAATGTAAAAGTACGAAAAACTTGAATTGATGGACCAAAAGCACATTTATACAATAAAAATAATATATTTTCTTTAGAAGAAAGGTCCAATACACTTAAGTAAAAGTGCCAAAACATTTAAGTAATATTGCTAAAACATTTAAATAAAATTGCTAAAACTCTTAGGTAAAATCCATCACACCTCCAATATTTCATCCAATACGGTCAGATAATTGCCGGAGCGATGTTCGCACTTTATCTTCCATGGCTGCTCCTTCTCCCCTTCCACAGCGAGTTGTATGGTCTTCAGTCCGAACCGCTGATTGATACGATCGATTGCCTTCATGAGTTCGGCACGCTGAGGACGATTCTTGATTGGGTCGAACAAGTCCTGCTGCACAGGCGAGTTAGGAGCGATATCAGTCAGTATCACTCCCGATTTCTTATACATAATGCCGGGGCGATAAATGCTACGCAAAGCCTTCAATGCTGCACTCGTGATTTCGAGCGTGTCGGATGTGGAAGTGACAAGAGTAGTTGACGCACTATTGCAATATTGGGGCAGGTCATCGCGAAAACGGTTGCTCTGAACAAATACGGTAACGGTCTTGCAACCCGCATTCTGTCCTCTCAACTTATTGGCACAACTGCTTGCAAATGTAGCTACCGATGCCTCGAGTTGGGTAAGGTCGGAAATCATATCTCCAAAACTGCGACTCGTACATATCGACTGGTTACGATACACCTCGCTCGTGTCGATACAAGGGTGCCCATTGAGTTCGAGCCAAGTCTGCACACCCGGTTTGGTTAGATGCGTCTTCACCCACGATTCCGACTTGTCTGCAAATTCGAGAGGAGTGCTTATCCCATAGTAGTTCAGTCGCTCGAGAGTATGCCTTCCTATACCCCACACATCAGCGAGGTCGAATAGCTCCAAAGCCTTTCTACGCTTGGGTTCGTCATCAATCATGCACACCGAACGGTAACCCTTATATTTCTTCGCAAACTTGCTCCCGATCTTGGCAAGAGTCTTGGTGGGAGCCACACCTACCGACACCGGAATATCGGTCCACAAACTGATACGATCGGCAAGTGAACGCATCATCTCTTCGAGGTTGAAATGTGCCTCATAACCATTGAGATCGCAGAACGACTCATCGATACTGTAATTCTCCACATGTTGCACCGAACGACGTATGATATTGGTGATTCGTCGCGACATGGCAGCATAGAGGGTCATGTTGGTCGAGAAGATGCTAACCCCATTCCTCTCCACTATGTCCTTCACCTTGAATATGGGTTCGCCACGATGCAATCCAAGTGCCTTTGCCTCCGAAGTGAGAGCCACGATGCAACCGTCATTGTTCGATAAAACAACGACAGGCTTTCGCTTTAGTCCGGGATGGAACACACGTTCAACCGAAGCAAAGAAGGTATTACAATCGATAAGGGCGTACATCAGTTGCGTGGTTTATGAATGACGTAGGTGACTGTTCCCCAGATGGAGAAGTCGTCTGATTCTTTTATTTCTATTTCAGGAAATTCCGGATTAGCAGGAACGAGCCATCCCTTGCCGTCTCGCTTCTCGAAACGCTTGAGGGTGTACTCTCCGTTAAGTTCGCAAAGGGCAACTTCCGAAGGCGAAGGGTTGCGATTGCTCTTGTCCACAATCACGATATCCCCCGAATAGATGCCCGACTCATACATAGAGTCACCTTTCACATGTATGAGGTAGCACGATTCAGGATACGGACAGAGCATACGCAGGAGTTCGATATTCTGTGCCTTCTCATCATTGTCGAGCGGAATCGGGAAGCCAGCCACCACATCCACATCAAAGACAGGCAACTTTATATCCTTCACTTCTGTTGCAGAAATCACATCACCAATGCTCGACAAGTCGGGGAATGACTTTATCGTATTATTGATGCACGATTTTATGAAATTCGTCTTATTGGGTTGGCTTGCGATAAGTCGTGCCATATAACCCGGTGCACGGAAAGTCACGATTTCTGTATCATTGCGTGGTCTGCCAGCTCCAGGTCGACGTCCTCCACGCTTTCCTTTTGGTTCTTCTTCCATAATATTGGCTTTATTTTTTTGCAAAGATAATAATAAATATGGATATACGTATTACAAAAATCATTTTTTAACTATTAGTGACCAATAATACAACTACTCAGCTAAACCCCAAAGGGGTGAAATCACATTAGGGCAGGGTGTGAACCCTGTTATATATTAGTGTGGGACTCGTTAGCCAACCCCAACGGGGGTGACATTTTTACGATATAAATTAGATGATAACCTTTTAGCTCGACGACCGAATGGGAGTCAATAATGTCACCCCGATGGGGTTATGAAAAAAATATAACGATTTTTATAACAGGGTTAACACCCTGCCCTGTACAATACCACCCCGTTGGGGTTATAGATGAGTAGTCACCAAATAATAATTCCTTTTTAAAAACAAAAGAAAAGGAGACTTGCCTATTGGCATTATCTGAGTTCTTTATTTACAAAAGAAGTAGGTGTTCAAAAATATAACTTAAAATCAAACAGACCTTAAATCATATTTTCGAACACCTACTTACTTGTTCTGTCGGCAAAAACCTTATTCGGTTACAGTAGGATAATACTTGTATTCGAACTGTTCGGAAGTGTCATAGTAGAGCGGGCCATCGATGCCTTGGATGGCAACAAAACCCGACTTCACAATCTTAGCATTCTTCAGTCCATTTGAAGGGTTGGTATCGTACCAAATGTCGTTTGCCATGATGTTACGGAGCTTGTCGTCCGAAAGCACCTTGCGAGTATTGCCCATCGCATCGGTAACGGTCATGGCTGAAGGTGACACCTCAACCTTGAGTGCGTAAGGAGTACCAATCTTGTATTTGCCAGCAGTGCTTGCCTGAACCAACTTATACTTTGCAGTTTTGTACGAACCCGACTCAAACCCCTTGTCAACAAAGATGGCATTATCCTGAAGGTGGTACTTGACAAAGTTACGCAAAACTTCCTGAATCATTGCAGCCTTCGAATTTGAATCATAGTATGGTTCGATACCAGCATCAAGATCTTCTTCCAATGCTTTGTAATACATTTCAGGCGTTGGAAGTCCTGCTGCGTATGCCTGCTTCATTGCTTCGTTGGTTGGAACATAGAGAGTGTAGTTATAATCGTCAACGATATATAATAACTTATACATAGACTCAGTATCTTCTGCTCCTATGCCTCCACGACCTCTGGCAGCCATCATACAACCTTTTGAATCAGCAGAATAATATTTCGATACTGGGTCGAACAAAGTATGGAATCCACTCGCTGCAATTACTTTGGTAAACTCCGAGAAGCTTTCTATTTCATCAAGGGTGGAAACTACGCTCTTCATTATCGGTCCAATAAGTTCGTCCGCATAAAGCACTGTTCCGTTATCAGTCTCTTTGGCCTGAAGCGAAACACCCTTGCTGTCAGCAGAATTGTAAGCCACATAACCACCACCATTCTGTTCGATGCGGATGTAACTGTTGCCCTTAGTCTTATAATACTTCTTGCCTTGTTCGAGACCGCTCTTGATAGTGAGGTTGTCAATTATATAACCCAAACGGTTATTCTGCACATACGACGCAGGCATCTCATAAGTGCTCATGGCATTATCTGTCGGAACGATTGCCGTCACCTTCAACTGAGGAAGAGAGAAGAGAACATTCCTACCGAGTTGCTCCACCACACCAGAGTAGGTCTTCGCATTGTCGGCATTCTTCATTTCGGTCATCACCGTATTCTGTGCTGATGCCGCCACCGAAGCAAGCATCAGGGATGCAAATAATATCTTTTTCATGAGGATGGACTATTTCTTTGGTTTCACTTCAATCTGTGCAATACGCAGAGTTCTGTCGTATGTCGAGGCAAGTTTGGAAGTGACCTGCGACTTAAACTGCAGTACCGGACTTGCAAAACTATCACCTATCGTAACATCGAACGACACCTTATCTATATTCTTACCATTGTTTGGAAGGAAATAGTTGCCACTTCCGTCCGGATTAGGAATATGTGTGCCCGTAGTTGGGTATGTGCCTTGCTTTGCATCTTGTTCAACTATTGCTTCGTAGATGTCGATATACATACGGTTAGGGAGCGAATTATCCATGTCGATAGTATTTGGGGCAAAAGTAACCGTAATGGTATAATCACCAGGAAGAAGTCCGTCAGGAATATTGATTCCGAGGAAAGGATTGGATGTTGACGACGAAGGCGAAGCACTGATGTAACTGCCGTAAACATAGTTAGGATCAGTGATATTCTGTATCGTATCAACCGAGCAGTACTTAGTAAAAAGGTATGCGCCCTTGCTGTCCATACCCCAGTTCACCGCTGTCGATGGATCGAAAGTGAATGGAGCCTCAAGGTTAGCAACCGCCTTTGCGAGAGCGTTAGCACTTACCTTATCCACAATGCATATTGTGCCATCAGTACAAACAATCTTTTCTGTTGACTGAGACTTCAATTCGTCAATATTCGTTTCATCAATCTGCGACATGAACAACTTGCCGATATTGTCCAACTGATAAGCGTTGACCTCCTCGTTGCTATAACTCCACGACTGCATAATCTGCTTGAGAGCATTTGCATTGAGACAAAGTCCTGATGCCGCATCGAAATGGTTCATTCCTGCCAACTGAGGTTCGTTTACAAGTGCTGCTTCGATAGTACGGATTGTTGTGAACGACTTCTCCGAACCCAACATATACTTGCCTTTTTCGAGCACCACAAATGGACGATAATAGTATGTTGTCATATACTCAAGGTCGGTCACATCGAGACTGGCAATATTGACTTGGCCCTTTCGGACCTCATCATTTACCATATAAGCAACTACCTTATTATCATATAATACAGAAGCACTTATGGCTCCTCTATTAGAGTTTTTGTTCATAGCGACAAGTGCATCCATTTCCGAAGCCACATCAGCTGTGCTTTCCTTCGAAAGGATAATGCCTGTACCCGAAAAGGCAGCAGTAGTGTTGACCACCACCCTTGCTCTCGAAGGCAGTACATCGAGATGGAATGCATAGACATTCTGGTTGTCTTCCTGACTTGTCTCCTCGTTGTAGGCAGCACCATAAACGTAGTGCTTCACCACGCCCTTACCACCTACGAAAGTGAACGAATTCTTGCCGACTGAAGAGACATCGAGTGTCTGCACTTCGCCCGCATCGTTCTTATACTCTACAGTAATGACCATCTCCTTTGGGTTCTGAGCAAAGGTGGCAGCACTGCTGAGCAAGAAACATATTGTAAAAAAATATTTATTCATATACTAAACTTCGTTACCTGATCATTACCAAATTGATTCCTTATATTCATCTCCGTCATAAACAGTCTTTGGGGCGAGTTCTATATAGTCGAAACTGAGACTGGCATTCTCTTTTAGCACCTGTTGCATGCGGAGATAGTGGTCGGACTTACCGTCAGTAGTGAACGTACCCGCTACACATCGTACCGTGTTAGAGAGGTTACGCATTGGGGTTGCTGACGAATAAGCCGAACGTGTACCCGGTTCGTATACGCCAGGTCCCTTCATCCATCCCTTGTTGTGGGCTGTTCTGTCGAACGCAGCAATCACTTCTGGGTCACCAAGTTCATTATCATTCTTATTGTTGAAGAGTTCGTAACCGCCCTTTCTGAGGTCAACCGGCCATACCTGCATCACATCATCGATATAGAAAGCAACCACTCCGTAAGAGGTGAAACCTGTGCAGGTGAAGAGACGTACCTCGTAAGTTCCCGCAGGCACCGAAGGAAGTTTCACCTTCACGTCACACTTGCCTTGAATCAATACTGCATCGCCCTCGTAGCTCCAGAAGTCGAGGCAACGGTTGCGGACATGTATGTGTGTGTCTTCATCAAACTCAAAATTGCGAACATATCCAGGTTTGAAGCCGATACATGTATTCACATTGGATGCAGCATTCGGACCTTGGGCACCATTTCCGTACATACCATTATTGCTTGATGCACGGGTTTTGTGTCCGCGAGCCATGTCGCCATCCGTGAGGCGGGTCATGAAGTCAGGTGAGAGAGTGTTGCAGTCGGTACGGATGATGTCATCACACACGACGGTCTGAGTGGTCTTGTCATACACGAGGATATCATCTACATAATGGAACATACCATTTACGCATGTCTGGTCCACTTCCATATCCGTAGGAGAAGTGACCTTGGCACCACACACATACACACCACGCTCGTCTGCCCTACTCTGCACACCGCGACGGTTGACAAAGAGTCCTGACTGCGAGCCCGAAGGATACGAGAACTTGATGAGCGAATGAGGCATCATAGTCTCATACCATGCAGCGATGTCCATTTTTTTGCGGTTGAAGTTGAACTGCAGTTTGCCATCATCGCCATCATATGCAGTGAGTTTGTAGTAATCACCCGTGAAGTTGAGAATATGATATGCCATGAAGCGGTTGAGCGAGTTGCGACTGTCCTTCTCGTCCGTAACGCTTGCATCTTCAGGATAAACTGCATCATAAACTTCCTTTGCCTTCTTGCGAAGATCAGAGAGCGAAGTGATTCCATACTTGCTCTTGAGCACATTATCAGGACAGATGAAGATGGTATGCTCATACTTGCGTATTTCGGGATAAGCCACATTATCATACTCTGCATCACCCATAACGCAAAGGGCACTATTGGTCCATGTACACGAGTCGATGCGGTCCTGGTCGCTACGCCATCCGTAAGTAGGGTCTTCGTAGCACTTCAGGGCATCCATAAGTCCTGTAGCATTGAGTGCTTCAGTATAAATGGATATGTCAGAATTCTTCTCGAGCTGCTTCGATATGGCACCTTCGTGTTCGCGTACCGAAGTCTTAATGCTGACCACCTTGTCGAGCGGAATATACACACCGTCCTGGGTCTTGAGATATTCCTGGGCACTGGCACACATACAGCATGCCGCACCTATCAATGAGATATATAGTCGTTTCATATCTGCTTACTTCTTTAATACTTTAACCGACATCTTAGGGCCAACGCTTACGACATATTGTCCCTTGACCATTCCATCGAGCGAAACCACAGCACCATCCGAAGTGCGGTTCACACTGACCTTCATCTTCTTGCCACCTACCGAATACACAGCGATGTCTTCCGAAGCACTGATACCTCGAATGATAACAGTCTTGTTGTCAACATACTGCACGGCAAAACGAGTGCGTGATTCCTTGAGTTGGAGGTCCTGCACACTTGTCTCTTCAGCAGCCTTGAAGGTGTAATTCTTGATGTCGTCGATCTTGTAGTTCACTTCGACACTGTTTGTCTTGAGGTTCACGCCTGCATCATTGAACGAGACCACAGGATTGTCCGATACATAATAGACATCCTGACCACCGTTCTGCAGGTTCACGTACATCACATAATGCACGTTGCCCTCAGCCATTGCGAAACTGCTCACCAGACATGCTGCAAGCAGAAACACAGTTTTGAAAAAGTAATTTTTCATAATATTTATTTTTTATAAATCAATGGTAAAGCCCAATACAAATACTCGTTGATGTCGCCATAATAATGCTGTCCACCCTTCTTCATTGCAAAACGGAGGTTGGCATCAGGAGTGGCATAACGGAACACAGGAGCATACTTGTGCAGTGCCTCTGTAAGGTTCTTCTGGGGATTGCCTGCAAGGTCCTCAGTTCCTGTGTAGCCATAAACCTGGAAATCATTAACGAATGGCGAAGCCTCCAACTGCTTGTTGATCCACTGGGCAGCAACCTTAGGCTCCTGCTTCTCGCCCTTGTCGTTGTACACCCAAAGGTCACCGCTGAGAGGGAGGAAATGCTTCACTGCATTCACACCGTATGCAAGCTGGAACCAAGTGGAGAGGGCACCCATCGAGAAACCACCATAAGCACGATGGTCACGAGACTTAGTCACCGCTATGCTGTCCTTGCCCTGAAGATAAGTGTTGTAAGCGTTTTCAACAGTTGGGATAAGGTCGTTTTGGAGTTCGATATGGAAGTCGCGCGTTCTTGCGATACCATCATTCATACCGTTCGAACCGATGTTCTCATCATCGTCGTAGAAAGTAGGACAAACCACGATAATTGGCTTCATCTTGCCGTCGGCAATGAGGTGATCGAGAATGTTTCGGAGTGGCAACCAATCCTTTGGAGGAGTGAGGAACGAAGTGGTCTTGTCGCCACCACCATGCATCAGATAGAGCACATCATACTTAGTCTTCTTGTCCTTTGCTTTGTATCCGTAAGGGAGATATACGCGTGCATGCTTCTGAAGAGTCTTGCCGTCCTTATGTGCAGTATATTTGAACTCTTCAATCGTACCCTGATGTGCTGCTGGTTGGCGGTAATCATTAGGGATTGGTTGGATAGGCTGAATGGTACTTTCGAAATTGAATGCATCACGTACCTTCCACACTTTCAATGCGATGCCACCTTCCATAAATCCTGCAGGCTTGCAAACGTAGATGGCATTGTTGAGCCATGCGTACTTGCTGTCGAGCGGAGCCTCAAACTTTGGAGAGCAATAGAAGTAGTTGCCAGCAATGATACCGTTGTTGCGAACGTGGATATTTACACCATCATCAGTGCGGATGCAGTAGATGGCCTCAAGGTCGGTGCGTCCCTTGTCCATATTCTGCATTTGGTAGTCAGCACCTCCGCTGAGCACCTCACCCTTGATGTTAGGGCCTTCGAACGTACCACCTGTGATTGGGATAACGAAGCGGTTACCTTGTGTCACTTTACCTACACTAAAAGCACCACCCAACTTCACTCTGAGTTCAAGCACAAATTCCAACTCTGGATCTGCCTGTTGTGCAAAACAACTTGCTGCACCAACTACTGCCACGATCATCGCAGCAAAAAAACGTTTAATCATACTTAGGTTTTAATTTTACATTGTTATACATTTATGTTAAAACTTTTACGTTTATTCTTCTAAGTCGTTGAATTTTATTTTTACACCTTCGGTGGACGAAGTAAAAACCAATGAAAACCTGTAAAAACCATGAAAACCTTTTTTCGCTTAAGCGAACATGTTGTTTATTTAAGTTTTTATTTGTTTTTTCATGTTTTTCTTTCTCGCACCTTTGGTGCACCATAAAGATTCTCTTTTCAAAATTTGAAGAAGAACCACTTTTTCATCAAATCATCACGCACTACCTTTCAAACTTAATGCGAGCATGGCCGCCATTGTCAGTCTTGAGGAAAGCGATGTAAGTGCCTTTCGCAAGTTGTCTTACCGAAACTGGAGTCGTACCCTTCACGAGTGAAGTCTTTGTCGAAATCACACGCTTGCCATCCATAGCGAACACGTAGAGAGTGGCACCTACAGCCTCTTCGGAGTTGATGCCAAGAGTAGCATCAGCATAGGTCATGCCCAACTGTCCATCCTTCTTCTGGATTCGCTTAATACCCGTAATGTCAGGTTGTCCGTCAATCACTATACGGCTGTACGAAGTATGGACATTCCTCTTTTCGATAGTAGGAGTGTTCATAACATAGATACTGTCACTTCCGTCAGGATAACGGCCCACGGTATGGTTGCCATCATGTCCGGCATAAGCAAGACTGTCAGTCCATGAGTGGTCGGCAGCCGAGAGATAGAGCACATCACCATCATCATCGAGTCGGTAAGGAGCATGGAGTTGTGAAATGCCCTGCTTCTTGTCAAACCACATCACCTTATATCCATGAGCAGGGATGACTGTATTCTCGTTGGCATCTGCCTTTATCTGATACTTCTCAGGCTTTTCAGGATTATCAGTAACGAACATGCCCGCCATGTCAATCTCTTCATCGGTAGTGTTGTAGAACTCCACCCAATCCTCACGCTTGAAGTAGTCGTTGGCATATACCGTATTGGCAGCACTCACCTCATTGATGCGTATAGGAGGCACATCTTCAGGAAGTTCGTCTGCACTGAGATGATTATATATCGCTACCATACTGTAATCGAAGATGTCAGGATTAAGTTCGAATACAGGGTCAGTACTGACAAGGTCTTGGGTCTGCGCATCATACCAACCCATAAATTCCATACCCGCCACTTCTTCGGCCTTGAGAGTGACATTGCCTGCGACGTAACCAGAGAAATAACTTGTTGGAATCCTCATGCCGTTATATGTAACTGAAGGTGAATGCTCCCAATCCCCGTCGTTCATCTCTGAAAGTTCCAAGTAATGTATTTCTTCATCCTGGATTTTCATCTGCGAAGCGTTGAAGAGATATGAAATCATACGGTTGTTTGAGTTCCAACCATCTTCGAACGCGTCCATGATATTGTAGGCAGTGTTGTATGGCGATTTCGAATATCCCTCTATCGCATATTGTATCTCAGCAACATTATCGAGCAAGTCATACACTACCTCATTCACATGATTTGGGTTGAATATCGAACCTCCGATCATGCAGTAAGTGTCGATAAACTTCTTCCTGAACTCATCATTCTTAATCATATTGTCGAAGATAGTAACAAACTCTATCTCAGCAGTCATACGAGTGTTTTCTGGATAAATAGTGTCAAACCTGTGAGTCTTCTTTGAGAAAATACTATTGAATGGAGAAGAACTTTGGAGTGTGTAATCGAGGTCGAACACCACAAAGCGGAACTTGCCTCCATCGCGATGGCGATAAGCCTTCAGGTTGTTCTGTGGCCAGTCAGTATTGGTGAGATAGAGTTGGACCGCAAGATAATTGATATACTCATCGATATCCACACGTTTGCAAATCTCGTTGTAAGTGACTGGATCGGCAGCCATCTTCGAGAGTTCGTACCACTCCAGCCATGCTTCCCGATCACCACACTTCTGCACGTATGCCGAGTCAGGACTCATCTCAAACAAGTCGATTTCATCGCTGTCCCAACCGTAGTTCGAATACACAAAATGCTTGTTGTTTGGCTCACGCATATTGATGACGCCATAACTCTTTCCGTTGATAAAATGGAGCGTAGGCTGATACGATTGGCAGTCCAAATTGAAATCTGTACTGCTGATGAGCGACTGCAATGCGGCATCCTTGAAACGGCAGCTATAGTCATTACCACCATTTCTTATCTGCAGAGTCTTGTTCTTGAGGTAAGGCTTGTTGTCGAAGAAAGGATAGTCAAGGGTCTTGAGTCCGTAATACTTCTTGTCTGCCTTTATCTTAAACGATGAGTGGGTTCCGAACGTACGGCTCCATCCACCACAAGTGGCAATATCCACCTCCTGTGAGAATACGTATTCGCCATTCTTCAGATATTGGAAATCAACAGGTCGGTCCCAATCCATATTCTGGTTGTACTTTGTCGAGTGTCCATTGCCCGGACGGCCATTAGTGCCCTGAACAAAGATACCCAGTTCGTTGCTGTTGAGGTTGGCATTGGCAGTCACAATAGAGATGATAGGAATATCGCGTATGTCAACACCCATATTGTCGTAGGTGTCGGCATTGATAAAGGTGCGTGTAACCACATTACTTGGCAGATAACCATCCTTGTAGGCACGGAAACGGATTGCCACATTGCTCGTGAAAGAGAAGCTACCGTCTTCCGACAATTTACCCGTACTTTCGTAAGGCACGCTGCCGTTGGTGGTGTAGTAGAGTTTTGCACCATCAGGAACAATCACTTGGAATTCCACATTTCCGTTGTAGATGCACGACTGCATGCTCACCTCAGGGTCATCGAGTTGTTCCGAAGCAAACACACTCTCCGCATTGCTTGCCTCAGGAGTTGGATAGCCGGTCCATCCCCATTCGTCGCCACAATCGGTTTTGCGGGCATACGAACAGCGAGCCACCGAAGCAGGATAGTCCTGACTCGTGATGAGGTTGCCATCGATGTCGCTGATATAGATGGTGCCACCGTCGTAGTCCAACTTAAACGGAATCATATCAGGAGTGTAGTCCGAATGGTCAAACCACAAGTTGCGGAATCCCTTAGCAGGCACGATACCTGCCTTGCCCGAGAGGTGGAACTTCTTCAGGTCATTGGCATCGTCGCTCACATAGCAGCCGGCTATGATAAGGTCTTCATCGGTCTTATTGTACAATTCAATCCATCCGCCGTAATTGAACGATGGATCGACAAACTCATCAATATTGCCCGACATCACTTCATTGACCAATAGGTCGTCAGCACCTGCCGTTGTACCCGTCACATTCACCTTGACACGTGCCGAAGCACCGCCCACAGCATCAGTCAGCGTGACATAGGTGCTTCCAGGAGTCTCAGCAGTCATCATGCCTTTCTTGTCGATTGAAATGATATTAGGGTTTTCGCTTTCCACTATCACTTGGGCATAATTCACATAGTCGGGAACGAGTGAGTATTCGAGTTTGGCAGTCTTTTGATAAGGGATATCAATCTCCTCTTCAACTGCAAATCTCTCTTTCTGCCACTCCACATAGTCGAGTTTGGCAGTAGGCACATAAGCAGTCACCCCACTCTGCTCCATCACCAACATGTCGCAAGCAGTGAGTTCGTTGCCCTCATCATCCACAGGTACGAGGACGATGCAGTCGAGGTAGAAGTCGTTGACGGTTTGGTCCGAACTCAGTTTCTGCGATTGGAACTTCATCGTACCCGTATGTGTGGCATCAATGCCGGCGATGTTTGGACTCTCATACGAGCGACCAACCAAGAGTGTGTCGATGTCCGAATAATCGATCATCAACTTCTCTCCGCTTACGTCTGGATTATTGGCAAATGAAACGGTCTTGTTGTAATAGGACGAGCCATTATAAATATAATGTGTACATGCGAATCGTATTTTTTGTGTTCTCACAATCGAGTCTTCGGGATTGACATAGGTGCCCGGCACAGTCACGAGATAGATGTTGTACTTGCCTGTCAAATGATAATTGCCGAATGTAATTGAAGGGTTGACACTTTTCGAAATGCTTGTGATATGGAGCAACTTGCCCGAAACTCTGTCGGCATAATCAGGCAAGACATCCACCACTTCCAAATCCGCACTCTTCGACTCGGTCATCATGTCGAGGTCTTCTGCTTCGATAAGGAAGGCTGGTTTGCCACTGAAAGTGGTCTTGTTGAAGTATATCTTGTCGAAGTGGACATTTACGTTGTTGTATTCATCCTTCAGGAGGCATACATTGGAACCGAAGTTTGAATAGCTGATTGAGTCTATATCGTTGAGAGGCAGAGAAGTAACATCATCACCTGCAGCAATCTTCATCTCTCCATTAGTAAAGGTGGCTCTTGGTGCCGAAGTCAATTGGAACGGACGCACACTGCCGTCTGCCATCCTCACATCAAGCGATGTCTGGTCTGTTTGGGCATACGAAGTGGCTCCCATCACGATGAGTGCAGCAAGAGTAAAAAACAGTCTTTTCATATTGTAGTATAAATTTGTCGCAAAGATAATAATAATAAATGAAAATCTGCACATATTCGTACATTTATTTTCAAAAAGTGGTATGCCCCAAGCCTCTTTATCCACAGAGTGCCATCGCAAACTTCCACCCTTTCATTTACACATACAAGAACACCGACAAGTCCAATACCCCAATTTTACAAAATTTTCAAAATTATTAGTTTCGAAGAATATTATTTCACGCAGAGCCGCAGAGTACGCAGAGATTACAAGTCTGATTAGCGAGAGGACGCAGGCTTGGCTCTTCGAGCTTCGCGGCAGAGTTCGCAGAGAGCCTCCGGGGGAGATATCTATACGCAAGCCTCTGCGTAAAGTGCAGTAGGCACCTCCGCCTTCTCTGCGGAAAGAAAAACTATGTGCAACCTCTGCGAACTCTGCGGCTCTGCGTGACACAAAAACACAATAGGGCTTACCCTACAATATAATTCTCAAATATAGTCAATTAAAAATTTCAACATGTATTACCCACACAAAAAAAAGCATCACCATACTTTCCATTCAAGTTTTACTTGGAATAAAAAGTATGGCGACGCCTCCTAATCATTCAAAAAAGCCTACATCACTTCATCAAATACTTATTACCATCCGAAACGATGATGCCTCTATATCCGCGTCCCACAGGGCGACCCATCAAGTCAAATGCACCAATTCTGCTGCTCTTCTTTGCATCAACATCGATGATATCAGTAGCCGAAGTATTCATGTCCTGAGCCACAAATTCCTCATAATTATACTTCCATGTGTCGCCGAAAGCAAGCTTATGAGCACGAATCCAGATAGCCTCACGAGATGGAGCATTGAATGGGTTGTCCATATGGATATCAGAACCACGCATGATACTGTTTACCGAAGGACGATAAGCACCATTATACAAACCTATTGCGCCTTCGTACACACCGAGTTCCTCCTTCTCATAACGCTTGTCGTTGAGGAAGTGTGCCCACTTCACCTTAGCAGGATCCTTAGTGACGTCGATATTCTTCGAGTAGCCGATCGACACCTCGAATGGATGGATATCGCTGATATACAAGTCTGATGGAAGACCCGAATACTGAGAGTATTCATCTGCGAGTTTTGCAAAACCATGACCTACAGATTCATGCACAAGCGTATAGTTGAAGTTGTCATCATCCATAGCATTTGCAAAGTAGCAGTATGACTCACCCGAACCGTAATCAGTCTTTGCCTTGTCTGGCTTAATCATGAAGCAAGTGCCGTAGTAACTTCGCGACTTAGCAATGACGATGACTGTACTCTCATGGAATCGAAGTTCGGAAACAGCCTTGAGAGCATATTTCTTCACAGCATCATTATCTCCGTAAATGTATGGTGACTCGCCAAACTGAACTCCTAACGCAGTCTGAGCTCCATCAATGTAGAAGGCGTTCTTCGACACAGCAGTCACAGCATATACATTGAAGAGCGGACGGAGCGACTTCATCGGTTCGGTCATGAAGAATGCCTCCATAGCACGCTTCATAGTCTTCTCGTAAGTGCCGTCAGCTATTTCAGTGTCAACGAAGCAGTCGCCCATAATAACCACATCAATACCCACACCCTCCTTAGCAGTTTGCAGTGTAATAACCTGTCCGTCAGCACTGTAGTCAGTAGATGTGTAAGAACGGTCTGGAGTTTCGGCAGGTCCGTAGATGTTCTTGATGAAGTCGAGGAGTTCGGAGCGGTCTCTACCGAATCTCGAATCCTTATCGCTATTAGGACCAAGCACGGTGAAGATCACATTTCCCTTTTCATCAACTACAGTTGTCTGAGTCTTAAGAAAATAGTATCCTTTATGAACGTCTTCATTCTCTTCACCAAATGTCCTGATTGTTGTCCAGTCGGCATAATCCGGAACAAAGCCTCCCAAACATTCTACGATGACATCAAGACCATCAGCATGATACTTTTCGTAATAAGCATGAAGGTCGTCAATCAGTTCCATATCGCCCGCCTGAGCACCTGCAATCTCAATGACCACGGTGTGCTTATTCTTTTTGAAATAATCCTTGTACTGAATCTTATTTCCCTTAGTGTCAGTGTATTTGAAGTTTGCCAAAGGCATATCAACACCAGTGAAATCGATTACATAACCAGGTTTCTGGTCGAGATTGCTTCGCCACACAGCATCCCAATTCGGGTGTGATGTGATTTCGGTAGGCAGTTTGGTCAACTTGTTATTACCAAAACTAATGAAGTTGTCTTCCACATACCCATATTCTGTAAGTCCACGTGTCTTTCCCATGAGGTTAGAGATAGACTTAGGCAACACTTCGAGATCATTATCGGCTAATTGCAAATAAGTAATTTTGTTCAGTTTATCGAACAGGTTATCAGGAATGGAATTGATATGATTTCCCTCCAACACAAAATAGTCGAGATGTGTCAACTTGCTATATTCTTCAGGTACTGCTCCTGTAATATTACAATTATAAAATAAAAGAGATTCGAGCCATTTGAGTTCGGAGATGCCAACAGGCAGTGTTCCCGAGAGGCCCTCTTCTTCTCTGATAGAGATATTTCTCAACGACTTGAGTCCTTTGATTTCTTCAGGGATATAGCCTTTCAGATTGTTATAACTAAAATCGAGAGACCACAAGCCAGTCTTGCCACCTCTCACTCCGTACCATTCCCAGATAGGAGCATCGGTAAGCCAGTTAGTGTTGTCTCTCCAGTGGTCGCCATCAGTTGCTTTGTAGAAGGCAACGAGGGCATCGCGATGTTCTTTCAGTTCCGCTTCCGTGAGTTCGTGAAAGTCATACTCTTCATCCTGTGCCTGCATATTGATGCATGCAAACAATGCGAGCAAGATAAGTAAAGATTTTTTCATAATGGTCATATTGTTAATGTTCATTTATTTTGATTTTTTTATATATTTTTTCTAATTGTAATACTCAAGTTTCGCTTTAGTTTATGATTTTTCTCAATATTTTAGTTTGGATGTCGAGGCGACGATAGTGACGATCCTTTAAAAATGCCATCACAAAAATCCATAATTAACCATCATTAGAGTTCAACCCTACAGAACATATTCACCATTCTTACTCTTGATGACCACATGACCCTCATACGAATCCAACTTATCCGTCTCATAGTCCACATCACCCTTAGTCACAGAAGCCGTCTTTGCAGTCCTGTCCAGATTATAATATATGCCATCCACCTTCACATCATAAGCATGCGCAAAGCATGGCACCATCATCATTATCGAAATAAAAAGCTTTTTCATAAATCGGTATTGTTATATTTTATACAAAGGAAAGATAAATTCTGCACAGTTTCTTTAATACATTTTTATATATTCTTAAGTAGCAATAAGTTGCTCGAGGTTTTACCATATCAATAATTTCACCTATCTTTGTGCTGCGAGACTAAAAAAATAGCAAATCATTGAACGGCATGGCAAAGGTAGCAATAAAATCTGAGATTATAGCAACTTCCGGTGGAATTTTTCACGTTATGGAAGTTTTTGAGCGTCTTGGAATTGACAAGCTCATTACTTTTTACCTATTCCTACCATTTTTATTTCCTTTCCAACCCTTAGTGCAAAAGATTATTCTTCATGAAGAAGAACAAAATGAGCCCCGTCATCCTGACGAAGCTCATCCCTATTAGTTACCCATTTATGTAACAGTTACATGTTACAAGTTACGTTTTCGATACATACCACGCCCCAAACGCTCCAACTTCCCAGTCCTGCAATATCTCGACAGCAACATACGCACATCAGCCGACTGCCCCTCACTAACCCTCACCTGCTGCAACTCCTTAACACTAAACGTATCAGGCAACTTCAAAAGCAACGGTTCGGCAGTCTTACGCGAGTCGAGACCACTCGTCAGCAACCTATTCGCATTCTTCAAGTCATTCTGCACACGCTGACCGAAAATGTGGCACATCACATAATGAGCAGTCTCGCCCACCCAACGGCAGAACCTCACAATCTCCCTTGTCTCCTGACCCGCAAGTGCGATGAGCGGAATGGCTGCACGGAGCATGAACTCGCCACAACGGTGACTCAAATCAGCCTCTGCCTCAGTCAGTTCACCATCATTATACCTCACCTCCAGTTCGTCAAACCATTCGCCAATGGCCTTGTTCATCATAGGAGTCTCGAGCAACATCGTGCCATCACCAAGCGACAAGTCCTTCTGGTAGAGCTGCATGATGAGTGCGTCACGCTCTCTCACGTCATCTTCCGAAAGCAGATTCTGCTTAGGAGGACGGAAGGTGCGCTCAGTCTTTGGCACCACCACCGGAATGCATCGCTGCATGAGACCGCCCTCGCAGTTGTTGTCGGAGAACATACGCTCGAGCATCGCCTTCACCGTACCCGCCATCAGGAGCGAGAGCGACATCTGCACATGCGTGTTGCACGTGTTCTCACTCATGTAGAACTGACGGTGCATGTCCATGTCCCAACCCTTACGCAGCAACACCGATATATCTGAGAACGATGACTTTACGGCACTCGAGAGTCCATCCACTTCGGAAAACTGTCCCAGGAGCATTCCGTTCGTGCCGAGGTTCTTCTGCAACTCGAGGATACTCGATTTCGAAGTGGTCTCAAAGAGTCGCAACTTAGGGTGATACTTCGGCGGGCGATCCTTGGCATTCTGCTTCTGGTCGCGAAGTTCGGAGTTGATGGCCACCTTGTCCCACTCCTGCTTGTCGTTGGCCTCGAGCGTGTTACGCACCATCTGGTTGTAGAGGTCGGTGGTGTTACCCTTACCTTGTCCCGAACCACCGATGATGGCTACATACTGTTGCGGACCAATCACCTTGCCGTTGATATATGTTGCACGGAAATGGCTTGCATGAGCCGAAAGCACTGGCAACGATGAGAGCAGCAACATCTGCTTGAATCGTGGATCGAAATTGCTCACCAGCAACTCCATCAACCGCGGAATCTTATTAGGCAATTCAGGCAATACCCAACCCCTCGTAAGGTCTTCGGCATCCTTCGCATCCTGCTCCTCGCTCACCGGCTCGTCCATCTGTGCCTTGGCATTGATATCACGCAGGGCCACCGACATAAATCCCTTATCAGCCGTGTACTTATCATAAAAATAGTCAATGAGCGATTTGCAGTCCTGAGTCTGCGAATAGTTAGGCAACTTCTCTGCCACCACTGCCAAAAGCTGCTCCTTCGACATCAACTTCGGCAGTCCCACCGACAGCACCGCCATCAGGTTCGAGTGCCAGTTGTGTACGCCCCAGATGTCCATCTCCCCTTCCTTCAATCCAGCAGAGGTAACACAGAGATCGAAAGCCTTGAGAGCACCTCGTCCAGCCCCTCGATCAGCCCCCCGACCCCCCAAGGGGGCGGCCTCCGGTTGAGCTACAGCCCCCCGACCCCCCAAGGGGGCGGCCTCCGGTTGGTCGAATTTTGACTCGTTCTCTACTCCCTGACTTGAACAATCTACAAGTCCTCCCCCTTGGGGGGAGTTAGAGGGGGCCGAGGGGGCCTCTACCTCATTTATTTGGAAAATCTCCTCATCCAAATAAATCAACTTATCTGCCGGAGTAAAGAACACCCTCGTAATATCCTTCGCACCCTTATCATAGTCCACCCCGATGAGCTCGCTTGCCCACTTGAGGTTGCCCTCCTGGCTGAGGTCGTTATGGCGACGAAACGCGATATGATAACCCTTGCTTGCACTTCCTTCGAACATCAGCAACCCGAGTGTCTCCTTCTTTTCAAGGATATCCATCTTGATCGCCTCAAGCTTGTCTTGCAACCATCCCTTCTTCTCCTCTTCGGGGAGATCGGGAGGAGTTATATCGATATCCATTCCCACCGTCGTACTCATCCTCTTGCTGCCCTTCAGACTTCCGTCCTCATTAGGCAGGCACGAGTAGTTCATCTGCACCATGTGCATCTTGTCCGCACGGCGGTTCGTCTCACTGTCGCGAAGCCGCATATACTCATCTCTTGTCACCACAGGGCGCATCATCTTCACCCCGTCCTTATAATATATAAAATGTACTGACATAATTTCAAAAATTTATGCTAACTTAATGATTCTTATCTCATTCGTATAACGCACATTGCCCTCCTTATCCTTAAACTCGCGGGCACTCATCTGCATCTGCACACGATGCCAAATATGCGTATCCGGATACAGATCCTTCATCAATCGAGCATAATCGCCCGTCATCTCCGCATAAAAGTAATCCACTCCATCCGTGAGCAAGAACCCACGCGATGCAAACATCTGCTTCTGACCATTTCGGTCCTTATACTCGCGCTCCTGAAAAGGCAACGCCTGAACTACCTGAACTAACTTTTCCATATAACTTACAATTCTATTTTAATTTCTGTACTGTAATTTTTTACGTCACGCAGAGCCGCAGAGCTCGCAGAGGTTGCACTTTATCCCCCCCCAAAAAAAGGGGGAGTTGAGAAGGCTGAGGTGCGTTCCGCACTTCGCAGAGTCTGCGATGTAGATAACAATCCGGAGGTCTCAGCGATCTCTGCCGCGAACACCCCCTTGGGGGGCTGGGGGGCTTCCAAAGCCTGCGACCTCTCGCTACCTGACTGGATTCGCCCCCTTAGGGGGCTTCTCTGCGTACTCTGCGTCTCTGCGTGACATCAATAAAACACCTCCTATCACATCACGAACTTACCCGAAAGGAATCCACTGACAAAGTACTGCTGACCCTTGCCCGTCACCTTGGTCGTGATACGCTCCCTCTTGCCATGATGCGTCTGCACAAGACTCACATTCGTGTCGAAGATGCCACGCTCCACCCAAATCTGAATCGGACGAGTCTCACGCTGAAAGAGATACCCATGCTTACGCAACCAACTGAAGAGCCTTGTCTGACCAACCGGAATACCGTTTTGAGCCAACAACTTAGCCAAGTCGCGAATCAAGATGCTGTCGTCGCTCGAACTGATTGCCTCCGCAAACTGCACCATCGGACGCTGTGCCTCAAGGAGAGCATCCTTCGCCTCAATCGTCTTCTGGCAGATAAGCATCGCCTTAGCCAGGATAGTTTTCTCATCGTCCTCCTGCTGAATTGGAATGTAACCGCCCGTCTGGCGAATCTGAGGAAGCACCTCGCTTGTCACCCAATGCTTGAAGTCGCGAGCTTGAGATAGTTTGCTTGACAACACCAACGAATAAAGTCCGGATTCGTTTATCATCAGTGTCTGCTGTGCTCCACCTGAGGGGTGAACGATTCGTTCTGTCCTTTTATCATCCTCATCAACATGGTCGCGGATAGCTTTCTGAGGATTTGTGTAACCAAGTCTGCGAGCCACATCAGTTGCCATCAACCAAGCCTCGCCATCGATATTCATGCCACGGAGTTTTCCGAAATTAGCATCATCGAAAATTTGAATTTCAGCATTCATATACCTTTTTTTTATTAAATGTAAAAACCAAGAATGCTCCCTTCCGTCTGGGCCCTAAACAAAAGAAAAGCACCCGAAACCAGTTGACCACTGATTTCGAGTGCAAATTTAAGAACTAAAATATCCACCACCAAAGATGTTCCGGCGACCGGAATGTTTTTCGGAACTTCGGAATGTTTTTCTGCACATTGACCGGAACTTTTTCCTCCGTCCCTTCTCACATCCTATCCTCAATGTACCTTCCCAATGCCACCATCCGTGCATCCACTCCCTGCCTTTCCCAGTCATCAGCCGAGCCAAGCAGCGGATTCTTCCGCAGCGGTTTAGTGAAATTGTCCGCCTTACATTCGAACTCCTTCTCGATGCCAAGATTCCATCCCTTCACCTCCCGCTCGAATGCGGTAAAGTTCCCACTGTAGTTCGTCGCCTTGCAGTACAAGCGGTAAACCACGCACCACGCAGTGCTTGCCCACCAAAGCCCCGCCTCGTAACTCTTTTTGATGATAGAGAGCATCCTCTCGTGCTTCGCAAGCAGATCTTCCTCCGCCTTCGTACCCGCATACACGTTCTTATTGTACGACACCTCCCCATGATTGTCCATGAAGAGTTGCCCAACACCACCATTACGCAACAGTTCGGCAAGAAATGCCATTTTGCTTTCCTCAGTCATAATCCTAATCTCCTTTCTTTTTTACTGATGCTTCACCAAGCCGTGGTTACTGAGCAGCAGCTGGTCAAACTGAGCCCCATTGACGATATTCACCACCATCGAACTTTCGGCTAACTGCCCCATATTCGTCAACTGTTGGATAAGCGTCATTTTAGTCACTTGCACCCCTTTGGCATACCCTTCGTCGTAGCCCTGCTTGCGTGCTTCCTCAATGGTCTTTGCCATCACCATAAGGGTCTGCACATCGTCGTCTTGCAAATCTAGTTTCATTGTCTTTTTGGTTTTAAAAGATTCTTTAATTGATTGATTAATAATAATTTATACACTCTAAATTTGGACTTAAGGGCAAAAAAGGTGGCGAAGTCCTCAGAATCACCACCGATTTTGTTTCTCAAAATCCGACTGCAAAAGTACGATTTTTTTTTCAAACTTACCAACAATTTCCCCATCTTTTTTTCAAAAACTTATCAACACCTCCCCACCCCAACTGTTGATAACTTTGTAAGTCATTCAACCACAATATCTCAAACAAAAACAAAGTGAATACATTAGCTAATATTGACGTCTTGCTTGGCGCAAGTCTTTACTGAAATAAATTATCCTAATTAGAATAATTTAATTCACAAATTATAATAAATTTATGGCCCAAGCATCTTTGATGCGGTAATTATTGACTTCGTCGAGCTATCGGTTCTAATTATATTAATTTGTTTCAGTTCCAGCAACCTAGAGGTTGCGTAATAATACTTATAGCAGAAGTTTGATTTCACACAAAATCCCAAAACTAAAATCTTAACATAAAATGCGCTCCAGTGCGTCGCTTTATGGAGTCATTAAAGAAGGATCGCCCTACGGGCTCGACATCCAAACAAAAATCAAAAATAAAATCATCAACTCTCCATCTTATTCTTAAGAAGTAAAGAACTTGAATAATTGTAATTATAAACAAACATAAGGGGGGCATATCAAACTTGACATGCCCCCCATACTTATTTTTATCGATTATTACGATCAGTTATAACCTTCGTAGAATCCATTAGAAGATGATTCGTAAGCATCGCCTTCGCTGAATGAACCACGCTTCCTTGAATCAGCCCAATTTGACTCGTCACTCGCTCCAAGAAGATGGGTACGGAATGAGCAGCCAGATTCCTTAATTACTGGACAAATATATGTTTTCTTCATAATCATTTCCTTTTATTAATTATTTGACATACATTTTCTTACCACCAACGATATAAATACCACGCTTCAAACCTTGAGTATTTACCTTAATGCCCTGGAGACTATAAACATCAGTAGAACCAACAGCATCAACAGTTTCAACCGATTCCACACCAGTAGCATCGTTGTATTCTTCGAGGAATACAGAGAAGGTCTTAACACCAGCAGGAACACTACCGATACTCTCGAAGTATGCTCTGAATGGAAGTATGTAGAACTTATCAGCGGTAAGTGCCGACGATCTCCAATACATGTCTTTCGAATAGTAGAATGTCTCACCAGACTTAACACCGGTCTTTGCAACCGCCTCACCACAGTACGAACCGTATGACTTCCAGTAGTCGCTTGTCGATGCATCTGTGTATTCGTAAACGCTACCATCAGTATTATTAGTTGACTTAGCAAAGTTTGCATTCACCTGCTTAACAGCAAATGAGCAAGTAGCCTGTGGATTCTCAGTTGAGACATGATAAGGAGTGTTTGCCTTAGCCACCTTGGCAGTGACAGAAGTTGCGCTTACGCCCCAAACCTTACCGTTTGTCGAAGCCTTCTCTCCGAGTTCACCAAGAGAGTAATAGGTGATGTATTCAGTAGCTTCGTCGTTCTTGGCATCCGTTGCCTTACCATCGTCGAGAGTCACATCGAATGGAAGAACAAGAGTGCTCTGACTAACAGTCGTTGTGCTTGTACCACCCGTAATCTCACGATTGTAAATAGCATTATAAGTACCAGTCTTGAAGTTGTAAGGAGTGTAGAATGGCTGCTTATCCTTGATGATGATATTGCCGAGAGCCTGACCTCCTTCGCCACCCTTGATGGTGTTCTCCACATTTCGGTTGAATCCTGAAGGCATGAAGTACAAGCAGTTGTCTGCTGTTCCATTGTGGAATGCATCCCATGGATTTTCTCCTTCACGAGTTGTCACACTATTGAGTTCAGACATATCCACATAGAGAATGCCTCTCAAGACATCATCCGAAGCGTATGCATAATCTGCCATAGCAGCCTCGATTGCTTCGATAATCTCTGCCGAATTGAGGTGGCCAAGAACATCACCTGTCTCTCCTTCAGGAAGTTTAGATTTCACCTTGACACCAACAAACGAGTGGCTTGCATCTACAGCCTTATCTGCCTTGATAGCATCATTCTTGTTGTTTGCGCCCTTAAGCGTACTAGTATAAATAGGTATCACTTCCACATCTGGCTCTTCATTCACAACATTAAGCTTAGCCTTCACATCGTAGAAACGATAAGCGATGTGCAGATTTGGAGTAATATTGTAAACAGGAATATCACATGAGTAGATGTAAACATTAAGTGTGTTGTCGGCAGCTTCGGTGAATTTCTTTGGATCGAGCACACCCGATTCGAGGTCATAGTTCATGCCAGCAGCAGTCACTCGTGCCAACAAATCAGTTTCCAACAGTTCGTCAGGTCCTTCAGTAGTGCTGAATTTGTCAATATTGGTAAATGGAATCTTATTTGCCCCCATAAGGTAAGTAGAGTTCCAAGTTGATTCCTGAGTTGGATAGCCTTCATCACCCTTAGATGGCAGAGGCGACTTGTACATGCGGAGACCCGAGTCATACGTTTTATTGTCATCACGAGTGTACATATCAAACACACTACCCATGAGGAAGAAGTTCGACTTTCCATTTCCTATATTAGTGGAATTCTCATTCTCATTGAAGGCATCTTGGAAGAAGAGGATGCTACCGTCCTTCACATAGTCTTCGTCGCTGACAGCGATTGCGAGAGGCTCGCCATCATCGCTGAATTCATAGTCGAGAGAGCTCACAATACGATTATACACTTGCTCACCCGCCTTAACTGACACGTTGATTGTCTGGATATGTGGGTCGAGTGGAAGGAGGTCGAGTTCTATGTTGAAGAGTGCCTTCTGGCCATCAGTAAGACCATCGATGCTGAACTTGATAGCATCATTGTTGAGGTCGGTAAGTTCAAGTGTCGAAGTGTACTCAACTGTCTCAGTCACCTCGATTTCCTCACCTCTCTTATCATAGAGCGATGCAGTATATGATGATGCTGTGGTAGGCACTGCGACATCCACCTTAAACGAATTGAACACAATGTCATATCCACCGTTAAGGCTTTCCTCATAGAGGAATGCGACATTACCATTTGTATCGAGCACCATTGTAGAGTATGCAGAAGTAGTTGAACTTACCTGCTTGAACACTTCCCAACCACTTTGGTAGAATGATGGAGTGTTGTATGCTTTAGTAGATGATGAATTGTCAATAATCTTGTAGTAGATAGTCACATCTTCGCGACCAGAAAGAGCTACTGAATGGAGAAGCACATATACATTATTATATTTAGTAGGAACGAGGAGCATCTCACCATTGCAGTTTGTGGCTGTAGCGATGCCTGTAGCAGTAGTTGCGTTCCAAGCACCTGTGCCTTCAGTCAAGCTGCTATAATTGTAAACTGCAAAGCCACGACCCATTCCACTCAAACGGGCACTGAGAAGGAGGTCGCCATTTGGAAGTTCTTCGAGCACTGTCTCGTCGCCACCAGAGTATGCAACTTGGCTTCCAAGGACTGCCCAACTCTCACCGAAGTCGTCCGAATACATCACGATGCTACCGTTGCCCGTACACATTGCCGAATAGATACGATAGCTTGTGCCAACCTTCACCTTCTTACTCTGGATGATACGTCCGCTTGTGAAGAACTTCTTCTCTACTGTAAGGCCTGCTGCAGTAAATGCAGACGTGATGGCAGAAGTAATTTCGCCTCCAGTCCAAGTAGCGCCGTTATCTGTGCTATAATACTGTCCAAGCTGCACACCACCATTACTATAACCAGTCTCGCCTGATGCTGTAAGAAGGATAATCTTGCCAGTCTCGCTATCAGCAACTACAGCGGCATCGCCATGAGCATAGTCGAAACCATTGCCATTACCAGCGATGATAGTGCTTTCTGTGCCCCAAGTAGCACCGTTATCCGCACTCTTCTTTGCTACAAGACTGATGGCATTATTCGCACCAATATCACCCGAGCCACCGATACGCAAGTCGGAGATGGCAAGGAGATTGCCGTCTGCTGTCTTTGCTATAGCAGGGATGCGATAGTAGTTGGTGGCAGAGTTTGCTTGCACTGGATTATCAAACACAGTCTTAGCCGAAATGTTTTCATTGCAAGTGACCGTGAGAGTTGGAGTGGTTGATTCTGAAGATCCAGAACTTGCCGACTTATAGCTAATCGTAAAGTTGTCGAAAAGAACTGGCACATTATTACCAGCAACAGTGAAAGAAGTAGAAGAATCTTCCAAGTCACTGACGCTGAATGATTGTACTTTATTTGTAACAGTTAATGAGTTACTTCCTGCAGTTATCGTAACAGTTTACTATTATCCGATCTTGAAGCATCGAACGAATATCCTGTAATCACATATCCTGTAGGAGCAGCAATAGTGTAAGTGCTTGATGCGGAACTACCAGAATGGAAATTCAAATCGCCATCATCGTTTGTACTATTGATATTATTATTCGAATTAGTCTCAGTAATAGTGAAAGCCTTATCTGTTCCTGTCCACAAATAAGCATAAGAACTTGTTTTAGATGATGTGAGCGTACCCGTAACCGTAGTTACATTAATACTTCCTGTCTCAACAGTTGGTTCACTTGTGATGGCATTCAGGAAGTTAACCTTCGCACCCACGATACGGAACTGCTTTGGTGCTTCCATCATGTATTCACCATTAGTTGCGGTGAAATAATAAGGCGAACCGTTTACCTGTGTAAAATCAAGGTCTTTGTTCTCCGACACATCGTACACCTCCACTTCGGAGAGTGCATTCACATTGCTCGATGTGAAGGTCCATTTGCTGTTGCTGTTAGTGCTGAACGCACCCAGATTGATGATACCCGAACCAAACTTGTTGGTTACTATATCATCGATCGTGTTAGGGAGTGATGCTTCGAAAGGTTTGTCAATAGCATAGACAACCTTGAAAGAAGTGAACTTGAACGAATACTGCGAAGACGAAGACGGAAATGTAACCTTGAAGTACAAACGTGGCGAAGAGTAGTCGAGCACACGGTCGATTACAGTACTGCTTCCGTTTGCAGTTGTTTTGTAAGCATATTCGTCGTCAACAATCTTTGTTGCATGTTCTGCAATGTGGAACTCACGGAAATCCACATCGTCAGTATTTTCATTGCCCGACACATCAGCATCGATAATATAGCGCAAGATGCGGTATCCCTTAGGAGCGATAATTGCAAAGTACGAACAATCATAATGAGTTGACCAGTTGTAGATGGCCAATTTGTTGTCCGACTCGACAGTCATGTTGTTAGGCAATGTGGTGAAGAGACCTGTTTCTGGGTTGATTCCATGGACTACATCTGTAGTGCCGTTGAATTCAGCCTTTTCGCCATCGGCACGGTTGGACATCACCAACTGTATTGGCGCTTGCTCGTGTTTCCAGAAAGCGGAATAGACACCAGTACCCGCACCTTCAGAGAGGAGCAGTTTACCTTTGTTGCCGTCGAGCGAAATTGTTGTACCGGATATCTGTGCGTTGGCACAGAGCGGAAACGTCACAATCATTGCTGCAATGATTGCTTTGATGGATAAATCCCCGAATAATGTTTTCATAATAGTTCCCATAAATGTGTTATAAAGAATCGGATTATTGTTAGTTCATCATTGCGAATCGGTTGAAATGTTTGTGAGATTGTAAGGTTATGTGTTTCGTTATGCTTTTAATATTCGTTTGTCCCTTTATCTTTTAACATTTCCCAAAATTCGATGCAAAATTACACTTTATATTTGATTCCTTGCATAAATATTCAAACAATTTTTCATTTTTGTCCAAATTAGAACAAAATAATTACAAAATTAAGTATTCTCGTAACATTTTGTCAATTCATTTTCCCCCATTTGACTTTTCGCATTATTATAATTAAAAGTTTCCTTGTACGGTTAAGAAAAGACAAATGTTAAGCATACGCTAAAGAACCTTTAGATACTTGAGCGTATGCGAAAGAAAATGACTCCGTCTGGAAAATTTATAAAATTGCTTCGCATAAAATATATATGGTTTACCTTGTGATAATGGGAAAATGCCTATACGGCTTTAAAATGCTCCGCTGAAAATGCAGTTCAGAAATCTCATAGCAGGGATTTTCCGTCATTTTAAATCGCCTGCGATATTTTCTTTCGCATACGCTCAAGTAGCGAAAGGTTCTTCTGCGTAAGCTTTATTTCTTTTTATTTCCCACAGAGGCACAGAGCTCACTGAGTTTTTTGCAATTAGTATTTTTGAGCCCACAGGCTTTGGCTCGTTCCGAGCTTCGCGACAGAGGGCACAGAGTCTGCGAGCCAGCAAACTATGCCACACTCTCCGGATGGCTCCGTGATCTCCCTTGCGTAGCACGAAGTGCCGAAGCCTGTGTGCTCTAATATTTCTAACCGGAGGCCTCTGAGAGCTCTGTGGCTCTGTGGGAAATAATATTTACCGGACACCAATATTTCAAAATATAATTTACTCAAATATATTTACTCCGCATTTACTTTCAAAGGATGTAATCTCTTTTCAACTAAATTGCAAATTTGGTGTTATTTCATCTTCAGATTCTTATAGTTAAACGAGAGTGAAGCCCTTTTTCGGCTCGCATCGGCGTTCATGTGGCGCTTCACCATGGCGATATCCTCCTGATGCTGTTTGAGTTTCTTTTCGCTCATCTTTGAAGTGTCTTCCTTTTCCAATTCCTTGAGAAGATCTACACATTCCTTACGCATGTCCATGAATTCCTCATCGTCAAAATATGACACAGGCATATAGAGAGTCTTGCTGAATGCCTGGAACTCCATATTAGTCGTCTTATCATCTCTTGTTCTAAGTGTAGAGATTCTACGAATCTGCCAGACATCATCCACAATATGGAATTCGGACTTGTCTTTATCTTTGCCTAACGAAATGACATGAACAGTATTACCATTCTCGTGATATGCTCCTTCGTAATTAATTATTTTTTCGGCCTTCTCTGGTTCTTTCTTTTTCTTCTTTTCATAAGCGGCCTTTATTTTTGCCATCATTTGATAGGCACCATCATACAAATTCTCGTTCATCCGCCAGTCTTTCTTGGCCCATGCTTCTGTCTCCGTTGCTGTGAGAGATGGTGTGCATGAGGTAACTCGAGTGGCACTCGCCCGGATCTTGCCATCGAAAGTGATATCCTTAGCCATCTCTACGCGTAGGTCGGGATGGTCCATCATACAATGGAAAATCTTCTTATAGCCGACAGTGCCGAGTAACATGTCCATGGCAATCTCGATAGCTTTGTATCGGCTAACAAAGTCCTTTATGGTGTTGTTCTTCTGCTCGAAACGTGCAGTCGCATAGCCTTGGTACGATGACACTCTGTCCTTGAGTTTCTTTGTATTCTTCACCACCTGATTGAGGATGAATATCTGTATGCTCTCACCGTTTGGAGTGATAAACACGTCGTCGAGAGTTATTGACTGCTCGTGGAGTGTGAAGTCGCGATATCCGTCCTTCTCGAGTGTGAAATCGAAGGTCTGAGTTTCATAACCAACGTAAGACACTACGAGGGTATGCTTGCCTGCAGGGATATCTTTGAGTTCATACTTACCATCCAAGTCGGTGGTAGTACCCATGTGTACATCTTTGAGGTATACCGACACATAGGGTATTGCTGACAGGGAGTCAGTCTTGACTTTTCCGCTCAGTGAATAGGCGTTTGCCGCAACAGCCACAAGGCAGAAAAGCATAATGGAGAAATATCTTTTCATATAGCGCTAATTATAAATTTGCTGCAAAGATAGTGATTTTTTCCATTTATTGTGTAACAATATGTAAAAAAGTATTCCCTGTACGGTTAAGAAAAGACGAATATTAAGCTTACGTTAAAGAACCTTCAGCTCCTTGAGCGTATGCGAAAGAAAATGACTCCGTCTGGAAAATGAATAAAATTGCTACGCATAAAATATATATGTTTTCTATTGTGATATTTAGAGAAAATGCCTATACGGCTTAAAAATGCTCCGCCGAAAATCTCCCATATAAGTCCTGCAACTAAGATTTTCCGTCATTTTAAATCGCTTGCGATATTTTCATTTTTCATCAGAAACAATATCATTTTATGCGAAGCTTATCGTTCGCTTGCGACGCTTTCGCAGAAAGAATTTTATGACGCAGTCTTATCGTTCGGCTTGACCGACGCTCTTTAGAGAATTTTTCTATTGCTATGCAATATTTTCTTTGCGTAAGCTAAAACATATATATCCATATTTTCAACCAAATTGAAGAAGAGCCGTTTTATTCAAATAAAACAACTAAAATACATAAAACATTTTTCTCACAAAAAAGGCCCGAGAGTCACCCTCCCAGACCTTTCATTCCATTTTTCAAAATCAATTTTTAATCCCAGCTAATACGCTTAGCGTCAGCAGAAAGGATATTGTTAGCACCTGTAGTGCCACCATAACCGAGAGCAGGCGAAGTGGATCTCAAACCACCCGTTACATCACTTGTGCAGATGACACTTGTAGCAGCCATGCTCTTTACCTCCACTGTAGGAGCGATAAATGTCTTTTTCATTGTTTCGAGAGTATTGTTTACTTGTTAAAATATTTCTTACCATTCACGATCACGATGCCC
Organism: Prevotellaceae bacterium UBA1716; assembly: GCA_002317225.1. Taxonomy (GTDB): domain Bacteria; phylum Bacteroidota; class Bacteroidia; order Bacteroidales; family Bacteroidaceae; genus Minthosoma. The sequence goes on along the minus strand of DCIW01000083.1, from coordinate 5,015 downwards.
TTAGCATCAGCATTCACACGCTGGCCAACGAGGTTGTACGATGCACCTTTCACCTTGCTGCCTTCTGCAATTTCGCTGATAGCAGTCACCTCGCCATCAAGACTGAGAGTGAGCTTCTTAGCTTGTGCAGCTGGTGAATTATACATATCTTGGATAATCCATCTGAATCCCTTTATGGTCATGTCGCTATCTATTTCGTAGAATTTGTTATTGCTAAGAATATAAGCACAGAAATTATCATAAATATCTGATGTAACTTCTAATTTATTAGCGTTAGCAATAACAACATAGCAATAAGATTCCATTTCTATGAATAGATTCATCATATTTCTTTGAGCGCTACCGATTCCAGTCTTTCCTACAGCCTCAATCTCAGTTACGTTATCTACAGGATCGACGATATACATGTAGCAAGCCTTGATTTCTGTAGTAGTTTCAAACTCTACCAAACCATCAGCAGTGATATTAACCATCTCCATTACCTTTGCACCTACTCCAAAGTTAGCATTGATCTCATCTTCTGACATACCGAATGGGAGGCAAAGAGTGTTCCACTTGCCCGCTGTCATTGTACGCTTTACTGTCACGTCACAAGCAGCATCAATAATGCCTGTTTGGATTTTAGTTGCATCCTCATCGAGAGTAATGGTTGGAGTGGTAGGTTCCAATTCATCTGGTTCACCACCTGTAGGGGCGGTTGCATTCGAATTCAATGCAAAAGCAAACATAGCCACAAGAGCCATGACCGATTTAAGTACAATTTTGTTCATAGTTTTTTGGTTCTAAGATTATTAAAACATTTCTTTTTATTACATTCCAACTGCAAATGTACAACATTTCCTCCATACCACCAAATTTTTTTTATAATAAAACAACGAAAACATATAAAACTTTTTTTCATGAACACGAAATCATAATAAAAAGCATTTTTCCCTATACTATACGTCAAAAAATTTGGTTGTTTCCCGAAAAACATTTATCTTTGCGACCGAAATGGGCAATAAAAGTACACATACCTTGACAGGCCCATCAAAAAAAATGTCAACCCTAATAACCAAATACCGAATTACTTATGGAAAAACGAATCTACCTACGCATTGCAGCGATGTTTATCGCTACATTCCTGTTCCCTACGTTATCATGGGCAATCGATGGCTCAGGAACCCAAAAAGATCCCTATCTGGTTGAAACAGGTGGACAACTCGACCAAATCAGATTGGAAATTGCACAAAACAAATTTCCTAATGGAGTGTTTATCAAACTCATCAATGACATTTGGCTTACAGATAGTTTTATACCTCTTGGCGACGCAAAAATTCCGTTTTCTGGAACTTTTAATGGTAATCTTCATACTATCAACCGTCTGAACCTCAATTATAAAACAAGCAACCAAGGGCTTTTTGGGGTCGTTGAAACATGCACTATTAAGGACTTCACACTTAACGGCACAATGACATCCAGCGAAAGCAACGTTTCGAATATAGGAACTGTGGTTGGACTTGCAAAATCTAATATAATAATTTCCAACATATACTCTAATGTAAACATAAATATCAATGGAGTTGCTCAACATCATATAGGTGGCATTGTCGGTTCGTTTGAACCTGGCACAAAAATCAGTTCAGAAATATATAGTTGTCAGTACGCCGGTGTCATCAAAGCAGGCAACAGCACTGACTGCATCGGCGGCATCGTAGGATATGTTGACAACAACACAAACACCGACGCAAAAATAATGTATTGCAACAGTATCGGTTCGATATACACAAATGGTAAAGATCCATACATCGGCGGCATAATGGGCTACATCAACGACGAGAACAAATCTTTTGGTGGCATAATCCGTTGTTTCAGCCGCTGCGGACTGCACTATGCGGGCAGCAATAAGTTTGTGGGTGGCATCGCGGGACGTGTGAGGTCATCAGCAACCAGGACAAAATATAATGCCTGCCTCACCGACTCATGTGGTGGCAAGGCTTTCACAACTGCAAGCGAAACAAACGCTAAATTTGATGATTCAAACATAGTCGTAACCTACGCCCAATGCAAGTCGGGCTATGTTACTTACTATCTGAATGAAAATACAGAATGGCAGCAGAAATTGAATACAGACAACTATCCAGTGAAGTGGGAATATATCCCAGCACATACTTTTTATAAAGTTTATAAGTACCAAGACAAGTATTGTAATGGCACCACGAAAGGCGAGGTGTACTACACCAATTCAAACATCAACAGCAAGACCTATCACAAGGGCGTCTGGGTGGAACGTGTGGAACCTAATTGCACCTCCACAGGCAACATCCGTCACTACCACTGCAACATCTGCAACAAGAACTACTCAAGCGAAACAAGTAGTGCTGAAATAGCGGACGTCACCTTACCAATTAAACACGAATTGGACGGCCTGTGGGAATGGGCAAGCGATCACGAAAGCGCAAAATGCACCGTACACTGCACACGCGAAGACTGCAGCTACATATCAAGCAGTGCCACAGCCAGAGTTGCCGATGGAACAATCAAGATTATCATATATAATGCAACCTGCACAAGCCCTCGCATTTATAAATATACTGCAACATTGACAATTGACAATATCAAATACACCGACACACAACTCATAAAAAGCGGCTCTGCACTCGGGCATAATTTTGTGGATGGCAAATGCACCAGATGTGGCGAAGGAAATTATCTCACCTTCAAATCAACCGGAACATCTACCATCAAACTCGTAAATCACTACAACAATAATCCATCCATCCAAATCAGCCTCGACGAAGGCAACACCTGGACCAACTGGAACTTCTCTACCATCACTCTTGCCGAAGGAGAGAAAGTGCAGATGCGAGGCAATAATCCAAATGGATTCAGCAATACGGTCTCTAACCTAAAAGAGGAAACATCATACTCCACCTTTGTCATGACAGGCAAACTGACCGCCAGCGGAAACCTCATGAGCCTTATCGACAATTTGGGCGTAGAGACAACCATACCTAATGCGTTATGCTTCGTCTATCTTTTCAAGAACTGCACAAGCCTCGTCAAAGCACCTTCATTGACAGCCACCACCCTTGCCAACAACTGCTACAAAAGCATGTTTGCCAACTGCTCCAACCTAACGGATGTGGAAGTATCATTCATCGATTGGGCTGACAAGAAATATACCGACCAATGGATGGACGGTGTAGCGGCGAATGGCACGTTCAGATGTCAGGCTCTACTCCCCGAAATTACCGGTTCGGGCTATATCCCAGAGGGGTGGCGAATAAGTAAGACGTACGAAAAAGGTGATATTAACCGTGACGGATATATCAATGTAGCCGACATTACTGCCTTGATCAATTATTTGCCCAACGGATTAGCAACTAACCCTCTCTACGATGTGAATGGAGATAGCTACGTTGATAAGTATGACGTGAAAGCATTAATCAAACTCATTCTCAACAAATAAATCATTCCCCACTCCCCCCTAAACACAAAGGTCTGAGAGTCATCCTCCCAGACCTTTCTTCATGCCCCCCGGGAGGTGGAGGGACCGATTGTAACATGTAACAGTTACATTTATATAATACCTTCCCACCCACACCCTAACCTCTATTATTTATATTATATATATTATATAATAATATATATAATATAAATAATAGCCCTCTGACACCCCCACCCCATAGGTTACCTATTTTTGTAACAGTTATATGTTACATGTTACTTTCGAGCAACTGCCATTACCCCAAAGTGGTGTACTTCCCAAGAAAAAGTTGAATGGTTTATACTCTAACCCTATTAGAAGTAGAATGATAAACCCCAAAGGGGTGGTATTGTACAGGGCAGGGTGAAAACCCTGTTATAAAAAATCGGCATAACCTATTCGAAGCCCCATCGGGGCGACAGTATTTGCCTACAAGAAGGTCGTCGAGCTGAAGTTACCATCAAATTAGCAATGTAATAATGCCACCCCATTGGGGTTGCCTGACGAGATTACACTAACATATAACAGAGTTCACACCCTGCCCTATATAATTCTCCCCCGTTGGGGGTATACTTAGTTACCACTCCAAAATCATTTAGATCTTCCGAACGGATCTCCCAAATGATTTACGATAATCTCTACTTGCTTTGGCGAGAACGACCTGCATAATCGAGTGTACCCCACCCCCTCAAGTTTCCGCATCAGCTCCGCATTATTGTTAATGAACTGCATCAACTTATTACGAGCCGCATTCTGGTTGATAAATGGAAAGTAAGCGACCGCCAGATCAGTCTTTGAAATAAAGCAATTTTTCATGATAGTGATTTTTTACGCGCAAAGCGCTAGGAAAGAAAAATATAAAAAAATAGATAAAAATATTTTATGTTTTTTAAGTTGAGAACTTCGTTCTTTTTTTTAGGAACGCTTCGCTCAAATTTTACTGCAATGTTTCTACAATTTTTCTGCAACCTTCAGCTCAAAGAACGCAGGTGAGTTAATGTTTTCATTGAAGTTTCATTGAAGTTTACATTGAAGTTAAATTTGAGGAGCGATAGCGACGTTCCATCAAATTACCGTATAGGTTCTATTATTTTTTCTATTTTAAATACTTTTTACTATTTTTCATTTTTCGCGAAGGGTAATGATTACTACTTAATTTTCCACAAAGTTACGCAATTTTATTGACTTTTCCAAATATATCACACACCTATTGCACACTATTGCATACTACTGATTTATAATACATTTGTCTTCAATTAATCACTTGCATTCCCCTAAAAAATATCGTAACTTTGTACTATCAAAATAACAAACATTAACCATTTCCGGACTAACCCCACACCAAACCGGATGGCCGCCCCCTTGGGGGGTCGGGGGGCCTCTATTATGATCAACTACTCTCTCTCCATGATGGGCAACCCATCAGACCCAGCAGCAGCTAAGCGTGCCTATGCCCATGCCCAGGCAAAGACTGTTCTCGACATCAACTCATTCGCTGACCACATCGTATCCCACGGTTGCGTCTACTCCAAGGGCGACATCGTCG
>DCIW01000006.1 GCA_002317225.1 Prevotellaceae bacterium UBA1716 | reverse complement strand
CCGTCCACGAGCATTTCGCACGCACCACACTTGCCGATGCCACATTCAAGACTGCGACATCTGCCTTTAATACTATGACTATGAATAGGATAGCCTGCTTGATGCAAAGCTGCGGCGATAGTCTTGCCACGTTGTCCTTTCACGGTCTTACCTTCATAAACAAACTCTACGAAATCCTCAGCAGGAATTTCCAGGATAGGGTGTTTCTCAATTCTTTTCATAGTTATTAATGTGTTAGTTTTTATTTTATCTTGTATTTGTTTTCCTTTCTATGTTTTCCAATCTGAGCGTTAGTCTCAGGGAAATATTTCGAAATCAAAGCATACAAACGTGGGTCATACTTCTTCATTTCCTCACGCGTGTTCATCTGATTATGTTTTCCGTCAGGATAAGGAGTTTCGGCATTCACGTTAAACCAGTTTTGCACACCTTCAGCCCAATACTCCTCAAATACCGTTCCACCATAAGTGTCATGCCATTTGCCTTCAGCCTTTGCTTGGTTAAGCAAGTCCTTGAGTTGGCCGTTGATTGTTGGGTCAACTTGCAATATACCAATGAGATGGATGGAATGTGAGAACTCATGAATCAAGATATCCTCGGCATGATATTTGTCCCAAGCATAAGCCATTACATTCTCTTCTGCACACGAAGTGATTGGTTCTTCGAGAGTGCCACCAAGACCGCGAGCACGCAAGTTCCAATTGATTTTCTTGTCATGCTTCAGGCTATTATGCTCTGGCACATCGATTGTCACCTCATCCTTAGCCATTACTACCACTCGAGTGTGAACTCTTGTCATAGCATCAAGCACTTCTTGAGGCAACATGGCTGTCATGCAATATACCGTCTTATGTGCTTGGGCAAGACAACTGTCTGGTACTCTGTCGGATGAAAGGATATGGATGCCATTACTATTTACATGTTTCTTGTAGAACTTGGTGTCAAGATTAAGTTTTTCAGCAAGTTCTTTGCCTACTTTCTCCACAACACAATTAGGCACATCAATGTTGAGTTTCTTCTCTTCATGCAATTTCGCATAAGCCTTCTTATCATCCTTCTTGTAGAGATTGACAAGCGGATGTTTACTTATATGTCTTTGAGGTATAGCGATATATTTGCCGATAAAGTCATAAAGCCCTTTGTCGTATTTCTTCAAGTCTGCACGAGTGTTCACCCAGTTGTGCTCACCATTAGGGAGAGGTGCTTCGCAGTTCACATCAAACCAGTCCTGCACACCTTCAGCGAGGTATTCTTCTGCAGAAGTCATAGCGTAAGTTCCCTCAAATCTTCCTGAAGTTTTGGCATCATTGTACAGACGATTGAGCGCAATCTTCGCGTCAGGATGAACAGCAAATACGCCTTGTTCGAAAAGAGTCAAACCGAATGACTTCACGAATATATCTTCTGCAAAGTTAGGGTCAATTTGATAAGCCAACACATTCTCTTCAGCACAGAAAGTAGGCAATCCTACCTTACCTCCTACACCTCTTATAATAATATCAGACGAAGGAGTCTTAATTCCATAATCGGGAAATTCGGTGATGCCCTCGTATCTGCCTGCCACAGCAACACGAACCTTATTCTTTGCCAATGCTTCGACCACCTCGTCATCCACCAAGTCAGTTATTGCTTCAACCTGATTGTACACTTGAGTCATGCAACTGTCTGGAGTCTTGTCCGACGACACAATCTCAATACCTCTATACTGCATGTATTTAGTATAGAATTTGTCAATATTGATATTTGTTGGAGGACTTGAAGGAGCCTGAGCATAACCCATTGCAAAGGTCATGCACAAACAAAGTGCCGTTAAGAATCGATTTCCCATAGAAGTAAAGTTAAGTGTAATCGAATGCAAAGTTATATTTTGATTCACAATTACCAAAATAATTTACCACTTATTTTACATATTTATGCATAAATATTCGATTTCCCCTTTTATATGCCACTTATGTAACCATTATTTACTATCTTTGTCCGTCAATTAATATAATATGTACATTACACGCGAACAACTCCTGGGCTCCTACTCCGAAGGCGAAGCCCAAGCAATATATCAAGCAGTGAAGGAGACCAACGATTTCATTGGCTTTATCACTAAGTTTATAGATGATGAAGATTATCAGGTTGCACGCAATGCCCTTTGGGGATTGACCAAGGCAACGCACAAGGAACTTTCCCAACTCCAACCTATTCTTCACCAACTGATAGACCATGCCATGTCTACCGACAACTCGTCCGTTCGTCGACTCACGCTCAATATTATCGAGCGTCTTAAGATGACAGAAGATGATCTTCGTAGCGACTTCCTCGATTTCTGTCTCGACCACATGGCCGACCCAACGGAGTTTCCAGGCATTCAGTCTATTTGTATGAAGATTGCCTATCGCATGTCAACCTTCTATCCCGAACTTATGGGCGAACTCCTCCGAACCATCGAAGGCATGGAGATTGACAACTACAAACCCGCAGTCAAGTGCATCCGAAACAGGATATTGAACGGGAAATTCAAGTGAGGTGTTATTTTTCTAAAACCACTTCTCACCATCTCCTTTTTCTTTCCTAAAAGTTTGCCATATGAATAATATTATGTACTTTTGCAATTAATAAACCTTATAATTACATTATTCGTTGTTGGCAGAAAGGGGATTGCCCCCGATATGTTTTCCCGAAAATTCACCTAATAACTTAAATAACAAACAAATAATATGATGAAAAAGATCTCGCTGTTGGCATTTCTACTGCTATCTGCAAGCACATGTTTGGCGCAGTTTGGACGAATGCGCTTTCAGAAAGAACCTGCAGAGAACTATGAACTGAAAACGAAGAATGGCAACGTAACCATGGTGATCGATGCTGCTAACGGTGCACGTATCATGTCGCTCAAGTGTGACTCGCTCGAGGTTCTGTCACAGAATCCCGCTCCCAATATGTATGGAAGCACTTTCTGGACAAGTCCGCAGAAGGAATGGAACTGGCCACCTGTGCGTGAGCATGATATGGGTCGCTACACTGTGGAGCAGAAGGATGGCAAAATCATCATGACAAGCGGTTTGTCGGAGCGTTTCCCTTTGCGTATCCGCAAGACTTTTAGCGTTGTTGATGAGGTGTATTTCGCTATTACTTATTCTATCATGAATGAGGGTAGCGAGGAACGTCGTGTGGCTCCATGGGAGGTGACTCGTGTTCCGGGAGAGGGCACAATCTCGTTTGATGCCCCTATCGACAGTATATGGCCTGCAGGCTTGATGAACTTCAAGCAAGACAAGGGTGTGGCTAAATATGACATCGACAAGGTTGACAAGCAGCGTAAGATCAATGCTAATGGCAAACCTTTGTCATCGGCTTCTAGCAGCCATATTGGTAAAGGTATGAGTTGGCTGAGGTATCGCAGCAATGGGCTCGTTCTTACCAAGTACTTCCTTGATTTGAAAGCTGGCGAGGCAGCTCCTGGCGAAGATGAGATTCAGGTTTATGTGCATCAGGATGCGCTCTACTGCGAACTCGAGGAACAAGGGCCTTACACACTTCTCAAGCCGGGGGAATCTCTCGACTGGACTGTCTATTGGCACTTGGCTTGCCCTGTGAATATCGGTCAGCATCTCAAATAGTGGGGCACAGAATCCGAAGAGGAAACCCACGAACCACCCCAAAATAATGCACTAACCATTTTCAAAACTACTCCTGCCCCGCTTTTTGCACCATATTCGGTCAGTATAAAAAGAAAATCGCCTAACTTTTAGTAAGTTAGACGATTTTGATGTGATCC
>DCIW01000079.1:2728-3240 GCA_002317225.1 Prevotellaceae bacterium UBA1716 | reverse complement strand
TCTTCATAAACGAAACTTGCCTCCAACTCATGCTGAAGATAAGAATCTCTGCTGAACGCAAATCCTTTCTCCTTTCGTCGTTGGGCATAAAGTCGAATCAAATCGCGGGCGATGTCCTTCACCTTCGACTTGACACGTTCCTTCATCTTTTCCCACGCACCACTACCAAGTTTGTTGACACGTGGAGGCTCGCCGTCCTTACCTTTATATTTTGATACTTTATGGAGAGCATGAATGCTGACAAAGATGGTACCACCATCTTGGTAGGTAATCTTTATCTTTTCTTGCATCACACCATTCTCAGGGACTCTTACCAAACCACCAAATCGTCCAACACCGTGGTCAATATGAACCACATAGTCGCCGAGTTCGAATTGCTGAATCTCTTTAAGAGTGAGAGCAACCTTTCCTCTGCGAGCTTTGTCCGACTTCAGGTTATACTTATGGAAACGGTCAAATATCTGATGGTCTGTAAAATAGCATCGTTTGTTGAGATGGTCAATGAAGCCTTC
>DCIW01000079.1:0-2655 GCA_002317225.1 Prevotellaceae bacterium UBA1716 | reverse complement strand
ATCTCCTCAAAGATATCTTGCAAGCGTTTTATCTGCTTTTCGCTATCTGCAAAGATACTAATCTTATAACCGTCATCCATCAATTTGTGAAACTCCTCGCTCACAAGGTCGAAGTTCTTATGGAAGTGCGGTTGGGGAGAAGTGGAGAACTGGATATCACCTTCCTTCTTTATTTCGATGCTCTTGAAATTGTTGATTTGTCGGAGGAACAAATCGCCATTAACCATCACATGTTCCCTTATCAAGGCCTCATCAGAACCTTCGAAAAGTGCCTGAGTTGCAAAGCCTTCATCATAAATCTGCGCAACCTTGTCACAAGCATAAACCAAGTCGCGAGACACTACGATTGTGTCTTTTGGCAAGAATTCGAGGAACGAAATATAGTCTGTTGCCTTCTCTGCGATGGCAGGCACAATGGTCATTTCCTTCACCTTCTCTTGCGAGAGCTGTGACTGCACATCAAATGTTCGGATAGAATCAATCTCATCACCAAAGAAGTCTAAGCGATAAGGGTATTCGGAAGAGAACGAATAGATGTCGAGGATACTACCACGAACAGCAAATTGTCCTGGTTCGTAGACATAATCCACTCTTGAAAAACCAAGATTCATCAGTTTCTTTTCGAGGATGTTAACATCGTGTTCGTCACCTGTCTTCATCACTAAAGTCCTGTCGCTCAAGTCCTTTCTCGATACTACCTTTTCGGCTAATGCCTCGGGATAAGTGACAATCAAAAGAGGTTCTTTCGCTTTCTCCCCATCGCGAGATTGGGGAGCCGTAGCAACCACCTTTGTCAAGACTTCAGTTCTTAATATCTCATTTGCTCCGTCTTTTTGGTTGTACTTGATGGCACGCTTGTAGGAAGATGGGAAGAAGAGCACCTTCTCCTCACCTATCAGTTGCACAAGGTCGTGATAGAAATAGCCCGCCTCATCAGGATCGCTCAACACGAAGAGAAAACTACGCCCTCCTCCTGTAACAGAACCATCCTGCACACTCTCCCCCTTTGGGGGATGGGGGGCTAGCGAAGCAAACACAAGTGGGGCTGACGAACCTATCAATCCGCCAACCTTAACTCTTATTTTCTTGCTATCAGCGATAGCCTTACCCAACTGCTTGACCTCCTTTGTTGAGGTCAACAACGAAATGATTTTTAATGTGTCCAAAACGAATTTTGTTTAATTGAGCATCCTAATGCACACGTATCAAACGGTTGCAGCAACAGGATTATATGCTCTGGCAAAAAGCTTGAGGAAATACATAGTGTCCTCGTTTGGCTTAACTGCTTTCTTGATTTCAATAATTTTGGTTTTGGATGTTTTCTTAGGAGTAGAATATACCATAGGCAAACGGGGGTTGATGAATAACTCTTTTATTGGTTCACTTACATTTATAATAACGTAAGTAGTACACCTTTTATTATATAATAAAGAGATTTTTTTTGAAAAAATATGACGTCTGTTATTCTGCAAGATTTTTTTTAAGTTTTTTTGCTGATTTTAGCAAACATTCTACCAAATACAAGATAACCAACTGATATTCAAGACTTATGACTTGGTAGAATGTTGCTCAAACATTCTACCAACATTCTACCAACATTCTACCTCATTCTACACGATTAATCATAATAAGAAAATGCAAAAACTTCTAAAAGAAAAGGAAAGTCCGCCTATACGGACATCGATGTCCGTCTGCACGGACTTCCTCATTCATTACTATGATGACGATTGAACGTATAGGAAATGTATTTTCAACACGAAACGTCTCTATTTTAGAATGGTAGATAGTGGTAGAATGTTGGTAGAATGTTTGAGCAACATTCTACCAACACATTTACATTGAATATCAACACATTAGACCTAATTTGGTAGAATGTTTGCTGTTTTCGCGAAAAAAAAACTTTTTTTTTGTTATCCGAAAGATTTTTCGTACCTTTGCACCAAATTAGAAACTTATGATTGATTCAAGCATATTACAAGGTAAAAAGGCGGCTTACTTCACCCTTGGCTGTAAACTCAACTTTGCCGAGACTTCTACCGTGGCTCAAGAACTCAAGAAGCATGGTGTGACAAAGGCGCAGAAAGGTGAGGTTGCGGACATTTGTGTGGTGAACACTTGTTCGGTGACAGAAGTTGCCGACCACAAATGTCGTCAAGCCATACATAAGTTGGTGAAGCAGAATCCGGGAGCATTTGTTGTGGTAACTGGTTGTTATGCCCAACTCAAACCTCAGGAAATCATTGAGACTCCGGGAGTTGACCTTGTGATTGGTTCGAACGAGAAAGCAAATATCATTCCGATGATAATGGAGAGAATGAATGGTGCTCATACCGTTCGCACAGCTGAGATTCTCTCTTTCGCTCCATCATGCTCACATGGCGACAGAACTCGCTATTTCCTTAAGGTTCAGGATGGTTGCAACTATTATTGCACATATTGCACCATTCCAATCGCTCGTGGTCGTTCGCGTAATGGTAGCATCGAGTCGCTCGTAAAACAAGCAGAGGAAGTTGCTGCTGAAGGCGGAAAGGAAATCGTTATCACAGGTGTGAACATTGGCGACTTCGGTCGTTCGACTGGTGAGACATTCTTTGACCTTGTAAAAGCACTTGACAAGGTTGAAGGCATTGAGCGTTACCGCATTTCTTCAATCGA
>DCIW01000218.1 GCA_002317225.1 Prevotellaceae bacterium UBA1716 | reverse complement strand
TGGGAAGAAAAGCTTGTTGACAACCGACAAACTGTCAGTGCTGACAAGGTGGCAGAAACGGTTTCGATGATGACTGGAATCCCTGTTACTCGTATGGCTCAAGCAGAAGGCATACGCATGAAGGGAATGCGTCAAGAACTTAAGAATGCGGTTATTGCTCAAGATAATGCTATCGACAAACTTGTAAGTGCCATTCAACGAAGTCGTTGCGGCCTTCAGGACCCTAATCGTCCTATCGGTACATTCATGTTCCTTGGTCCAACGGGTGTGGGTAAGACTTACCTTGCAAAGAAACTTGCAGAGTACATGTTTGGTTCGGCAGATGCACTCATTCGTATTGATATGAGCGAATATATGGAGAAGCATACGGTCAGCCGACTCGTTGGTGCGCCTCCTGGATATGTGGGTTACGAAGAAGGCGGTATGCTCACCGAAAAGGTTCGCCGCAAGCCTTACTCAATCGTTCTTCTTGATGAAATTGAGAAAGGTCATCAGGATGTGTATAATATCTTGTTGCAGGTGATGGACGATGGTCGTTTGACTGACACTCTCGGTAGAACAGTCGATTTCCGCAACACAGTGATTATCATGACTTCCAACGTTGGTACACGACAGTTGAAGGAGTTTGGTCGAGGAGTTGGTTTTGCTTCCATGATTGACTTGAATGACCAGGAAGTGGGTCGTAGCGTTATTCAGAAAGCGCTCAATAAGCAGTTCTCGCCTGAGTTCCTCAACCGTGTTGATGAGATAATCACATTCGACCAACTCGAGTTGGCATCAATTTTGCAGATTATCGATTTGGAACTTCAAGGACTCTACAAGCGTGTTGAAGCACTCGGATACCACCTTGAAATCTCTGATGATGCAAAGAAGTACATTGCTGAGAAGGGCTACGACAAGCAGTATGGTGCACGACCACTTCGCCGAAGCATTCAGAGCAATCTCGAAGATGCAATCAGCGAGATGATTGTGGAAGAAGAGGTAAAGGCTGGAGACACAATTGTGGCTTCGCTTGAAGAAGGTAAGATTAAAATTAATTTGAAAAATGGCTAAAGGTAATATTGGGGTTACTACAGAGAATATCTTCCCCGTCATTAAAAAGTTTCTCTATTCAGAACACGACATCTTCATTCGTGAAATTGTTTCAAACGCAGTTGATGCCACACAGAAGTTAAAGACTCTTGCAAACAAGGGCGAACTCAAGGGCGAAGCAGGCGACTTGACAGTTCACGTGAAACTCGACAAAGAAGCTGGTACTCTTACAGTTAGCGACCGTGGTATCGGTATGACTGAAGAAGAAATTGATAAGTACATCAACCAGATTGCATTCTCTGGTGCTACCGACTTCCTCGAGCAGTATAAGGAAGATGCAAATGCTATCATCGGACATTTCGGACTCGGTTTCTACTCATCATTCATGGTGAGCAAGAAGGTGGAGATTGTTACTAAGAGTTGGAAAGAAGGTTCGAAGGCAGTAAAGTGGTCATGCGATGGCAGTCCTGAGTTCGACATCGAAGAAAGTGACAAAGCTGATCGCGGTACAGACATCATTATGTATCTCGACGACGACTGCAAGGAATTCCTCGAAGAATACAAGGTAAGCGAACTACTCCGCAAGTATTGCCACTTCCTCGCAATCCCAATTGCATTCGGCAAAAAGAAGGATTGGAAGGACGGCAAGCAGATTGAACTCGAAGAGGATAACATCATCAACGAGACCAACCCTATCTGGACAAAGAAGCCTGCCGACCTCAAGGATGAGGACTACAAGAATTTCTACCGCGACCTCTACCCTATGAGTGACGAACCACTCTTCTGGATTCACCTCAATGTCGACTATCCATTCAACCTCACAGGTGTGCTCTACTTCCCAAAGATAAAGAGCAATATGGATCTTCAGAAGAACAAGATTCAGCTTTATTGCAATCAGGTTTTCGTTACAGATTCGGTCGAAGGCATCGTTCCCGACTTCATGACTCTCCTTCATGGTGTAATCGATTCTCCAGATATTCCATTGAATGTCAGCCGTTCATACCTTCAGGGCGATAAGAACGTGAAGAAGATTAGCGGTTATATCTCTAAGAAGGTTAGTGACCGTCTTGCAAGCATCTTTAAGAACGACCGTGCTGATTTCGAAGCAAAGTGGGACGACCTTAAGATTTTCATCCATTACGGAATGCTTTCGGAAGAAGACTTCTACGGACGTGCCAACAAGTTTGCCCTCCTCAAGGACACAGAAGGCAAGTTCTATACATACGAAGAATACAAAACTCTCATCGAGGCTAACCAGACTGATAAGGACGGCAATCTCGTTTATCTTTATGCAAACAATAAGGATGACCAGTTTGCTTATATCGAAGCAGCTGAGGCAAAGGGTTATAGTGTTCTTCTTATGGACGGACAACTCGATTCTGCCCTCCTTGGAATGTTCGAGCAGAAATTCGAGAAGAGCCGTTTCGTTCGCGTTGACTCCGACATCGTAGACAACCTCATCAAGAAGGATGACAACGAGAGCAAGGTGAACGAGGATGACAAGAAGACCCTCACCGAAGCCTTTAAGGAGAAGATGCCTACCATCGACAAGACTGAGTTCCAGTTTGATGTCAAAGCACTTGGCGAAACTGCCGCACCGCTCATCATCACTCAGAGCGAGTACATGCGTCGTATGAAGGACATGGCAAAGATTCAGCCAGGCATGGCATTCTATGGCGAAATGCCTGACACTATGAATGTTGTGCTCAACTCCGACCACAAGCTCATCAAGCAGATTCTCTCCGATTCGAAGGCAGAAGCAAGCGACAGCGTTGCCCGCCAGCTCATCGACCTTGCCCTTCTTCAGAACGGTCTTCTCAAGGGCGAAGCGCTCAACAACTTCGTCAAGCGTTCTATCGAGTTGATCTAAAAATCACTCATTGCACACATAGCAAACCACAATATGGCTTCGTTCCTATATCAAGGGACGAGGCTTTTTTAATTTAGACAATGTTAGACAATTTCTTTTCCTTAATACTTTTTGATAATAAAAAATAAAATCGTAACTTTGCAGATGAAAATTTGAAGATATAACTTTTGTTTATCCTTTTTGATATGACAAAATCCCTGAAACTCTACAAAGCATCTGCAGGAAGCGGCAAGACATTCACCCTTGCCGTCGAATACATCAAGTTGCTCGTCAACAATCCAGACGAGTACAAATCTATCTTGGCTGTTACATTCACCAACAAGGCGACGGGCGAGATGAAGAACCGTATCCTTAGCAAACTGTATGGTATTGCGAATAGCTTGCCCGATGGCGAGGACTATCTAAGTGCCATCAAGGCAGATAAGAATATCCAGGCTCTGGAGCTTAGTGATGTAGATATTAGAAAGCGTTGTGCTGATGCCCTGAACCGTATCATCCATGATTATAGTCGTTTCCGCATCGAGACAATCGACTCGTTCTTTCAGTCAATCATTCGTGACCTCACTCGCGAACTCGATTTGACTGCCAACCTTCGTGTTGACCTGAATGCGGAGGAAGTGCTCGAAGAGGCTGTAAACACGATTATCGAAGAACTCGACAAGACAAGCGATGTGTTTGATTCGGTCTATCGTTTTGTGGAAGAGAAGATTAACGAAGGCGGCAACTGGCAAATCAATAACGAAGTGGCTGACTTTGGCAAGAATATCTTTAAGGAAGATTTCCTGCGCAATCGTGAAGTCATCACCAACAGCATCAAAGACCCTCAGCAACTGCGCAAGTATAAGTCGGAGATGCAGAGTCGCAAGAAGCGTGCTCTCGAAAACCTTAGCGAACTGGGCAAAGGTTTCCTTTCGCAAATGGAAGCTGTTGGTGTCAGTTTCGACCAATTCAAGTATGGTTCAACACTGAGCGGATTTGTAAACAAGATGGCGAATGGCATTATTCCAGACGTAAGTTCCCGAATCGAAGGTTATGTGAATGATGTCAACACCCTTGTGAAAGACAAGAAAGTGGACGGTGTGATTCGTTCCGAAATCCATCCTCTTCTTGAGAAGATTGTTAGTTTGCTTCCTGATTTCACCCGAGTGATTAATTCGGTAGATGCCATTTGTAAGCATCTAAACCATCTTATGCTTCTGAATGTCATCAACGAGAAGGTGCGTGATCTCAATTCAGATGCCAATCGTTTTCTCCTTGCTGATTCAGCCCATTTCCTCAACGATATAATTGATGGAAGCGACATTCCTTTCGTTTATGAAAAGGCGGGAACTTGGTTCAAGCATATCATGATTGATGAGTTTCAGGACACTTCCGCCCTGCAATGGGAGAACTTCAAACCATTGATTAAGAACAGCATGTCGAGCAAAGACAGCTGTCTTATCGTAGGCGATGTAAAGCAAAGTATTTATCGTTGGAGAGATTCGGATTGGCAGATTTTGAACAAGCGAATCAACGAAGAGTTCCCTCGCGACCTCGACCCAGACTCGTTGAAGACAAATTATAGAAGTGCGGGTAATGTCATTCATTTCAACAATCAGTTCTTCAATAAGGCAACCCAACTTCTCAATGCCGATTACCGTAAGATTCATAATGTGGACTCTGAGGATTTGCTGAAGGCATATTCGGATGTCCGCCAACTTGTTCCTGCAAAGAACGAGGGTGAGGGTTATGTGCTCGTGGACAATTATGTTGCTGCAGACTATCTCGACCAGACTCCTCAACGCATTCTTGAAATGGTGAAGAAGTTGCACGAAGAGGATGGAATTGCCTGGAATGACATGACCATCCTCGTGCGAAAGAACAAGCTCATCCCTACCCTCTGCCAATATTTCTATGAGCATAAGGACGAGATTGGAACAAAGATCGTGAGTGACGAAGCATTCCGACTCGACTCATCTTCGGCAATCAATCTTATCATCTTTGCACTCATCGCCATCAGCAATCCTGACGTCAAGTTCGCACTCCGCAACCTTGCCATCCATTACCAGATGGCGATGCACGATGACATAGAAATCAAGAACGATGCAAACCGATACTTCCTTGCAAGTGATGAAGAGGTGGCACAATACCTTCCTGACGGGTTCATCGAGAAGATGGAATACTATGCCGTGACTCCTCTCTACGAACTTATCGAGGAACTTTACGAAGCACTCAACCTCAAAACCATCAAGGGACAGGATGCTTACCTCTTCTATTTCCATGATTTGATAAGCAACTATGTGCAAGACAATCAGACTGATATCGACAGTTTCCTTGCTTATTGGGACGATAAAATGTGTGAGAAGACTATCCCAAATGGTGCTTCGGACGGAATTCGTATCATGTCAATCCATAAATCGAAAGGTTTGGAATTCCATACTGTTATCGTACCTTATTGCGATTGGGACACAAGGGGCAACCATAATGATTTGCTCTGGTGCAAGCCATACCAGGAACCATACAACGAACTCCCAATCGTGCCTGTAAGTTTTACTACTTCGTTGGGTAACAGCATCTTCGACAAAGAATATAACGAGGAAGTGCTCAGAAATAATGTAGACAACCTTAACCTTATTTATGTTGCATTCACTCGTGCTTCGAAGAATCTCATAGTCCTGACTGGTATGAAACCAAAGAAGTCGGTTCCTTCCACAGTTTCTACAATCCAACAAATCATAAGCGGTTCGATGGAACGACTCATGACTTTCGATTCCACTCAAATGGAAAGCGAAGAAACTCCAATAACTCTTGTTGAAGAAAAAGAAGAGGATAGCACAAGATGGATTCTAGGTTCGCCTATCGCAAGCAAGGTGAAGGAAAAGGAGAAAGCAACTGAAAATGTGCTCGAGAAGCCTTACAAGGATTTCGAGACATCCTTTATCCATCAAGATGCACATGTGGAATTCCGCCAGTCGAACGATTCGAAAGCACTCGTCTTCGGTAATGATGAAGAGGACGAAACTTCGAGAGAAGACTATATCGAACGCGGTAATATCTATCATAAGATTTTCGAACTTATCAAGACAAAAGATGATGTGGATAAGGTGATTGATGAGTTGGACGGTTGCGGTTATTTCAATTCGGTTCTTAGTGTAGACGAAGCCCGAAAGAACATCAAGCTTGCTCTCGAGGACGAAACTGCAGGACGATGGTTCGAGGGAGGTTGGAGAGAGTTTAAGGAATGTACCATCATGTTCAAGGATAAGAATGGTGGATACAACGAATGTCGCCCCGACCGTGTCATCATGAACGAGAACGAAACCATCGTAATAGACTATAAATCAGGTAAAGAAAACCCTCATCATAAGAAACAAGTCAGTTGGTACATGTACCTTCTCGACCGTATGGGATATAAAAATATTAAAGGATACATCTGGTATTTTATGAACAATAAGATTGAAGAAGTAATTAATCAGAAAGGAGGTAAGAAATGAGCGAGTTCACACCTTTCCTTCAGCACGTTGCAAACGATCTCTTTGAGCAATATGGAAACGACCTCTCGCAGGTGACCATCATTGCTCCAAACAAACGTGGCAATTTGTTCTTCAACCAGTACCTCTTCAAGAACATAACCGACAAGCCAATCTGGACACCTCGATTTACCACAATCGAAGAGATGTTCGAGTCGCTTTGTCCGTTGAAGATTGCTGACCCAATTCAGCAAATCTGCAAACTCTATCAGGCTTACAAATCTGTTTCGAATACGGAGGAGTCGCTCGATAAGTTCTACTCATGGGCCGAACTCATGAAGAATGATTTCGAGGATATTGACAACAATCTTGCCAATGCAGAACAACTCTTTCGCAATATCGAGGATCTTGAAGAACTGAAAGATTTCTCTTTCCTTTCTGATGCTCAACGAAATGCGATTTACAGATATTTCCAGGACTTCAATATAGGCAGAGAGTCGCGACTTAAGGAACGATTCCTCGGAGTGTGGAAGTATATGTTTGATACGTATACTGAATATCGACGACTTCTTTCTGAATCAGGTCTTTGTTATTCAGGAATGCAGAAGCGTTTTGTAGTTGAGGGCATAAAGGATGGATCCGTAGATATTGATAAGCATCTTAATAAGGGTGTTTATGTGGTCGTTGGTTTCAACGTCCTGAACGAAACCGAAAAGGCTCTTTTCAAGTATATCGCTCAGGAGCGTACTACCCTTTTCTATTGGGATTATGATGAGAAATTCTTGCATTCCGAAGCAGGACGATTTGTGTCGGAGAATATTAAGTTGTTTGGCAATCGCTTCGCTAATCATCCTGAATATTATCGCC
>DCIW01000118.1:5063-10126 GCA_002317225.1 Prevotellaceae bacterium UBA1716 | reverse complement strand
CCATTGTCACGAAGGTTACAAGCCTGACCAGGACCCTGTACACCATAACCGATAACTGCAATTGTTTCATCCTTAAGGATTTCACGAGCCTTCTCGAGTGGGAACTCTTCACGTGTCATTACCTCTTCGATAACGCCACCAAAATTCATTTTTGCCATTTTGATTTGTTTTAAATTGTGCAAGGATGATCCTTGCGGGTTTATTATAAAGTTTCTAATAATTTCTAAATTGTTTGAAAATATTCGAAGATATTCAAAGTATCAAAACTATGTTTATCTCAGTATCTTCAAGCTCCTCCCCTTCGGGGAGGTTGGGTGGGGCTCTTCTAGTTATTCTGATGTTCTTCTTCGCGCTTTGCAATATACTGGTCAAGACGTTCGATGCATGACTTTGTAATCGCAATTCGACCAGAGCGAACGAACTGAAGCACACAACCAAGTTCGTTAAGCTGATTGAAGTTTTCGAGGACATCACTTGTGATACCAGTCTTCTCAACTGTAGTGTAAGTAGGATTTACTTCTACGATTCGTGCATCAAAACGACGAACGATACGAGAAATATCAGGATTTGCAAGTACCATTGGTGTTGAGAGCTTGAGGAGTGATGTCTCGAGAATGAAGATTTCATCATCATTGAAACAGTTTGCTTGAAGGACATCAATCTTCTTCTCAATCTGCTTGCAAAGCATTTCTGCCATCTCTTGCTTACAATAACAAGTGATAGTGTACTTGTGTACACCAGGGGTGGATGAAGAACAAACGTTGAGCGACTCGATATTTACCTGACGACGAGTGAATACTGCTGTAATCTGGTTGAGCACACCAGCATAGTTTTCAGAGTAAATAATAAGAGTAAAGAGTGGAAGTCCTTCATGATTGAGGAGCGAACCTTCCTGACCTGCAGACGAACGACGAGCAACGGCATTACGTGAGAATGTCTCATGCTGGCCATCCTGTTTTGTATCATTAGCAAGTGTTGCCCTACGCTGACGAGCAAGATTCTTCTCGTAAGAATCACGGTCAATTGCAGCAGCAGCACGAACAGCAGCATCAAATGATTCTGCAGAATTCAGTTCGTCACACTTACCGCATGTATTACAATCGCCACACTCAGCAGCACCTATATTTTTATTTGTTTCCATTATATTTGTCTAGATTCACTAGTTTTTCTAGAAGTTCTAGATATTATTTATTTAACTTCAAGAAGCATCTCGTCAACATTTCCACCTGGAGGTGTCATTGGTAACACGTTATCTTCTTCCATTACAGCACACTGAAGGAGGTATGGACCCTTTGTGTCAAGCATCTCACGAATTGCAGCATCAAGGTCTTCGCGATTGATTACAGTCTTGCAAGGAATTCCGTATGCAGCAGCAATCTTCTCATAATCAGGGTTTACCATTGGAGTGAATGAGTAACGCTTGTCGAAGAACATATACTGCCACTGACGTACATTTCCAAGGAAATTGTTGTTGAGCATAATCATCTTGACAGGACATTGCTGTTCCATGATAGTTCCAAGTTCCTGAATAGTCATCTGGAAACCACCATCACCTGCAAACATACAAACTGTACGGTCAGGAGCTCCAAAGGTTGCACCAATTGCAGCAGGAATACCGAAGCCCATAGTTCCGCAACCACCTGAAGTTACAACAGAACGTGGCTTAGTGAACTTGAAGTAACGACAACCGAACATTTGGTTCTGACCTACATCTGTAACAAGGATTGCTTCGTTGTTTGCAGCTTCACTTACCTTACGAACAACTTCACCCATAAGGAGTGGTCCTTCAGTTGGATTGAGTGCAGGATTTATTACCTTATTATATTCTTTTTCATCGTAAGGCTTGAAACCTTCAATCCAAGACTTGTGAGTTGCAGAGTCGACATGCTTTGCCACTTCAGCAAGAGTCTGCTTACAATCACCAAGAACAGCAAGATCAACCTTCACATTCTTATTGATTTCTGAAGGGTCAATTTCGAAGTGAATAATCTTTGCCTGCTTAGCATAGTTCTTGAGGTTGCCAGTAACACGGTCATCAAAACGCATACCAACAGCGATGAGCAAGTCACATTGATTTGTCATCACATTTGGTGCAAGATTACCGTGCATACCAAGTTTACCCATATTGAGTGGGTGCTCTGTTGGAGCAGCAGAAAGACCGAGGAATGTAGTTCCGAATGGAATCTGTGCCTTTTCGCAGAGAGCAAGGAGTTCTTCGCGAGCTTCAGCGAGTTCAACACCTTGACCAACAAGCATGAAAGGCTTAACGCTTTCGTTAATCATCTTAGCAGCAGTTTCGATAGCACCTTCTGCAGTTGGTGGAACAGGATTGTAACTACGAATGAAATCAACTGTCTGTGGCTTATACTCAATCATCGCAGTCTGTGCATTCTTAGTAAAGTCAAGAACGACAGGGCCTGGACGACCACTGCTTGCTATATAGAATGCTCGAGCTACAGCCCATGCAATATCCTCTGCACGACGAATCTGATAGTTCCACTTGGTGATTGGCTGTGTAACACCTACAACATCAACCTCTTGGAAAGCATCAGTACCAAGCATTGCAGCACCAACCTGACCGCAGATGACAACCATTGGAGTAGAGTCTATCATTGCATCAGCCACACCTGTAATGGTATTTGTTGCGCCAGGACCCGATGTCACGATAGCACAACCCACCTTACCACTTACTCGGGCATATCCCTGGGCAGCATGTACGGCAGCCTGCTCATGACGAACGAGGATATGATTAAGAGTTTCTTTATGATCGTAAAGTGCATCGTATGTAGGCATGATTGAACCACCAGGATAACCGAAGAGTACATCTACTCCGGCATGTTCCAAGGAACGCATCATTGCCTCTGCACCTGAAATTTTTTCCATTTACTTATCTAGTGTTTCTAGTTGTTCTAGTTTGTCTAGTTATTTCGGAGGGCGTCTCTCCTATTAATCAATAATACGAACACCACCCTTATCAGCACTTGCTACTGACTGAGCATAAGCTCGGAGAGCCTTGCTGACTACGCGGTTACGCTTGAGTGGCTGTTGTGGACGAGCAGCAAGTTCCTCATCTGTAAGCTTCACGTTGATTGAACGTGATGGGATGTCGATAACGATGATGTCACCATCCTTGATCTTACCGATATTACCACCTGAAGCAGCTTCAGGAGAGATGTGACCGATAGAAAGACCTGAAGTACCACCAGAGAAACGACCGTCAGTAATGAGAGCACATTCCTTACCCATGTGCATAGATTTAATATATGAAGTTGGGTAAAGCATCTCCTGCATACCAGGACCACCCTTAGGGCCTTCGTGAGTAATTACTACGCAATCGCCCTTCTTAACCTTACCACCAAGGATGCCTTCACAAGCATCTTCCTGTGAGTCGAAGCATACTGCTGGACCTTCGAAGTGCCAAAGTTCAGGAGCAACACCTGCTGTCTTAACCACACAACCATCTTGTGCAATATTACCGAAGAGAACAGCCATACCACCATCCTTAGTGTAAGCATGTTCGATGTCACGGATACAACCATTCTCACGGTCAGTATCAAGTGATTCCCACTGAGCATTCTGTGAACCCATTACATTTGAGAACACGCCTGCTGGAGCAGAATGATAGATGCGGTCAGCTTCAGGATCAAGAGTTTCACCTGTGATTGAATACTTCTTGATATCTTCACCAAGAGTTGAACCATTGACACGCTTACAACTGAGATCGAGAAGGTTACCCTTAGCAAGTTCACCAAGAATACCGAGGATACCACCTGCACGGTTCTCTTCCTGAATAGAATACTTCTGCCAGTTTGGAGCAAGCTTGCAAAGGAATGGAACCTTACGGCTGAGTTGGTCGATATCAGTCATCTTGAAGTCTACACCACCCTCCTGAGCAACAGCGAGAAGGTGAAGAACTGTATTTGTAGAAGCACCCATTGCAATATCAAGAGTCATTGCGTTAAGGAATGCCTGACGAGTTGCGATTGAACGAGGAAGAACTGATTCATCACCATCCTCATAATATGCCATTGCATTCTTCACGATAATTTTAGCAGCATCCTTGAAGAGCTGAATACGATTTACGTGAGTTGCAAGAATAGAACCGTTTCCAGGAAGAGAGAAACCAAGGGCCTCAGTGAGTGAGTTCATTGAGTTTGCTGTGAACATACCAGAGCAAGCACCACAACCAGGGCAAGCCATACCTTCAACCTGTGCAAGTTCTTCGTCGCTTACAGTTGGGTCACCACCCTTAATCATTGCAGTGATAAGGTCAGCATTCTCACCATTAAGCTTGTGAGATTCCATTGGACCACCACTTACGAATACAGCAGGAATATTAAGACGCATAGCAGCCATAAGCATACCTGGAGTCACCTTGTCACAGTTTGAGATGCAAACCATAGCATCTGCCTTGTGAGCATTAACCATGTACTCAACAGAATCTGCAATGATGTCACGAGAAGGAAGAGAATAGAGCATACCATCGTGACCCATTGCGATACCATCATCCACGGCGATTGTATTGAACTCAGCAGCATAGCAACCGAGAGATTCAATCTCAGCCTTCACAATCTGACCGATTTCGTGAAGATGAGTGTGACCTGGAACGAACTGAGTGAATGAGTTGACGATAGCAATAATTGGCTTACCAAATTGCTCACGCTTCATACCGTTGGCTACCCAAAGAGCGCGAGCTCCTGCCATACGGCGACCTTCTGTGCAGACTGCACTACGTAATTGATGTTTCATATATTAATTTACTCTTTTTACCAATAAAATGTTAGTTTCTAAGCGAACTTTATTATTGTTGCATATAAATACGCTTTCTGATTGAGTTCAGAAAGTATAAAATTGAATGCAAAAGTAACACTTTTTTATGGATTATACATTATATAAGTAACAAAAAAGTTGTCATGACCTATGTTTTTTAGGTTTTGACAACTTATTTGATATAAAATGGTAAGAGCAAATGTCAATATACCTTACTTCTTGACATTCTTATCGAACCAAGACTTAGCAACTGGCAAGTATAAATCATGTCCTTTGGAGTTAAGATGTGCCTT
>DCIW01000118.1:3566-4995 GCA_002317225.1 Prevotellaceae bacterium UBA1716 | reverse complement strand
TATAACACTTTTCTTGCTGAAATTGTTAAGGAACGGAACGTGATGCTTCTTACATGCTTTCTTGATAGCTTTCACAACAGGAGCAAAGCCCGGACTATCCACATACCACGGAGACACGAATCCAATCTTTGCTTTTGGACATAACTCTTTGATTCCAGAGAGCATTACATCAAGAGAATCTGCAAACATCTTAAGCGAGTCAGCACTCTCCTTAACTTTGTCAGCATCATTATGTCCGGCAATGATAATGACATAGTCTGCATTTGGTTCCATATCCTTATAGCGTTGCCACATTGCAGGACCAAAATTCCATTTTCCATCATGAGTGCGATCGAATGCTATTGACGAACCATTTCGTCCATAATTGTTATAAGTGAAACCATATTGCTTGGCAAGTTTATAATGCCAAGTTTCTTCCTTAGGACATTTATGATTTGCGACATAAGAGTCGCCTATCACATTGATTATCTGAGCTGAAGCAAACTGAGAGAGCAATATTGCAATCAGTATTGCAAAACCTCTTAAATTCTTCATAATCAATTAAAACTTTGAATTCTGGCAATGTATTTGCCGATGATATCAAACTCAAGATTAACCTTTGTTTCAACTTCAATCTGATGGAAGTTAGTGTTATCATAAGTATAAGGAATAATGTTCACTTGGAAAGAGTCATCCTGTGAGTTGCATACAGTAAGACTGACGCCATTAACAGTAACACTGCCTTTATCAACTGTCATGTAGCCTTTCTTTGCCATCTCCTTATCAAAGAGATACTTAAATGTAAAAGTATAGCTACCTTGTTGGTCAATCTTTTCAACACATTCGGCAGTCTGATCAACATGCCCCTGAACGATATGTCCATCAAGGCGACCATTCATCATCATCGAACGTTCGACATTGACCTTATCACCAACTTTGAGAAGACCGAGATTACTCTTCATAAGAGTTTCCTTCATTGCTGTTACTACATAGCACATCTCTCCGGATGGCATTCCCCCTTCGGGGGTTAGGGGACCAATCTTAACCACAGTAAGACAAACTCCGTTGTGTGCCACACTTTGGTCAATCTTCAGTTCATCAACGAAAGAGCATGTCAAAGTGAAATGCATGTTCTCCTGTTCCTTTTCAATAGCAACGACTGTTGCAAATTCTTCAACTATACCGCTAAACACGTTTATATTTACAATTTAATTATTTACCATTTACCATTTTTGGTATAGAGCAAATATAATTATTACTAATATTTATTAATTCTCGCACAAAGTTACACCTTTTTAAAATATTATCAATACCTTTGTAACGAAATAATCAATAAATACAAAAAAGTTAACAATATGAAGACAAAATTTATTATTCTTTCAACCATTTGTGCAGCGTTGATACTCTTTCTTAACAGTTGCGATAACGACCCTGTAATGGATGCGGTGGC
>DCIW01000118.1:2981-3373 GCA_002317225.1 Prevotellaceae bacterium UBA1716 | reverse complement strand
CCTACATTCGGATTCGTGATTCCAAGTAATGCTTCAGGCACTTACACACTCAAATTCTCTCCTGGTTATGTTTTTGCAAGTTCACTCTTCCCTGTTGGAAATTATGGAACACTTGAAGTAGCAACTACAATTAAGAACGGAACGAAGACATTTAACTTTTAGTTGAGCGATTCCAATCAATGCACAAGAACTAATCAATTGGAAACTAATTAAATACAAATGAAGAAATTATTATTATCAGCACTTTGTGCAATTTCGGCAACAGCATTTGCGAATCATCCAGATTCGGTTTATGTAAAAGCATACAATCTTTCACCTGGTGACGGATTAAAAGTCAGTTATTCGTCTGATATGAAGACTTGGATTCCTATTGGCAACAATATGAATCTCTT
>DCIW01000118.1:0-2916 GCA_002317225.1 Prevotellaceae bacterium UBA1716 | reverse complement strand
TATGATGGCAAGAAATTCTATGCAGAATTCATTCCAAACCTTAAACGTGCAGAGTATGCTACTACAGAATCTGAAGACTTACGTGTTTGGAAACCACAAGATTACTATAAGATTTCTGCAGATGAATTTGAAGCAAAGCAAGCTAAATTAGAGAAGGAAAGCAAGAACAACATTATTCGTGTTCCCTACTCTATCGTTGAGAATCTTATTCAAAAGGCAGCACTTTCGGAAATAAACTACCAGAAGGACAATGAGCGAATGCAACTCAATCTTGATCCTGCCGCAAAGGTTAGTACAACTCTCAATATCAATCTCAACGACAAGAAAGCCATATCTCCAGAACTTATGGGTATCTTCTTTGAGGATATCAACTATGCTGCTGATGGTGGACTTTATGCTGAACTGATTCAGAATCGAGACTTCGAATTCTCTGCTGATGACAATCATGGTCGTAATCCGAAATTTGCGTGGAAGGTTGAAAATGAAGGAATGAATTGGGACATCAAGACAGATAATCCTATTCATGCAAACAACAAGAACTATTCTGTTCTCACAACAACAAAGGTTGGAGCAAAACTCATAAATGAAGGTTGGGATGGCATCAATCTGAAGAAAGGTGCTAAATACGACTTCAGCATGTTCCTTCTTGGCAAAGGAAAAGTAAAGGTATCACTTGTTGAAGATGGAAAGATTCTTGCATCAACTACATTAACAGCTACTACAACTTGGAAACAGCTCAAGACCGTTCTTACCCCAAATGCAGATGCTCAAAAGGCGGTACTTTCTATCGAACCTCTTCAAACTGGTGAGTTGTCAATCGACTTCGTCTCACTTTTCCCACAAGACACCTTCAAAGGTCGTAAGAACGGACTCCGCAAAGATCTTGCACAACTTCTTGCTGATATAAAGCCTCAGTTCATACGTTTCCCTGGTGGTTGTGCTTCTCATGGTCAAGGAATTGATAATATCTATCACTGGCAAGCTACTATCGGAGAACTTTGGGAACGTATTCCTGACTTCAATATCTGGAACTATCACCAGTCTCGCGGACTTGGTTTCTATGAATACTTCCAATTCTGTGAAGATATAGGTGCTACCCCACTCCCTGTGCTTGCTGCTGGTGTTCCTTGTCAAAATTCTTGGAAAGGCGGCTGCGGTCAGAATGGTGGTCTCCCATTCGAGAAAGACCTCAAAGGCAAACCTTCACCTTATAAATATATGGGTAAGGACCTCACTATGGAAAGTTATCTCCAAGAACTTATCGACCTCATTGAATGGGCAAATGGTGATCCTAAGACTAATAAGTTTGCTGCTATGCGTGCAAAGGCAGGTCATCCAAAACCATTCGGTATGAAATACTTAGGTATAGGTAATGAAGACTTGCTCGGTGATGTGTTCAACGAGCGTTTCACATTCCTTTTCGAAGGAATCAAGAAGGCTCATCCAGAAATAACTGTAGTTGGTACAGTAGGTCCTTTCTGGGAAGGTTCAGATTACGAATATGGATGGAAAGAGGCTAAGCGTCAGCATATTCCAATCGTCGATGAGCATTATTACAACCTAGTTGGTTGGTACTTGAATCATCAGGATTATTATGACAAATACGATCGCAACGGTACAAAAGTTTACCTAGGCGAATGGGCATCAAAAGGCAACAACCTTGATAATGCACTTGCAGAAGCAATTCATATCACTAACGTAGAACGTAATGCTGATGTAGTTGTGATGTCATCATACGCTCCACTTCTTGCAAAGGAAGGTCATACACAATGGAATCCAGACCTCATCTATTTCAACAACACAGAAACTAAGCCAACCACAAACTATTGGGTTCAAGCTCTTACTGGTCAGAATGCAGGTGATGAATATATCTATGCTGACCGCAAAGTCAATGTTGAAAAGGCCGACTACAATGCAGTAAACAAGCGAGTTGCTAGTTCGGTAGTTCAAGATAAGGAAACTGGTGATATTATCATCAAACTCGTTAACGCACTTCCAATTGTCAACACAATCAACATCAATCTAGGTGACATTGATTTCGGTATAAAGAAAGGACAATACATTTCGGATGCACATGTAAGTGTTATTTCTAATTCAGATTTACGAGCAAAGAACTTAAAACCAGATTATAATACAATTAAGGTTGACAAAGAATTCAATTATGAAATGCCTGTGAATTCATTCACTGTAATTAGAATTAAAAAGAAGTGATAAAAAAAACCTCCCGATTGGGAGGTTTTTTTATTTATATTAGTTAAACCACTTTACGTAACAGAAGTCCTGACGATGTGGAAGATCTTCATTCTTTGGATACATACGGTATGCAACCTTAAATGAACCTGCAGTTGGGATTGTGTGAACACCCTCGAATGTGAAGAGGTTGCCATCACGCTTAGTTACCACGAGTGGATCAACCTGACTGATGTGATCGCGACCGTTCTCATCTGTGTAGAGAGTAACGAGTTCGAAACCGATTGCATCATCAAGACCCTGCTCATCGATAACATACTTAACGTTGTACTTCTTACCAGAGAGTACATCGCCCTTAAGCATATCCTCTTCCTTCTCAGATGAAACAACTGTGATGTTGTCCCAACGTGAAGCAACAAGTTCCTTCCAAGCAGCGATTTCCTTAACCTTCTTGTAGTTATCAGCGAAGAGAACATTCTTACGCTCTGCAAGTGGGCAATAGAAACGAGTGAAGTAATCGTCGAGCTGACGCTTCATTGTATAGTGAGGAGCAATCTGAGCGATAGAGTTCTTTACAGTCTTAACCCAACCTTCTGAGTAACCACGAGCATTCTTGTTGTAGTAGAGTGGAAGGATTTCGTTCTCAAGGAGAGAGTAGATTGTAGCTGCATCGAGCTGATCCTGCTGCTCCTGGTTCTGGAATGTACGCTTCTCTGTGAGAGCCCA
>DCIW01000117.1 GCA_002317225.1 Prevotellaceae bacterium UBA1716 | reverse complement strand
ACAACCCACCATTCCCACAAGTTGCGTCATTCGTTCCTTGGGGATTAGGATATGGAGATTTTCTGTATGGAAAAGTTGTGGACATGTTCTACTTCCCTCTTGTTGAATGGGATATGCCTTCATGGGTTCCTGTTTGGGGAGGTGAACATTGTATCTTCTTTAGTCCTATCTTCAACTTTGCCGACGCTGCCATATCATGTGGTATCGTAGCACTTGTGTTGTTCTACTATAATTTATTAAATAAAATAGGCAATGAAGGCAACACAGAAATAGTTTCAGAAGAAACGTCAGAAGTCAAGAATGAATCCTCTAATCAATAATTTGTAAATTGAAAAGAATACTGTTTCTCTTACTCTCGCTAATCATCCTCATCGCTTGCGAAGAAGATCCATCTAACATTTTGTCACAAGGCAAAATGGAAGATGTGTTGTATGACTACCATCTCGCCCAAGCAATGATTGAGCAGCTTGATGTCCAAGACAGAGAAAAGAATGCACAAGCATACATCGATGCAGTCTTTGAGAAACACAATATTACTGAAGCTGAATTTGATTCATCATTAGTATATTACAATCGAAACGCAAATGATCTCAAGGAGATTTACGCAAGTCTCCAACAGCGATATGAGGATTACAACCGAGAACTCGCTTTGGCAACAGGAAATGATGTCATGACTGTTTATTCGCAGAATGGTGATACAGCGAATATCTGGAATGGCACCAAACTTATCATGCTTAAGGATAAAGAAGGATTGAATTATAGCAGTTTCACATTCAATTCCGACTCAAGTTTCCACAGAAAAGACAAGTTCCTTCTCGTTTGTAGTTCCATTCTTGTAGACGAGAGCAACATCAATTCGGAAAACTACGTCAATATTGGCTTGACTATCACATACAAAGATGGCAAGACAACCGCTTCGACTATACGCACAAGTTCATCTCGTGAAATGCAACTGAATATTACCGCTAATGAAGATAAAGATATCAAATCTATCAGTGGCTATTTTTATTACAAAGGAAAAAGCGATACCAGAAATATTGCTTTTGTTTCAAATATAGGATTGATTCGTATGCGCACCGAAATCGAATCACCTAAAGAAATACCATCAGATACTATTAGCGCAGATTCTGCAAGTACCACAACTGTTACGAACATCAAGCAAGAACACTTGACGCCAGAACAGATACGTAAGCAGAATCAGTCAGGCAGTCACATAGATATTAAGGCAGCGCCAGATGTCAGAACACCAAATTCTGATTTCCGAAGACGAAAAAGCACTCGTACTGCACCTCCAAAGCACAATTGACACATTACGAACCAATGAGAAGAGTTGCATCAAACATTGTGTACATAAACAATATAGAGTTCTACAAAAATCATATTGTAGAACTCTATAATAATATAGTAGTAAATCATTACGCACTAAACGAAGAGCTTCAGATGACCGAATGGTTTAGCGGTACGATAATCATCCACAATCGCAACGCCTACCTAATAAAATGCCAGCTCACAAATGAAGAGGTAAAAAATATTTATGACACATTATCCTCTTCTTCGGAATTCAGCACAAATGACTGCTGTCGCTATGGCAACATTGAGCGACTCTGATGTCTCTCTGCCTTTTGGATAGTTTGGTATGTAAAGGCGTTTGGTAACGAGTCTGCCAACTTCTTGCGACACTCCATTGCCTTCATTTCCCATAACTATTAGACCTGTTTGGGACAAATCCTTCGTGTAGATATCTTCACCATCGAGAAATGTTCCGTAAACTGGTGTTTCACTTGGAAGAGAAGAGATAAGTTGGGGAAGATTACAGTAATGTACCTTTACTCGTGCTATGCCTCCCATTGTTGACTGCACAACCTTGGGGTTATAAATATCCGCACAGCCTTGCGAACAAAAGATATGTTCTATGCCAAACCAATCTGCCAGGCGAACTATTGTGCCAAGGTTTCCAGGGTTCTGCACATCATCAAGCGCTATGCATAGTCCTTTAGTAACAGCCTCTATAGAGTTAACTTCATCCTTTTGTTGTCGGAAGATTGCAAGAACCTGTTGAGGATGTTCCTGAAAGCTTGCTCTTTTCAATTCTTCTTCTGTCACTTCATCAGCACAGACATCAGGATGGACGGATATCCATTCGTGTGTTGCACAAATATATGTAGGTTCGAAAACTCGTATCAAATCTTCGATGATTTTTGGTCCTTCAGCCACGAATACACCTTCTGCTTTTCGGTTCTTCTTGAGTTCGAGCGAACGTATATATTTAAGTTTTGCCTTGCTTATCATAACTTATTTATTGTTGTTTCTGAACTACAAAGATAAGGTTCTTTATGCACTTTTCCATCTTCTTAATGAAAAATCATTGATTATCGGTAAAAAAATCGTAACTTTACACCCCATAAGCACTTTTTGACGATGAAAAGAAACCAATTAGGTTACATATTATTGCTCTTTGTCCTGACACTAATTTGCTCTTGTTCCGTAAGCAAATATGTGCCAGATGAAGAATATTACCTAAAGGATGTGAGAGTGACGTCGAAAGACGAAAAGGTGATGAAGAAGTATTTTCTGAAAAATTATGTTCAACAATCAACGAACAAGAAAATCTTCGGTGTAAAGTTTCCTCTCAAGGCATACACCCTTTCCGGTACTGATACCACGAAATGGGCATGCAGAATGATGCGAAAGATTGGCGAAGCCCCTGTGCTTTACGACAGCGTGAAAGCCGCACGTACAGAACAGGACATTCTTCATACTCTCGCAAATGCTGGTTATATGAAAGCCACAATCAATCAGCAGAAAACGATTAAGGGCAAAAAGATGTCTATTACCTTTGATGTGGATCCAAGCACTCGCTATTATATAAGAAATATCAAGAGAGAGATTGCTGACCCAGGATTGAGAAAACTCATTTGTGGAGATGACACACTTAACAGCCTTCTTCATCCTGACACCCCATTCGATATTAATGTGCTTAGTGAAGAGCGTTCAAGACTTTCAAGGATTATCCGAAATCTTGGCTACTATAAATTTAACAAGGAAGACATACGTTATTCTGCCGATACGATTCAAAACAAATGGATTGTAGATGTGACTCTGCGCATCGGACTTCACCTTGAAGATGGCCGTTCTGAACCAGAGCAACATAAGCAATATCACATTGGTAATATCACTTATCTAAGTGATGTAAACCTTCAAACACAAAACATAGACACATTAGTGCGGAAAGGTGTTAATTTCTCATATAAAAACAGATTACGTTTCCGCCCTAACATGCTCATATCAAATACACAGCTCAAGCAAGGTGAACTATTTAATGACTCGCATCTGCGTAACACATACAGTAATTTCACTCGTTTAGGTGCAGTATCTTTCTCTAATGTATTCCTTCAAGAAAGACAAGGAACAGACACCCTTGACGCTTATATCATCGTGAATCATGCAAAGCCTCATTCTCTTGGTTTTGACATTGAAGCCACAAACTCTGCAGGCGATCTTGGTGCTGCAGTTTCTGCATCTGTTGCACATAAGAATTTCTTCAAAGGGTCGGAGACTTTCATGGTAAAGCTTCGTGGTGCTTATGAAGCCATTACAGGTCTCGAAGGGTATGATGGTCATAACTATTATGAATTCGGAGGTGAAATGAGTTTGTCATTCCCTTCATTCCTTCTCCCTTTTGTTCACCAGAATTGGGCAACAGAACATAGGGCTGCGTCAGAGATTTCGCTTCAGTATAATATGCAGGATCGTCCGGAATTCCGCA
Organism: Prevotellaceae bacterium UBA1716; assembly: GCA_002317225.1. GTDB lineage: Bacteria > Bacteroidota > Bacteroidia > Bacteroidales > Bacteroidaceae > Minthosoma. The sequence goes on along the minus strand of DCIW01000117.1, from coordinate 22,902 downwards.
GACATGTATTCACTGCCGCTTGGAGATACAAATGGAACTCCAACAACCAACGAGTAAACCATAAGTTTGATCTCCTTGAGATAAACTATGTCAATATGCCTTGGATATCCAAGACGTTCAAGGAACAATACCTTGATTCACTTGGTAAGACCAATGCCATTCTTAAGTACAACTACGAGAATTTGCTCATTACAAAACTTGGATACACATACACTTATAATTCTCTTGGAAACCGCGAACAGACATTCGGAAAGAACGCCTTTACTGTACGTTTCAATATTGAGACCTCGGGAAACTTCCTCCAAGGAATTACAAGCACCTACAATTCACATATCAACGAGAATGGTCAAAGAACGTTCTTAGGTATTGCTTATGCCCAATATGTGAAGAGCGACTTTGATTTTGCAAAGAGCATCAAGATTGATAAGGATAATTCCATAGCATTCCATGCAGCCTTCGGCATTGCCTATCCATACGGAAATTCAAAGGTGCTACCTTTTGAAAAACGTTATTTCTCAGGAGGAGCGAACAGTGTGCGTGGTTGGTCTGTTAGAAGTCTTGGCCCAGGTTCGTATAATGGTGTGGATAAAGGTATTAACTTCATCAACCAATCGGGTGACATCAAACTTGACTTAAGTATGGAGTATCGCGTTAATTTGTTCTGGAAGTTCTCCGGAGCAGCGTTTATTGATGCTGGTAATATATGGACCATTCGTGAATATGAGGACCAACCAGGAGGAGAATTTAAGTTTGGCGAGTTCTATAAACAAATTGCCGCCTCTTACGGTCTTGGTTTACGAATGAATTTGGGATTTTTCCTTCTCCGTTTTGATGCGGGTATGAAGGCAATTAACCCTGCATATAACGGCAAAGATCACTACCCTATTTATCATCCAAATTTCTCACGAGATTTTGCATTCCACTTTGCTGTGGGAATGCCGTTCTAAATATGGATTATCAAAAGATTATAGACAAATATTATAGCGAGGACAGCGAATTGCGACACATCCTTATGGTACATTCACGCATGGTAGCAAACAAGGCTTTGAGCATTGTTGACAACCATCCAGAACTCGGTGCAGATCGCCAATTCGTAGAAGAAGCTGCAATGCTTCATGATATCGGCATATTTTTGACAGATGCAAATGGTATTCAGTGTTTTGGCGACAAGCCATACATCTGCCATGGTACCCTCGGTGCAGATTTGATGCGCAAAGAAGGCTATCCGCTTCACGCCTTAGTTTGCGAACGCCATACTGGTGCAGGACTATCAATTGCTGATATCGAGAAGCAAGGATTGCCAGTCCCTCATCGCGACCTTCTCCCTATAAGTATAGAAGAACAAATAGTTTGCTTTGCGGACAAATTCTATTCAAAGACCCATTTGGATAAAGAGAAATCTGTAGAAGGAGCACTTCGAAGTATTGCCAAGTTTGGAGAAGAAGGCGCTTCCCGTTTCACAAAATGGATAGAAATGTTCCTATAATTTCGTTAAATATTATTACGATTACCTATAATTCCTTTAACTATATCGATTATTTCATTTATTATCCGTAAATTTGCATTGTAATTAATAGCAAAGTTTGAAACTATATAAATATAAAATATTTATTTTACTGCTTGCCGTTGCTCTCATTATATCTTGTGGAGCGCAAGAAAAGATAATAAAAAAACAGCAAACAGAACAAGCAAAGAGCTTGGCCAGCACTGATGTGTCTGACCAAGTTGATGCATCATATAGTTCAAAATCAAACACCATTGAAACAGAAGATTTATTAGAGGCAATTGATGATTCTCTAAAAACACAATCCAACTCTACTGTAAATAGTACAAAAGCTTTGATTGACTCACTCAAAGCAAATGCAGATGAGAGGACAATAACCGAAGAAAATCAAGATTCCATTACCCTTTCGCTTCTCGATTCATTGAAAGCAAAATATGCAGGGAATGGAACAGGCATTCAGTGGAACGACTCTGTAGCCGCTGCCGAAGACTCTATTCGTAAGGTTCAACAGACCAAGGGACTTCTCGAGGCGCCCGTCGAATATGAAGCAAAAGACTCCATTGTATTCATAATGGGTAAGAAGAACGCCTATCTTTACGGAAATGGTAAAGTAAACTACCAGAATATCGAGCTTACGTCTGATGAAATCAGAATGAACATGGACAGCAGTATAGTTCATGCTGTAGGTGTTAAAGATACGCTTGGCATACTTCGTGGCACACCAGTATTTAAGCAGGGGTCCGAATCATATAAATCGGAAACCATGTCCTATAATTTCAAGACAAAAAAAGGATACATAACAAACGTATATACTGAACAGCAGGATGGATTCCTTACAAGTGAGGAGTCAAAGAAAAGTGGCGACGATGAACTATATCTTCGAAGAGGACGCTATACAACATGCGACGAAGAACACCCTCACTTCTACATAGCTCTTTCCCGTGCAAAGGTACATACAGGAAAGAATATTTTTGCTGGTCCAGCCTGGATAGTAGTTGAAGACGTTCCACTTCCGCTTGCCATTCCTTTCGCCTATTTTCCATTTACCCAGTCATATTCATCGGGCTTTATAATGCCTAGTTATGGTGACGAATCAACTCGTGGTTTCTATCTTAGAGATGGAGGTTACTACTTCGCACTCAGTGACTATCTAGATCTGAAATTAACCGGTGAAATATACACAAAAGGTTCATGGGGTGTAAGTGCACAAACTTCATATAGAAAGAGATACAAGTTTAATGGTAGTTTCTATATCAATTACCAAGTAACAAAGAACGGAGAAAAGAATCTTCCAGACTATAGTGCCACAAAGAATTTCAAAATCCAGTGGTCACATAGTCAAGACCCAAAAGTAAGTACAAATAGTTCTTTCTCTGCTTCTGTAAACTTTGCCACTCAAAGTTACGAAAAGAACAATCTTTCAAGTCTTTATAATCCAACATCATATTCGCAGAGTACACGAACCTCATCTATTAGTTATTCACGCTCATTCCCAAAACTTGGTCTTAGTCTTTCGAGTTCGTTTAACATCGCCCAGAACATGAAAGACTCAACACTTTCGCTCACATTGCCATCGCTTTCAATAAGTCTTAGCAGACTTTATCCTTTCAAGCGTAAACATGCAGCAGGCAAGGAGCGTTGGTACGAAAAGATTGCACTCTCCTACACTGGTACTCTTTCTAATTCTATTAATACAAAAGAGGACAAAATATTCAAGTCCAACCTATTAAAGGATTGGAAAAATGGAATGAAGCATAGCATCCCTATTTCAGCGTCATTCAATGTATTGAAATTCATTAACGTCACTCCATCATTCAACTATAATGCACGCTGGTATACCCACCAAATTAGGCAAGAGTGGGATGAGAACAAAAAAGCTGTTGTAAAAGACACGACTGATGGCTTCTACCATGTTCATGACTTCAACCTTAGTGTGAGTGCAAACACGAAACTTTACGGATTCTTCACTCCATCAAGAAAGATCTTTGGTGATAAAATCCAGAAGATTCGTCATGTGATGACTCCATCTATCTCTTTGTCTTATGCCCCAGACTTTAGCAACCCATCATGGGGAAGTTGGAGTTCATATCAAAAACCTAATGAAATGGGCGGTTTTGATGATGTCCAATACCAACTTTATGCAGGTTCCATGTACGGCAGCCCGGGCAAAGGTAAGACTGGTTCTGTATCTTTCGATTTAGGCAATAATGTCGAAATGAAGATTAAGGACAAGAATGACTCGATCCGCAAAGTGTCAATCATCGATGAGTTGGGAGCTAACCTCAGCTATAACCTTGCGGCAAAAGAAAAACCTTGGAGCAATCTATCAACCCGTCTTCGCCTTAAGTTTGGTAAGACCACTTTCAACATCAATGCGGTCTTTAACACATATGCTTACGAATTCGACAAGAATGGAAATGTTGTAGAAGGAAAACGTACAGAATGGTCTTACGGGCGTTTTGGACGTTTCCAAGGAATCAGTAAAAACATATCTTACACCTTTAATAACCAAAGTTTTAAGAAAATAAAGAACAGTATCATTAAACTTTTTGGTGGTGATGTAGACGAAGAACTTGATGATGGCAAAAAATTAAAACCGGATGAAGACGAAGACGAGAATATAGACGAATTAGAGGAAGAATCAGACACTTCAAAAAAGGATAATAAAGGCAAGAAGAAAAGTAGTGCTACAGGTCTTGACGAAGACGGTTACTTAAAATTCAATATGCCTTGGTCCTTCACAATCTCATATGGTGTTACCATGGCAGAAAACCGTTCCGCTGATATAAACATAAAGACTATGCGCTATCCATATAAATTCACACAGAACCTGAATTTCTCTGGCAGCCTAAGACTTTCAACAGACTGGAACGCAAGTTTCCAATCAGGATGGGATTTCAACTACAAGAAACTTTCAATGACAACTGTCAGCATATCTCGAGACATGCACTGTTTCAATATTTCATGTGGACTCGTCTTTGGTACTTATACATCCTATAACATCACCCTTCGTGCTAACGCGAGCACCCTTACCGACGCACTCAAATATGACAAGAAAAGTTCGTATAGCAGTAGTGTGAAATGGTATTAATGATTATAAGAAATACAAAACTCTATAGGTTAAATGATGACAAACGTTGAAACAAACCTCAAATGGCAAGAATATTAGCAATAGATTACGGGCAAAAGCGAACTGGTCTCGCTGCTACAGATAACCTCCAGATGATTGCAAACGGCATAACCACAATCGAGACGAAGAACCTTGAGGCTTGGATTCTCGATTACGTTTCAAAAGAGGATGTCTGCACAATTGTCATGGGCAAACCAACCCAGTTGAATGGTGAAGCAAGCGAGAACATGCGACGTATAGAGCCATTCTTCAACCGCTTGAAAAAGCTCTTCCCCGACAAGGAGATTGTCTATTATGACGAACGCTTCACTTCTGTTCTTGCACATCAAGCAATGCTCACATCGGGCTTAGGGAAAAAGGCACGACAAAACAAAGGTCTCGTTGACCAGATAAGTGCCACAATTATCCTCCAGGACTATATGGAGTCAAGGAACAATGGAATCGTTTGATTAAAGCTCCGGTGTTTGCAACAACATACAAAATAATAATTATCAAAACTATAAATCACAAATAACTATACACTATATGATTCTCCCAATGTACATCTTCGGCCAACCTGTCCTTCGTAAGGTTGCTGAAGCTATCGACCCAGCAACTTATCCAAATCTTCAGGAACTCATCACTAATATGTTCGAAACACTCAAGCGTTCCGAAGGTGTTGGACTTGCTGCTCCACAGGTTGGACTACCTATTCGTATGTTTATCATAGATCTTGATGTCATCTCAGAAGACGAACCTGCATACAAAGGATATCTCCACACATTTATCAATCCTGAGATTCTTGAAGAAAGCGAAGAAACATCATCTATGGAAGAAGGTTGCCTCTCCATCCCAGGCATACATGAAAGCGTAAAGCGTCCAGAAGAGGTGCTTGTAAAGTATATCGACGAAAACCTTCAGCAACAAGAACGTTGGCTCACAGGATTTGAGGCTCGCGTATTCCAACACGAATTCGACCATCTCGACGGAAAGATGTTCGTGGATCACCTATCAGCATTCCGCAAACAGCTTATCAAGAGCAAGCTCATAGCAATGACAAAGGGTAAGTTCTCAGCCTCTTACAAATGCAAGGCTAACCGCTAATGAGTAGATGGCTGCACATATTATTGCTGTCAGCCTGCTGTAGTTTTGCCCATGCGCAACTCAATACTGACAGGATGATGAATATAGGTCGTAATGCACTTTATTACGATGACTATGTCTTGTCCATACAGTACTTTAACCTCGTCATCAACTCGAAGCCATTTCTTTACGAGCCCTATTTCTTTCGCGGACTTGCGAAGTTCCATCTTGATGACTTTGTAGGGGCAGAGAACGACTGCTCCGTAGCAATCGAAAAGAATCCATACTATCCAAATAGTTACGAAGTGCGTGGCCTGGCTCGTATCAATCAAGGCCATTGGGATAAAGCAGCCGAAGATTATCGCATTGTCACAGGAATGGAGCCAGAGAACAAATCTCTCTGGCACAACTATGTTCTTTGCGAGATAGAAATGGATTCATTGGAAAAAGCCGATTCCATTGTTGATGTTGTTATCAAAAAATGGCCGAAGTATGCAGATGGATATGCTATCAAGGCTCAAATAAAAATGCAGCAGAAAGACACTATAAGTGCAGAAACCATTCTTGACCAAGCACTTATTGCTGATCCGTATGACGTTAACGCCCTCAACATGAAGGCCGGGCTTCTTATGCAGCATGAACAATTTGCCGAAGCAGAAACTCGCTATAACGAATCTATTCGCCTCAACCCGAAGAGTGCACAAAGTCTTATCAACCGCGCCCTCTGCCGCTACCATCAAGATAATTATCGAGGGGCAATGCGTGATTATGACCTCGCTCTCGAAATCGAACCGGGCAACTTCTACGGGCATTATAACCGAGGGCTTCTCCGTGCTAATGTAGGAGAAGACAACCTTGCAATTGAGGATTTCAACTTTATCCTCAATATAGACCCAAGTGATATGATGGCGACATTCAATCGTGCCACCCTCCTCGAACAGACGGGCGATTATCGTGGAGCCATACGAGATTATACCACTGTCATTAAAGCTTTCCCAAAATTCCTTCTCGGCTATCAGCATCGAATGGAGTGCAGGCGGAGGATTGGAGACAAGAAAGGGGCTAACAGTGATGAAGAACATATCCTGAAAGAACAGATTGCTCATCGTTATGGTTACTCTACTCCAACATCTCGTCAAAAGAACCGCACCCGTAAGAAGTCCTCACAAAACATCGATGACTACCAGAAACTTGTTGTTGCTGATGAGGACACAACACAACATTACGAATCGGCACTTCGAGGAAAGATTCAGAATAAAGAAGTTGATGCTTCACTTATAGAAACTCCTACGCGTACCTATTATATAAATAAGGACACAAAGGGGGAGAATGCCCTTGCCCTATTCAACTCTGCATACAAAAAAGCACAAAAGGGCGAAGTGCAAGACGCAATCAAAGACCTGGATGCTGTTATCGAACTTGACAAGAACTTTGCAGAAGCATACTACAACCGTGGATTGCTGAAACTTCTCATTGAAGATATGACTGCCATTACCGACCTTTCAAAAGCCGGTGAACTTGGCATTTATCAAGCATATAACATAATAAAGAAGCATCAAAAGAAGAAAAAATAAAGATTTTCGTGTAAAAATAACAACTTTCCCAAAAAGAAATAGTAAATTTGCACTCAAATGGACTTTCCATTTTAAGAAAACATAAAAGATACTGAAATTAAACAAAAATCACATATATGGTTAAGATTACATTCCCTGACGGATCAGTACGTGAATACGAAAATGGCGTTACTGGCCTTCAAATTGCCGAAAGCATCAGCTCTCGTCTTGCACAAGACGTGATAGCATGCGGTGTAAACGGCGAAACAACAGAACTTAATCGTCCTATAAATGAGGACGCAACAATCGCTCTCTACAAGTTTGATGATGCAGAAGGCAAGCACGCTTTCTGGCACACATCTGCTCACCTTATGGCAGAAGCAATCGAAGAACTTTGGCCTGGAACCCAGTTCGGTATCGGTCCTGCTATCGAAAACGGATTCTACTATGACGTAATGCCACCTGAGGGCGTGAAGTTCTCTGATTCTGACTTCCCTAAGATTGAGAAAAAGATGCAGGAACTCCAGCAGAAGAAGGAAGAGCTCATCCGCAAAGACATCGCAAAGGCAGACGTTATGGAACTCTTCGCTTCAAAGGGACAGACTTATAAAAACGAACTCATTGCAGAACTTGAAGACGGTCATATCACAACCTATACTCAGGGCAACTATATCGACCTTTGTAAGGGTCCACACCTCGTTTCAACAGCACCAATCAAGGCATTCAAACTCCTTTCGCTCGCTGCTGCATACTGGCGTGGTGACGAGAAGCGTCCTATGATGACTCGTATCTACGGTATTTCATTCCCAAAGAAGAAGATGCTCGACGAATATCTCGTAGCGCTCGAAGAAGCTAAGAAGCGTGACCACCGCAAGATCGGTAAGGAAATGGAGCTCTTCATGTTCTCTGAGCGTGTAGGTAAGGGTCTTCCTATGTGGCTTCCTAAGGGAACTGCTGTTCGCATACGTCTTCAGGACTTCCTTCGCAAGATTCAGAAGCGTTATGGTTATCAAGAAGTAATGACTCCACATATCGGTGGTAAGAACCTCTATGTCACTTCAGGCCACTGGGATCACTATGGTAAGGATTCTTTCCAACCAATCCAGACTCCAGAAGAAGGTGAGGAATACCTCCTCAAACCAATGAACTGCCCTCACCACTGTGAAATCTTCGCATGTACTCCACGTTCATACAAGGATCTCCCATTCCGTTGTGCAGAATTTGGTACAGTTTATCGCTATGAGCAGTCTGGTGAGCTTCATGGTCTTACTCGTGTTCGCTCGTTCACTCAGGATGATGCCCACATCTTCTGCCGCCCAGACCAGGTTAAGGATGAGTTCCTTCGTGTAATGGACATCATCAATATCATCTTCAAGGCACTCGACTTCAAGGATTTTGAAGCACAGATTTCACTTCGCGATCCAGAGAACAAGACAAAGTATATCGGTACTGATGAAGTATGGGAAGAGGCACAGAACGCAATCATCGAAGCATGTGCAGAAAAGGGACTCCCTACTCGCACAGAACTTGGAGAGGCAGCATTCTATGGCCCAAAACTTGACTTCATGATTAAGGACGCACTTGGCCGCCGTTGGCAGCTTGGTACAATTCAGGTTGACTACAATCTCCCAGAGCGTTTCCAACTCGAATATACAGGTGCAGACAATCAGAAGCATCGTCCAGTTATGATTCACCGTGCACCATTCGGTTCAATGGAGCGTTTCATTGCCGTTCTCATCGAGCACACAGCAGGTCGTTTCCCACTCTGGCTCATTCCAGATCAGGTTGTTGTCCTCCCTATCTCAGAGAAATTCAACGAATACGCACAGAAGGTGGCAGAGACACTCAACGCTCAGGATGTTCGCACAATCGTTGACGACCGAAACGAAAAGATTGGTCGAAAGATTCGCGACAACGAAATCAAGCATATCCCATACATGCTCATCGTTGGTGAAAAAGAAGTCGCTGATTGTACTGTAAACGTCAGAAAACAGGGTACTCAGAGCCAAGAAACAATGAAAATTGAAGATTTTGCAAAGAAAATCAACGAAGAAGTTCGTCAAATGACGGAAAATTTCTAACTTTGCAGTCGATTTAGAATAAAAACCAGTTAACTGGAGGTCCTAGTAATCCTAGAGCCTCTAGTTATTCTAGGCAATAACAAAAATAAACTTAACAAAAACATACCGGAAAAAGCAAGCCACATTTAATGAAAGGTGACAACAAAAAGCAACAGCAGTACCGAATCAACGAACAGATTCGAGTACGCGAAGTAAGAATTGTCGGAGACGACATTGAATCAACTGTCATGCCAACTCGCGATGCACTTCGCTTGGCAGAAGAAAGAGAAGTTGACCTCGTAGAAATCTCTCCAAATGCTAATCCACCGGTATGCCGACTCATCGACTACTCTAAGTTCCTTTATCAGCAGAAAAAGAAGCAGAAGGAAATGAAGGCCAAGCAGGTGAAGGTCGAAGTTAAGGAAATCCGATTCGGACCACAGACAGGTGATGCCGACTATGCTTTCAAACTTAAGCACGCTCAGGAATTCCTTTCTGACGGAAACAAGGTTAAGGCATATGTATTTTTCAAAGGACGTTCAATCGTCTTCAAGGAACAAGGAGAAGTTCTTCTTCTCCGTTTCGCAAACGACCTCGAAGAACTTGCAAAGGTAGAGAGCATGCCATCACTCGAAGGCAAGAAGATGTTCCTCACCCTCGCTCCAAAGAAGGCCGGACAACCAAAGAAGTCTCAGCAGAAGCGCGACAATGAGGCTGCCGAAGCAGAAGCTAAGGCTGCAGCAAAAGCAGCAAAAGCGGCTGAAGGTCCAAATCCAAACAGCCCATTTGCGGGTCTTGCAGATAAGATTGCGGAAAAGGCTGAAGACTAGATTGTCTAATTCGATCAGATTATCTGGAAAAGAAGTACATAAAAGTGCGTAACGCCCTGGTATATGCGTTGCCACAAATTATTAATAATTAAAACTATAAAAAAATGCCAAAAGTTAAAACTAATTCCGCTTCAAAGAAGCGTTTCAAGCTTACTGGTACAGGAAAGATCAAGCGTCAGCATGCTTACCACAGTCACATCTTGACAAAGAAGACTAAGAAGCAGAAGAGAAACCTCGACCACAGTACAATCGTAGTATCAGCTAACGTAAAGCAGGTTCGTGACCTTCTCTGCCTCCGCTAATCAATCCATCGTTCGCGAGAACAAACAAATTCAGTAAGATTTAACTTAAAGTTTAACCGAATGATTTAGCACCAAAGAGCGAAAAGAGTTCGCCGCTAACATTCAAAAAAAAGAAAAATTATGCCAAGATCAGTAAATCATGTTGCATCACGTGCTCGTCGTAAGAAGATTTTGAAGCGCGTAAAGGGTCAGTTCGGAGCTCGTAAGAACGTTTGGACCGTTGCTAAAAACGCCTACGAAAAGGGTCTCACATACGCATTTGCAGACCGTCGTCGCAAGAAGCGTGAATTCCGTTCTCTCTGGATCCAGCGTATCAACGCTGCTGCTCGTCTCGAGGGTATGTCTTATTCACAGCTTATGGGTGCTCTCCACAAGGCAGGCATCGAAATCAACCGCAAGACTCTTGCTTACCTCGCAGTTAACAACGCAGAGGCATTCAAGGCTATCGTTGAGAAGGTAAAGTAAACAACATTACTTACTAAGATAAAGCATCTTTCCTATGGGGAAGGTGCTTTTTTCTTGTTTTATTTCTTTATCTAAGTAAAAATGCGTAACTTTGCATCGATTTAGAAATACACAATATTCTAATTCATATTAATTAAGGTAAAAACAAATCAAAAACATATTACAACAAATGAAAGCATTCGTTTTCCCTGGTCAGGGTGCTCAATTCTCAGGAATGGGCAAAGACCTTTATGAATCAAATCCAGTAGCAAAGGAACTTTTCGACAAGGCAAATGAAATCCTTGGTTTTGAAATCACAAAGATAATGTTCGAAGGAACAGCAGAAGAACTTAAGCAGACAAAGGTTACTCAGCCTGCCGTATTCCTTCATTCTGTAATCTCTGCAATCTGTATGGGTGATGCATTCCAACCAGATATGGTAGGTGGTCACTCACTTGGCGAATTCTCCGCTCTCGTTGCAGCAGGAGCACTCTCATTCGAGGATGGTCTCAAGCTCGTTTCTCAGCGTGCTCAAGCTATGCAGAAGGCATGTGAGGCAGCTCCATCAACTATGGCTGCTATCATCGGTCTTTCAGATGAGAAGATTGAAGAAGTATGTGCAAGCATTAACAAACCTGGTTATGTTGTTGTTCCAGCAAACTACAATAACCCAGGTCAGCTTGTTATCTCAGGTAATAATGAGGCTATCGCTGAAGCATGCGAAGCTATGAAGGCAGCAGGTGCAAAGCGTGCTCTCCCACTCCCAGTAGGTGGTGCATTCCACTCTCCACTCATGCAGCCAGCAAAGGATGAACTTCAGGCAGCAATCGAGGCAACCACATTTGCAGAGCCAAAGTGCCCAGTATATCAGAATGTAGATGCACAGGCACATACTAACCCAGAAGAAATCAAGCAGAACCTTATCGCTCAGCTCACAGCACCAGTTAAGTGGACTTACGAAGTTCAGAACATGATTGCTGCTGGTGCTACAGACTTCACAGAGTGTGGTCCAGGTAAAGCACTTCAGGGAATGATTGCCAAAATTGACCGTAACGTAACTGCTCACGGAATCGCATAAGGAATGACAGATAAAATAGTAATCTACCAAGTATTCACACGCCTCTTTGGAGCAAATTCAAAGAAGTGTGTGAATAATGGTTTAAAGGAACAGAACGGATGCGGAAAGATGGCAGACTTCACAGCGGCAGCACTTGCCGAGGTGAAGAAACTTGGCGCAACCCACATCTGGTACACAGGCATAATTGAACATGCGACAAAGACAGACTATACAGAGTATGGTATTCGTAAGGATCATCCTGCCGTTGTGAAAGGTAATGCCGGTAGTCCATATGCCATCAAGGACTACTACGACATCGACCCTGACCTTGCAACTAAAGTACCAAACCGTATGAAGGAGTTTGATAATCTTGTTTCCCGCACACACAAGTCAGGCCTCAAGATGATAATCGATTTCGTACCAAATCACGTTGCACGTCAGTATCATTCAGACGCAAAACCAAAAGGAGTAGAAGATTTAGGTGAAGGTGACAACCCAAACTGGGCATTTTCACTTAACAACAACTTCTACTACATTCCAAATACCCAGTTTGCAACCAACTTCCACCTTCACGACGAGAAGATGGGCGACTATATAGAAGCACCAGCAAAAGTGACCGGTAACGATTGCTTCAGCAATTGGGCAAGCCAGAATGACTGGTACGAAACCGTAAAACTCAATTATGGTGTTGACTACCAAGGCAGTCGCCAACTTGTATTCTCCCCTTCTACCCCATCCACATGGGTCAAGATGAGAGACATACTCCTTTTCTGGGCAAGTAAGGGCATTGACGGTTTCCGTTGTGATATGGCAGAGATGGTACCATGCGACTTCTGGGGATGGGCAATTCCTCTCGTTAAGGCAAAATATCCAAATATAATCTTCATTGCAGAGGTTTATAACCCACATGAATATCGCAATTACATCTATCGCGGCCACTTCGACTATCTATACGACAAAGTCGGGCTCTATGATACCCTTCGCAACGTAATGGCGGGAGCATCTGCAAGCAGTATTACAGGCGAATGGCAGAGCGTGGACGACATCAAGGACCACATGCTCAACTTCCTCGAGAATCACGATGAGCAACGTATAGCGTCTGAGTTCTTTGCGGGCGATGCGCTTAAGGGAAAACCTGCACTCGTAGTGAGCACCTTCATGAACAGCAATCCAATGATGGTCTATTTCGGTCAGGAACTCGGTGAGAAAGGTATGGATGAAGAAGGTTTCAGCGGTCGTGACGGACGCACTACCATCTTCGACTATTGGACTGTCGACTCTATACGCAGATGGAGAAATGGAGGCAAGTTCAATGGAAGTCTTCTCACAAACGAAGAAAAGAAACTCCAAACATTCTATACGACAATTCTTAATCTTGCCAACAGCGAGACCTCACTTCGCGAAGGCATGTTCTACGATGTCATGTATGTCAACTACGATAACGAGCGAATGGATACCAACAAGTTATATGCCTTCCTCCGAAAGAAAGACAAGGATATGACCCTCGTTGTTGCAAACTTCTCTGACACAGATCTCCCTGCCTCAATCAAGCTTCCTGCCCATGCATACGAGTGGTTTGAGATTCCAACCCACACGAAACCAAAGCAGTGCGTAGACCTCCTTACAGGCAAGAAAGAAAAGCATGCCCTCATCCCAGACGGCACAATCGACACAGAAGTGCCAGCATACAATGCAAAGGTATTGAAGTGGAAACTATAATTATCACAAAGAAGACATAAACTAAAAAAGGCAAGCCGCGATATTCGTTGCTTGCCTTTTTGTTATCTCACGAAACATAGAACGATAAGAACCAGCATAATAATCTTATCGGTATCAGGATAGGAAAATGTTATCAAATGCGAGTAGTCAAGACAGCCACCGATTTGTGCAACAACGAAAAGAGTTACAAAACCAGGAGCGAGTTGACGCAGAAGACGAGTATGTGCAAAAGCAAAATCTGCAGACGTAGTCAGATGCCCAGAGAGATAGCCATATAGATTTGCCAACAAAATAATTAGGAGAGAAAGTAACGGGAACCATCCCTTAAGCAATGGTGAATGCTCAAAACTGCCAAAAGCATTGAGGAAAGGCGAGCCGGGTACTAACAGAAGACATGCTACAAATACAGCTATAACAACAAGCAGAAGGTTGGTGTAGGTATATGCTCGCAACTGTTTGAGCATCAATGGATGATTCTTTGGCGACAACCAACATAGCCATCCCGACTCAAGCACCACACTCACGGTAACAAGAATCAAAAGTATGGTGGCAAGAGGTATACGTGAGAAGTTAGCCAAGATATGGGTAACTCCCCAACGTATTCCTTCCGTGTCGAGGAGGCTGCGAACATTATCATTATACGCACCCACCACCCATGTCGCCAATATGACTACAGGTAGAAGTATAAGCGTAATGATAAGATATATGCGAGCGAAGGTCTTCAATTGGCTTGAGAGTTGATAGTTGAGGGTTAAGTATTGAAGAAAAAATATTGTGTATTAGTTTTCGTCTGCCTCAAGATTGTCGATATCGAGGATTCGGAGCTCGAAAGCACGAGTGACAAGACGAGTGGCATTGATACCAGTACGTTCCGAACCGAAGAGACGTGCCACGAGATCATTCTGACGCTTTTCGATGCTCTTAACTCCGAATGGCATAGTACGGAGGTTAGCAATCATGTCCTTAGTGTAACCAAGTGCGAGATGGCGGAGTAGACGCTCGTCATACTCATCGATATCATAGTCGAGGAAAGCCTCCTGACGCTTTGTGTCGTTAAGCACAGACTGGCGGAAACGCTGGAGAATTTTCTCAAGGATTGGTTGGTTGAATACAAGTTTCTTACCATCCATTACAGACATAACCTCATTCTTTGTCAAGAGTTCACCGCTCTTTAGACAGATGCCGTCAGCACCAGCATCAAGAACATCCACCCAAAGCTTCTCGTTGAGAATCTCACCTGTAAAGATGAGGACATGTACTTGTGGGTAACGCTTGCGAAGCGTGCGACAGATATCAACACCCACAGTTGTCGAGCCTCCAAGACCGAGATCAAGAAGAACAAGGTCGGGCAGATTGCTGTTGAGCAATCGCCAAAGCTCAGTTTCATTCTGTGCAGTTCCGATAATCTCTGCCTCAGGTATTTCGTTACGGAAAATCTGTTCCGTACCTTTTAATTCGAGTTTAACATCCTCTACTATAACTACTTTGAAACTTTCCATATATATTCAGAATCTTTAATTTTATGCATTTGGTAAGGTAAATATCACACTATTGCCTTCGGCATAGATACGACAGCCGAGGTGTCCGAGTCGCTCATCGTGGTCACGAATTATCTGTTTTGCAATAAGATATTGAGAACCGATAAGGAGGTCGGTATTAGAATCGTAGTGCATCGAGTCGGGATAGAAAAGCTTAGCATTTTCATCCTCTGTACGCTCTATACGGTCATCTGAGAGTGCAAACTTAATAAATCCTTTTGACTTGACAAAATTTAAGGACACTTTTCCACTCGTTTTCATTTCAAAAGCCAAAGAAACAAGCGTGTCAAGCAAATATTGCAATAATGTGTTGTCAGCACGAACACTCGCATCGACATCACCAGTTACTTCAAACTGAACAGGAAGCATAAGCTTCTTATTCTGACGTTCGAAACTCTTGCGAACATATTTTGCCACATCAGAGAGAGAAACTGGCTGTAGTTTGATAATGCTTCGCGAGAGTTGCCTGTTAGCATTTTCGCTGAGCAATGCAAACACCTCACGATAATACTTGAGCACATCGCGAATTTCATCAACATTGAGATCACCATCTTGGCCAAGCAACTGAAGAATGCGGTTAGGATAATACATAGTCTCATGCTTGATGGTTGAGAGACAGTTGTCCATCACCATATTGTGAACGTGGAGTCTCTGTTGCTCCGTTTCAGCTGCAAACTTCTGGTCTTCGAGAAGTTCAATAAGATTCTTTTGTTCATCTACCTTTACCGAAGCAAAGAAGATATGAATTGCAGCAAACTTGGCTATGAAATTAATGATAATCTGTTCCTCAGGAACCGGGTCCGATCCATGATATGCCACGAACATAGTGCCCACATCATGCTTTGCCCCTTCAAAATCCACAGACAGAGGAATCTGTGTGCGAGCATCCCCCGCACCCGAATAATACGTGCGTCCATCTGCAAGAGTAACATTGACTGCATCAGCAGACTGAATACTGCTAACACCTTGATGCAGAAGAGCGGGGAGTTTGTTATCTGGAGCAGTAAACATACGCTTGAGAAACTCCACAAGCACGCGCATATTAAAGATTGGAAGCACCGTATGACGATAGTACATAAGTCCATAGATAGCAAGTGCAAGCAGAAGAATGACTATTGAGATAGCAACCACAAGATTCTTGTCTGCATTAGTTTGCGCAAGTCGTCGGCAGTACTCTTCCATGTTAGGGTCGGCAGAAGTGATTTTGCTCAGACGAAGGAAGCTCTCATTATTGTATCGGTAAAGCTGCTTGTCAGCAAGAGAGAGAGCAGCAAGAGACACCTCGTTGCGTAATTGGATGATAAGATCATAGTTGACTTTCACGCTGTCTTCCAACCACTTGAGTTCAGCATACGCATTAGACTCACCTAAAAGGGACATTAGCGGAGTGGTCTGCCCCGTCTGCTCGGTATAACTTTGGTTGAGACATTGGATTGCAAGGTCAGCGTATCCAACTGCGCTACCATATTCTCCCACAATATTACAATTATACACACTGTCCAGATAATCATCAAAAGTCTGGGCAGGAGCATTGATATTGAATGCAAATAGAATGAGTAGGACGAGGCTTCGTATAGTACCCTTTGGCAGACGGAAGAAGAAGCGTGAACCTTTACCAAGTGTACTATCAACTCCGAATTGGCAAACATCAAACATACGACCTGTCTTGCGATATTTCTCAATAATGCCTCGACAGTTCATAAGACCGAAACCAAAGCCCTTGTTCTGCTTTATCTGACCATCCGTGTCGTTCTCAAGACCAATCTGTGATGAGTCATAGACTTTCATATTGTTTATCTTATCCTGGTCTTCAGCAGACAGACCAGAGCCCGTATCGGTTACAGATACCTCTACATAATCTTCCTCATCTCCAACAGAGAGCTGGACGGTTCCACCCTCAGGAGTGTATTTACGAGCATTGTCAAGGAGAGTGTTCATCATAAAGAGGGTCAGCGCCTTGTCAGCCTTGACAACAGCATTAACCACTTCGACCTGAAGAGTAATGTCCTTGCTCTCAAACACCCTGCGTCCCTTCTGCATGGTTTCGAGCAATGGGGCAAGAGTGAAGTTCTCTATATTGAGAGTTACGCTACCTTGACGAACCTTAACCCAATGACCAAGAACCTCATTATACGAATTAATCTTTTCGACATATTCGCGCAATAGTTCACGATCGACATACGCCTCCCCCTTCTCCACCTGATGGATGGCACGATCGAGGAACGGAGTGATGCCCTGAACTATGGAAATGGCTGTAGCACGGTCGGTATGGCGACGTTTGTTGTCATCCATTCTGCGCTGTTCCATATAGATTTCCCCTTCAATATTCTCTTTGATTTCTGTCTGAGTTTCATATAGTTCTGTATTTTGGGCAATCCAAGAGTGGAACACTTGGAGAAGGGAAAGCATCTCTCGTTCGTAAGCTTTGACATTGCAGTTCTTCAGGTCAACAGAAGTCCAATCGCCTTCAACATGCGGAAGAAGTGCATGAATGTCTTCGTCCACATCTTCACCATTTACCATGCGTGTACAGATATCAAGACATTGCTGCAGTTTAGCACTCTTGTCCTTTGAACGTCTGCCGATCCGACGAGTCACAAAATATGTAACCAGCCCAACAAATATGGCAAAGAAGATAAGCATAAGAATGAGGATGTTGAGGAACCTTGCCTGTGCCATAAGAGCCTCTTCGCGTGACTTAATCTGCATATCCTGACGAGTGGCATCGAGAATATCGAAATAGATATTTCTGTTATAGTTTGACGATGGTTTATCACCCATCGCACCATAGACTATAGACAGTTCTTCGCGCACAAGAGCAAGCCACTCAGGTATGGCTACAATGTTCGGATCATGAATCCACTTCATCTCCTTCGATAGCGAGTCCGTGGTTATGCCTGTTAGAGTGAGGGTATCGTCTGGAGCAACTTTATTATATTTAATATGGTGTACGTTTATCTTATGGAGAGCAAGGGCAAGCGAGTCAAGAGCCTCCTCGTACTCACCATGATCACAAAGCACATCAGCACTCTGCACAAGACTCTGCGTATTGATTAGTTCTGCAGGAAGCAGTCGTGCGGTAAGGTCGAGAGTGTCGGCATCGCTCCATTCCGGGTGAGCAGCAAGAGAGTCGAGCATGACATTCAATTCCTTTTGCTGACGGTTGCGACTGAAATGATAAGCCGAAACTCGGTAATAACTGCTCTGGACATAATGCCAGATTGTAAGCCTGTAGCCTTCAAGATACGGCTCTTCATCCTTGAGTACACGAAGACAGTTTTCAGCGTCAGTACGATAGTCAAAAAATTCCTTGTTCTCTCCGGTCATCACCGTTATTCGCATCATAAGGATATCGGCACTTACACGATGGATGCGGTTGCTCGAATGGCCGAGCACCTTATACAGACGTTGCTTTGCCTTGCTATAGTTCATGTCGTGCATATCGAGAGCAGCCTGGTTCATCAGTTCGACACAATCATCGTCTTGAATTGGGACTTTTCCACAACTCGCCAGCATGCCTATTATCATCACAAATGTGACAACAGAGAGTGCGATTGTATGAAGATATTGACGTTTCATATAGTTTTTTTCCTAAATTAGGTTAAAAAGACGTGCTATTTTATCGGTATGAAAGTTATTAGAACTATATTTGCACGAATTTTGCACCACAAAAGTAAGGAAAATTTATGAAAGTGTTTCTATTTAGCGTGTTAATAATTGCTATTTGCATATTATTATTATGTGTGCGAATCCTTTTTATCAAAAACGGGACATTCGTAAAGACACACGTGTCGAGCAGCAAGGCTATGCGAGACAGAGGCATTGGTTGCGTGCAAAGCCAAGACCGTCAGGCAAGAAGAAAAATAAAGAAAATAAAAGAATATTAAACAAAGAAAATGAAAAAGACAATGATGGCCCTCGTAGGGCTTATGGTTGCCACAGCCGCTATGTTCACATCTTGCGGCAACAAGGCAGAAGAGATTGACACCAAGTCAAACACACCTACCGTTAAGAGTGAGTTGAAAATCGCTTACGTTCTCATCGATTCTCTTACAAGTCAGTACCAGCGCTGCAAGGACCTCGAGGAGGCTTTCGCAAAGAAGCGTGCTAATGCAGAGAGCACAGTAAACGAGAAGGGCAAGTCATTCGCCAACCAGGTTCAGGACTTCCAGCGTAAGGCTCAGCAGAATCAGTTCACTCAGGAGCAGTACAATCAGGAGCAGGCTCGTCTTGGCAAACTTCAGCAGGACATCCAGGATCTCAACGCACGCCTCTCAAATTCACTTCAGGAAGAATATGCTAAGGAGTTCCAGGCTCTTACAGACACTATCCAGAGCTTCACAAAGACATTCGCAAAGAAGAAGGGTTACGATTTCATCCTCTGCAAGTCATCAGGCATCGACAACGTGCTCTATGCTGACGAGAAGTATGACGTAACTGCAGAAGTAGTTGCTGCCCTCAACAAGCTCTACGCAAAGGACAAGAAGGCTCCTGCAAAGAAGGAGGAAGAAAAGAAGTAAGTCGGGATGTTATTAAAACACCCACTTATCCAAAAGATTTCAAATTACCAACCAAATAAATTAGGCTGCTCGACCTTAACAGGTTTGGCAGTCTTTTTTGGTTCTATCCCATCATACTGGAAGTCGTCGAAAGGGAGTTCAAACTGCACAGCAACACTCTTGCGAATGCCATAATAACCCCATTTCTTACATGCCTTGAAAGGAGATTGCTTCAGTTTGCTCTGACGATAAAGGAAGCGTTTGAGCTGACCATAAATCTGCAAATAAAGGTCCTCGTCAGCAAAGAGATCGTTATTTGCATTAAAGATGTGACGGGCAATGACACATAGTTTCATTCCCTCTGGCTTACCTGTCAGAAGTTCGATTGTTTGGTTGTAATATATGTTCTTCATTACCTGTTCGTGTATTATTCGGTTGTAAATTTACAATGTTTTTATGAAAAAACCATAAAATAGAGCAATTATTTACGCCGAAGCATATAAAAAAGAAATAAAAGTGCTAATTTTGCAATAAGGAAACATTCCAAAGCCCTTACTATCCATCAAAAGGAACAAGGAAAGAACATTAACTTAACATATAAAACTATGGAACCCCAATTAGTATTCGACTATTTCAGTCAGATAAACCAAGTGCCTCGTCCATCCAAGCATGAGGAAAAGATTATCGAATGGCTCATTCAGTTTGCCGCAGAACGTGGCATCGAATGCAAGAAGGACGAAGTGGGCAACGTGCTCTATTCTATCCCTGCAACTCCAGGACTCGAGGCTAAGCCAACTGTCATCTTCCAAGCACATATGGATATGGTTTGCGAAAAGACAAGCGACCGCATGATTGACTTCATGAACGATCCAATCGAAACATATATCGATGGCGATTGGATGCGTGCAAAGGGCACAACTCTTGGTGCGGATGATGGCCTCGGTATAGCTATGGCACTTGCCTTCATCACCGACCCTAACATTGAACACGGACCTATCCAGTGCCTCTTTACCGTAGATGAGGAGACAGGTCTTACAGGTGCCTTCGCCCTTCAGTCGGGATTCATGAACGGACAGTACCTTATCAATCTCGACTCTGAAGATGAAGGACAAATCTTCATCGGTTGTGCTGGTGGAGCAAACACAGTGATTGGTGTCCCTACCCCACTCGTTGAGATGTCAAAGAAGTATTTCGCTGTACGCATCAAAGTTGATGGACTTCGCGGAGGTCACTCAGGTGATGACATCCAGAAGCATCGCCTCAACGCAAACAAGGCACTCGTTCGATTCATTGCCGAGGCACAGAAGAAGTACGATCTTCAGCTTTGCGACATTCAAGCAGGCGGTCTTCACAATGCTATTCCTCGTCATGCAGAGGCTGTCATAGCAGTTCCATTCCCAGATAAGGAAAACCTTCGTGTCGACTTCAACATTTACATGAGCGAACTCGAGGCAGAGTTCCACGATGAGACAAACATGCGTCTCACAATGGAAAGTGAACTCGAAGCAAACAGATGCATCGAACAATCTGTTGCTCAAAAACTTATCGGTGCACTTCTCGCTGTTCACAATGGTGTTTATGAAATGTCAATCGACCTTCCAGGACTTGTAGAGACTTCTTCAAATCTTGCTTCTATCAAACTCATCGTAGACGAGAACGATGCAGCAGGTTCAATCGTAAAGATTGTCACTTCACAGCGTTCGTCTATAGGTTCGCAACGCAAGGCAATGTCGGCAATCGTTCGTGCTCCTTTCGAACTTATTGGTGCTGAGTGCGTAACAGGCGAAGGTTATCCAGGATGGAAACCAAATCCGGACTCTCATCTCCTGAAAGTTGCTGTAGATGAATACAAGAAGTTGTTCAACAAAGATCCAGAAGTCAAGGCTATACATGCGGGGCTCGAGTGCGGTCTCTTCTCGGAGAAATATCCAGGTCTCGATATGATTTCAGTCGGCCCTACTCTTCGTGGTGTCCACTCACCAGACGAATGCCTGCTCATTCCTACAGTTCAGATGGTCTATGACCACATTGTTGCTATCTTGAAGGCAATATAATTCATATAATTTTGACTAAAAGTAAAGAAATTGTGTGTGCGCACACAATTTCTTTCTTTTTATTACATTTACTTTCGTAAAAAAGCGTACCTTTGCACTATCAAAAACCCAAAACTCCTAAAAGAAATGAACGAAAGAAGACCTTTCAAGGTATTTTCAGGAACAAAATCTCGCTATCTTGCAGAGCGTATCTGCCAAAGTCTTGATTGCCCACTCGGTAATCTTGTAATCACACACTTTGCTGATGGTGAATTTGCAGTATCATTCGAAGAGAGCATCCGCGGTAAGGATGTTTATCTCGTACAATCAACATTCCCTAACAGCGACAACCTTATGGAGCTTCTCCTTATGATTGATGCGGCAAAGCGTGCTTCTGCCCGTAAGATCATAGCAGTAATCCCTTATTTCGGTTGGGCTCGTCAGGACCGCAAGGACAAGCCACGTGTTTCGATTGGTGCAAAACTTATTGCCGACCTCCTCTCTGTAGCGGGTATCGACCGCCTTATCACGATGGACCTCCATGCTGACCAGATTCAGGGATTCTTCAATGTTCCGGTTGACCACCTTTATGGTTCGCTCATCTGCATTCCTTACATTGCATCGCTCAATCTCCCTAACCTCACTATCGCTACTCCAGATGCTGGTGGTTCGAAGCGTGCTGCACTCTTCGCTAAGAAGCTTCAGGTGCCACTCGTACTTTGCAACAAGACTCGTGCCCGTGCAAATGTAGTAGAGTCAATCCAGATTATCGGTGATGTGAAGGACAAGGATGTTGTTCTCATCGACGACATGGTTGATACAGCAGGTACAATTACCGAGGCTGCAAACCAGATGATGAAGGCTGGAGCACATTCGGTTCGTGCCGTTGCAAGCCACTGTATCATGTCTGGCCCAGCAAGCGACCGTGTGCAGAATTCTGCTCTCGAGGAGATTGTGTTTACCGATTCCATCCCTTACACTCAGCGATGTGCAAAGGTTAAGCAACTCTCTGTTGCAGATATGTTTGCTCGTGCTATCGACCGCGTTTCTCGCGACGAAAGTGTATCCGACGAATTTGATTTCTAATTAGTCTTCTACATAATAAAAGATTAAGGGTAGGCCATCGCGGTCTACCCTTTTGTTTTCTCTAATTAGGGTCTGCTGAATTAAT
>DCIW01000219.1 GCA_002317225.1 Prevotellaceae bacterium UBA1716 | reverse complement strand
ATTTTGCGAACTGACCAAATGTTTTGGGAGTTTTTTTTGAAAAAAAATCAAACAGGCACCTATTTGACACATTATTACAAATAATTAACGCATTATTACAACGTATTATACTCATACAGGCAAAAACATGCGATAATTATTGACATAAACAAAAACATACGAAAACAATAAAGCTGGCTCCTAAAAGAAACCAGCTTTATATATATTAAAAGGTGTAGACTTACCTTGGCGGCAACTTCAGGTACCATGGCTTGCCAGTCATGTTATCATTTTCAAATACACCATATTTATTTGTGAGGTATTCTGGGAGAGTTATAGTTTCGCCAGCTTTTCCTTCCTGCATCTGGTAGCGAAGGAGGTCGAAGAAACGATATCCCTCAAACATACCTTCGATTGCTTCTTCATCAAGAATAAGTTCCTTAACATGAGCCTGACGCTTAGCACGGACTTTATCGGAAGCAAGATATTCAATGTTCTTCACCTGAGTAAGTGAGTCGGTATTTAGATCTGCAACATATTTCAAAGAGTCAAGATAATATTGCTCAAGATCCGCCTTATACTGCAATGAGTCTGGATCTGCTTTCTTACCACCCCATTTTGGAACTGTTGGTTCGATTGGATTAATGTATGGCAAAAGTTCAGATAAAGTCAACGAATCATCGAGATAGTATTTCTCATTAAATTCCGTATCACCACAACCGAGTGAATGGATACCAATTTGAATAAGATTTCCATCTACTTTCATGAACTCTTTCCTACCATCATTATAGGACACAAGAGTATGCTTGTCCACATATCCAAAAACATCGGATTTCCAAATAACAAAAGAATTGTTTGTAGTATCTGCAAGCTCTGTACCTGAATATCTTGGTTCTTTAACAGAGAATCCAAGAGATTTAATTGCACAAAGACGGCCAAACTCATCTTGCGAAATCATATCACGAGTATTAAGAGTGTGGTATGACAAACCATACGCAAGAATTGCATAAGCAGTTTCTGGGAAACCAGCACGATTGAGTGCCTCTGCCAAATGGAGATAAAGAATTGTATTTCGGAATAAAGGTATTGATGACATACGCTTATCATTGTTACCCGCTCCATCATACTTCTGAATAGAGTATTTCAAAGAACTAAAGTTACTGTTGTACTGACTTTGAGCAAAGTTACTTTCAATATTATAATTCCCTACAAGACGAAGGTCACCTTCTTCCATCTTTTCTGTATAGAAGTTAGGGTCATGTGGGCCATAAGAAACTTCAGGTGGAGCTATAGCATCCCAATAATACTTACAATAATCTTGAGTTTTTGTATACTGCTTAAGACGCTCAGATGGAACTACAGAAGGGTAATAGCTGTTAGAATATTGAGAATTGAAAACAGCTCTAAGGTCTGTCACATTGCCAAAGTATGAAGTAGTATCAAGCGGAAGAACAGCAGCAACATCCTTTGAAGCATAGCCTTTCTTTATGTCTTTACGTTGGAATTCGCGGTCAGTCCATTCACTTCTTTGGGTAGAAACACCTATTTCTTCATTAGGGAAGGTGAAGTAGTCATGGTACATGCGAATTGCATTAATATAATCTTCCTGACGCTGTTTGAAAGAACCACGCCACAAATAAAGTTCACCAAGAAGTGCGCGAACAGGCAAGAACATGTCAGAATACTTAATGCTTGCATAGGTCTGATTACCATAATCCTGACGAAGGATCTGATTTTCGTTCAAGTTAGCATAATCCTTGAGGTCATCAATACAGAAGTCAAGTATATATTCCATATCGGCCTTACTGCTTGAAGCAACAATATCTTCAGCCACGTCAGATTCAAGAACAGGTTCTGTAATGAAAGGAACCTTACCATAAACCTTTGCAAGTTCAAGATAGCACCAAGCACGGAAACACTTAACAGCACAGATTTCCTTCTGGAAGTACTTACGAGTTCCTTGTCCCTGTCGTGTAGAGTCTACACCAGCAAGATAGATATTACAGTTATTAATTACTGCATAATAATCTACAGGCTGATTGTAAACATTAGAAGTAGAGATGTTATTCGCTCCTAATTCTTGAACGTCAGCAGAAGCGTGAACAGGATCAACCTCTAATAAATCTGCGCGAACTTCACCAAGTAATACAGTTCTGTCAGCAAGCTTTTGCATACGCTGAACAATACCCATAACCTGATAAAGAGTATCTTTTGGCGTGAGGTCTGTTGTTACGAGATTGTTCTCTGCAGTGAACATGTCCTCACAAGATGTAGTGGCTGCTCCCACTCCAAGCAGGAGCAAGCCACATGTTATGATTGATTTAAATTTCATATTAAATATTGTTTTTGTTTTGCGAAGAATCACAAAATACAATGTCAAAATTAGAGATTAATCTTTACACCGAGGTTAAAGCTACGTCCGGAAGTACGATAGCCAGCATCAATGCCCTGCATGAGAACACTATTACCACAAGAAACTTCAGGGTCTGTACCAAGATACTTAGTAAGAGTAAAGAGATTGTTAGCAGCAGCCCAAACAGTAATGCCCTGAAGGTACTGGTTCTGAACAGGAATACGATAAGAGAGTGTGATATTCTTGAACTTGAGATATGAACCATCCTCTATCCAACGATCAGAGAAGCGGCTATTTCCCATAGCATCCTTATAAGTAGCACGTGGGACATCTGTCACCTGACCTTCAGCCATCCAACGGCGATTAAGAGCAG
Organism: Prevotellaceae bacterium UBA1716; assembly: GCA_002317225.1. Lineage (GTDB taxonomy): Bacteria > Bacteroidota > Bacteroidia > Bacteroidales > Bacteroidaceae > Minthosoma. The sequence continues at coordinate 15,688 of DCIW01000219.1, read as the reverse complement.
TTGTTTGGTTGATGAAGTTAGAACCAGACTCGAGAATAGAACGCTGGTAGTTATAAATATCGTTACCCAAAGAATAAACGAAATTAGTTGTGATAGAGAAATACTTACCGATATGGAAGTTCATTCCGATATTTCCGTAAATATCTGGATTTGGATCACCAATAACTGTGCGATCCTGCTTGTCTATCATACCGTCACCGTTAATATCAACAAACTTCATGTCACCAGCCTTGTAGTCAACCTTATTGTTTGAGTCATCAAGAATGTATAGAGCTGTTGATTCCTTACCTTCACTATTGATGTGAGCCTTACCTGCTGCCTGAGCAGCTTTTGAATCTGCATATACACCATCAGTCTTGTAACCGTAGAATACTCCTGCTGCACGACCTACCTCAGAAAGGATTGTACCTCCATACATTTCTGTTTCAAATGAAGTGATACCCTGTGGAAGTTTAGTCAATTTATTCTTATAATGACCAGCACTTGCACTTAACTCGAACTTGAAATTCTTTTCATTGACGAGCTTTGCTGTGAAAGCCGCATCAAAACCTTCATTTTTAAGAGCACCATCATTTGTATAATAGTCTTTAAGACCTGATACATAGGCGAGAGTACCAATAGTAATGAGGTTTTTAGTTGTTGAGTTGAAGTAGTTGAAACGAACATTCAAACGATTGTTCAAGAAAGTACCTTCAAAACCTGCATTGAAACGGTTAGTAGTTTCCCAACTGAGTTCTGGATTACCAATGTTTCCAAGACCGATTGAAGAAGTAGTGTTACCAAGAAGAAGAGCAGAAGAGAGATAAGTAAGAGTTGCAGAGTTATCTACAGCATCATTACCTACAGACTCAAAGCCAACATTCAACTTCAACTTGTTAACGCCTCTTGATGGACGGAACCACTTTTCGTTAGTGATTACCCATGCACCCTGAACAGAAGGGAACAATCCCCATCCTGTTCCAAACATATTGAAACCAGAAGAAGCCTTCTTACCAAAACGAGAAGATGTCTCCATTGCCAACTGACCAGTGATATAATACTTCTCCAGATAGTTGTAATCAGCATTTACATAGTAAGTAAGAGAGCGCCAGTTAGAGTCAACACCCTGAAGCTTCTTAGAGTTGCTACCAGTATTAGGAGTCTTATCGTTACCTGTATTGTCAGCAAGAAGATATGATGCAGAATAAGTATCGTTCATGAATCGAACACCACCATAAAGATTAAGGCGGTTTGCACCATTAGCAAGAATATTCCAATCAGCACGTGTGTCAGAGAACACAGCATTATGCTTTGAGAAGAAAGTATACTTTGAGTTACGTGTCTCAACTTCATTTTCCGAGAGAGTGTAATCAGGCATACCAATGATTGGAGTGAAATAACACTCATTCAAACTCTGCATTGTATAGCTGAAACGCTCAGTCAATGAGAAATTCTTAGTTGGTTCCCACTTTGGTGCAACCGAGATTCCAATCTGAGTCAAGTCAGAATGGTTCTTGTTCTTTGCTTCACCGTATTCGAGGATGGCACTTGGGTTAGCAATCGATCCACGCTTACCCAAAACCTCATACATGTAATCATCAGCATCAGCAATGTAAGATGACATAGTACCATTAGTGGCAAAGTCGAATGGACTCAAGAATGGAGACTTGATATTTGCCAAAGCAGATATTGATGAGAGAGCCTGAAGATTCTGGTTAGAAGCCCAACCGTCACTTCTAAGATTTCTTGTGATATTAGCATAACTACCATCAAACTGAGTAGTGAACCATCGGTTAAGAGTGATATCAGTATTGAAACGAACATTGAAACGCTGAAGTTCGTTACACTTGAGAGTAGACTTTGAATCGGTGAAACCTACAGAAAGGTTATAATCTGCGATGTCATCACCACCTTGGATTGCAATACCATAATTCTGAGTAAATGCCTCACGAGAGATTTCGTCATTCCAATCTGTATCGTTATGATACATATTATAATAATAATAGTTTGGATCATTATTAAGGAACTTGAATTCTGTAAGCTTAGTATCTGTTGTGCCAAGCAAGTCAGAGGTATAAGAGCGATAATTGCTTGCATCCATAAGGCTAAGTTTCTTTGGCTGAAGTTCAACTCCACCACTGATATTCACATCAATACGAGTAGCCATAGAATGACAACGCTTAGTCTTAAGTACAATTACGCCATTGGCAGCTTTAGCACCATAAATAGCAGTACCATTCTTGAGAACTTCTACAGATTCAATGTCGTCGACATTCACACACTGCAAAAGGCTATTATAGTAACCATTGTGGAGCATTGTGGCATCATACATCTGGTCAAAAACAACACCATCAAGGATGATAAGTGGCTGTGCAACAGAATTGAGAGAATTAAGACCATTGATGAACATAGAGAGTCCCATAGCAGGATTTGCTGAGCGCTGAATAGTACGAACGTCAGCACCAAGCTTCTTTTGGATTTCATTGTCAATAGTCAAAGAACTTGTCTCACCAAATCCAGTTGCTACGACCTTCTTATTAGCTGTTGACTCTGTAGAATAGTCATTCAAGAGGAGAGAAGAGAACAACTGGATGTTGATTCCTGTTGTACGTCCATTGAGTGATATATTATTTACGTTGTATCCTTCGAGTTTAGCAGAAAGTTCTGTTACGAAAGCAGGGATATTGATAGTGAAACCGCCATCTTCGCCAGCCATCGCTGTATAGTGATTATTGTTGAACGCCTGAATCTGGGCACCAGGAAGAGGTTCGCCAGTAGCGGCATCAACAACGAAGCCCTTTACCTCGAAAGTAGGATACTTCTTTGCCTGTGTATTTTTCTTGACAGGCTTAGCAGCCACCTCTGTAGTTTCTACTTGTTCTTCCTCCTGAGCAATCACAGGAAGAGCAGTTCCAAGGAAAAACATCATGGCTGCGAGTCCATATTTATTGAAGTGCTGCATAATTAATTATTTTTTTTAGAGTAAATAAATCTTTTGTTCTCAGTAGCCTTTACTTCGGTAGCATCGCCAGAAACACCAGGGATAATAACTTCTCCCTTTGAAGGATCATGTGGCTTGAGGATAACGGAGCTAATAAGCATTTCTCGAGAATAAGTGTTAGACAACTTAGAAGTTACCTGACTCTGCAATTGAAGAAGAACACCTTCCTCATTGCGGCCATAGTATGAATGCTTAAACTCATACTTACCAATATAAGTAGTATCATTTACGATAGGGGAACCATCCTCACCTGTTTGCAATCCCTTTGTCACGAAATAGTTTCCGCTACCATCAGGATTAGAAAGACGAGTTCCTGATGCAGGATAAAGACCAATTTCCTTACCGCTTGTATTACGTTCAATAATATAAGTATAGAAACGGTATGGTCGTTCATCTGTAATATCAGCATCACTTCTATACTGATTCAACCAAATAGGACAAGTTACAAGGAAGATGTCATATTCACCAGAGAGAGTATTTGGAATCTTGAATGCGATACTAATATTAGAAGATGTTGTAGATGGAGCTGCGTCAAGGAAGTTATAATCCACAGACTTAGTAACGAGGCTATAATCAGTTGAATCCTCATTGTAAACATAATAATAATCTACATAAGTACCAGAATAGTTCGAAGTAGACTTAACATTCTTAGTATAAGCAGTGTTACCCTTAGAATCAAGAGTCTGGTCAACAGTCTGACTATTTGCCTTAACCTTAATCTTTTTGAAGAACTGTTCGTAAATACTCATTGGGTACTCATCGACGATATATGCATCACCATTTGAGCAATTAGTCGCATTACCACACTTAGAAAGAATATCGTTCAACTCCTTATCGTCTGGCATATACTTAGGTGTCTTGCTATAATAAACATTGTTTTCCCAATTCCACTTAGAGTAAATTGTAGACTTGAGAGAATCCTGCCAATGTTCATTTGCATTCTTGTTATAGTACAAGTCGTTCATAGCGAACATATTTGAGTAGTGACGCTTGAGAGAGTCGCAAGCACCTTCAGAACGAGTGTCTTCTACTGGATTGAAGTTGAGCAAAGCCTCAGCAGCCTCTCTACGTTCCTTCCAAGCTTTTGCAGTAGGGATGATAGCGATGAAACTTGAGTCCTCCTCATAAAGTTTTGCATCTACATTCTTAAGAACTGTATTGTTACGCATAACAAATGAGTCTACCCAAATCTTATCACCGTTTTCGTCAACACCTGAACTTACTGACTTGTTCTCGATAAGAGTATCGCTGTTAACCTTAGGATCATAAAGGAACTGATAGAGTGACATAGTGTCCTTGCCATCTGTTGGGTCTTCCTTATATTGCTTTGCAATCATCTCAAAGAGGTTATAGTTGTAAGGAACAGCATTTTCAACAACATGAAGAATACCATTCTTACAAGAATAGTTTGTCTTTGTCATTGTAACTCCACTGAATTTGCCATCAGCAGACATTGCTGCACGCTTTTTGTTCATAAGATTGACTGTCTGGTCAGAATTATTGAACGAAATAGCATAACGCGCTATATGGTTCTGGATGAACTGCTTTACGACCTCTGCTGAATCGGTATACATTTTACCATTTGCATCGATATAATCTGACACGTTGAAAGTACCATTTGCAGGTGCCCAAACAGTATAGATATTATCAGACGCAAGTTCACGATCGTAACCGTATGCCTTAACCACCTTAGCAAAATCCGAAGCATTTTCCTCAATGGCCTGCATAGTAGTTCCATCGTAGTTGAGCGATGAAATCGAATTATAATGATCATCCCAAGTCTCTGTACAAGAGCTTATGGCAACAAAACCTGCTGCCAAAAGCAATCCTGCACGGAATGATTTCTTTATATTATTATTCATATATTCGTTTAGTTTTTTAGACTTTAGAAAACTTAGAATTACCACTGGTCTTCAGCAAAGTACTCGTTGTTGTAAACTGAGCTTGGACAAAGTTCGATGAAGTCGAAGTTCATCTCATTGTTAGCTGATTCCATCTTCTGCTGGAGACGGAGATAGTGATCCTCCTTACCAGTAGTATAGAATGTACCGAGAACCTTACGAATTGTGTTAGGAATGTCACGCATTGGAGTAGCCGATGAATAGCTTGTACGGTCACCCGGTTCGTAGCAACCAGGACCACGCATCCAAGAGATATTGTGGATAGACTTGTCGAATGCAGCGATAGCATCTGGGTCATTCTGCAAATCAGCATTTGACTTGTTACCGAAGAGAGTTACACCACCTGGTCGCATATCAAATGGGATACCCTGTGGAACATTGTCGATATAAGCCTGCATGATACCACGAGATGTGAAACCAGTACATGTCATCATACGAACCTCATAAGTACCTGCTGGAACTGGTGGGAGCTTAACAACAAGGTCAAACTTACCCTTTACAGTTACCTCGTCAGCTTCGTAAGACCAGAAGTTGAGTACACGCATACGAACGTGAACGTGAGTAAGGTTAGTATAAATGAAGTTACGAGCATAACCAGCCTTGAAACCGATACAAGTGTTCTTATTGCTTGCAGCAGAAGCACCCTGGACACCATCACCATAACGACCACCTTCGTGTGAAGTACGGCAGAAGTGTCCACGAGCAGTTTCACCATCTGTCAACTTAGTCATGAAGTCAGGCGACAATGTTGTACAGTCAAGACGCATACGCTCGTTGAGAACAACCTGCTGAGTATTCTGATCATAAGCAACGATATCATCAATGTAGTGGTAAATACCATTAACGGCAGTCTGGTCAACATTAACTTCTGTTGGCTTGTAGACTCTTGCACCACGAACGAATACACCACGTTCATCAGCACGAGACTGAACACCACGACGGTTGATATAGAGACCTGACTGAGAACCTGAAGGGAAAGAGAACTTCATTACAGAATGTGGCATGAGAGTCTCGTACCAGTCAGCGATATCCCACTTACGACGGTTGAAGTTGTACTGAAGCTTACAGTCAGAACCAACACCATCCATAGCAGTAAGTGAATAGTATGAACCATAACGGTTAAGAATGTGGTAAGAGATGAAACGATTGAGAGAGTTCTTTCTATCAGATTCATCTGTGATATTAGCATCCTCTGGGTATACAGGATCATATAGTTCCTTTGCCTTAGCTCGGAGACCATCAAGGTCTTTGATACCATACTTCAAGTTAAGTATCGAGTCCTGAACAAGGAACATCGTAAAGTTAAAGTAACGCTTTTCCGGATAACCTACGTTATCATACTCTGCTGCTGTAAAGATACAAAGTTTATCGTTAGTCCATGTACAAGAGTCGATACGGTCACGTTCAGAAGCCCATCCGTATGAAGTATCTACATAGTCCTCAAGAAGAGTGTAAACCTTAGTTGCCTCGAGAGCCTGGAAGTAGATAGAACAAGTAGAGTCCTTTTCAAGAACTGCACCTAGGAGGTTGTTACTTGAGTTCACAACGTTACCTACAGTATGTACCACACCATTGCCTACAGAGTCATCAGCATGAGTGATGAGAGCAGACTGGTTAACGTACATAGCAAGTACAGAGTCCTGAATAGCTTCGCTCCATTCCAAAACAGACTTTACACTCATGATGTGCTCAAGCATGTTTGACTTTGGATACTGTCCATTACTATAGTCTGTTGTAAAGAAAGCTTTCTCAATGATTGAGTTGAGTGCGATAGTATCACAATCCTCCTTTGAGAGTTCATCGACTGAAGTGAGACCACGAGAATGAAGATACTTTTCAACAGCATCATTTGTAGGAGCAAATACTGTGTAAGAACCGTATGTGCCAAGAAGGTCTACAAGACGGAGATCTTGACGTTCACCAGTAGCACGCTGAAGAATCTTGACATATTCAGAGAACTGGTCGCGGCTAGTCAAATAATCAGAAGCATATTGTCTGGTAGCTGTGTAATAGTTTTCGACACCTGGGTCGTCCTTACAGCTTACCATGCTTACCTGGATGGCTGAGATAACAAGCAGCACTGCAGCCAAAAACTTAAAATTCAATACTTTCATAGTGCACTAGTTTTTAATATTTTCCTCTTCATCCAAGTAGCACTGGTTCTGAACAAGGTTAGGGTTAACCTTCATTTCAGATCTTGCCACTGGCAAATACATAAAGTCCATTTGAACCATCTTCATAGCAACTGCAGCACCAGCATCACCGTACTTCTGTGAAAGAGCATCACGGAACTGGCGAGTATTGCCTTCACGACGTGAAAGACGTACAAGGTCGAAATAACGCTTTCCTTCGAAAAGGAACTCACGACGACGTTCGTTCATGAGAAGCTTGCGGAAACCGTCAATAGTTGTAGGCTTTGTAGGAGCATACTTTGCTTGATTCTTAACAACAGGATTAGAACGGCGATATACAGCTGAAATCAAGTTGAATGCATCTGTGCAAAGGTCATCTGCAGTAGAGAGTGAAGCTCCATCAACATAAGTAGAAGATCTGTGCTGATTCTTCTTTGCTTCAGTTGTTGTTTCCTCTGTGACAGGAGCTGGCATATTGTTTGCAAGCTCGATTTCTGCTTCTGCACGCATAAGCATAACCTCTGTCAAACGATAGAGAATCCAGTTTGGAGCGTTATCAGAACGAGTGCTCTGAGCTGCTGTACCAGGAGTGAAAGCAGTACCTACGCTACCAAACTTCTCGCGAGAGTCACCTGCCTTATTATTTTCAACAACATACTTGTAAATTGTCCAGTCTGTTGCGTCTGCCTTATAATAGAATGGAGCCATTGAACGATAGTCAGAAGGTACAGAGAAGAGTTTCTGGTCAGTATATGAGTTACTATTTTCTGGCTTAGTAGTGATCATCTTCTCGTTAGCAACAACTTTGTTTGTTGAAGATGAACCATACATATCCATCAAGGCACTATTTGTAGTTGTAGAAGAACCTGCCTTGAAACGAATCTCAAAGATTGTCTCGAATGAGCCACCAGAACCAAAAATCATGTTATAGCCCTTAGGACCACCTTCGTTCTGACCAACAGTTGTTTCCTCTGCAAGAAGAGGATAACCATATTCATTGTACACTTCCTTATCAATATGCTGGCGGATGTCCTTTTCCTTAACATCATCCATAAAGACAAAGCTGTTGTCCTTATACTGCTGAAGCTTGTATGCAAGTACATAGTCGCAACATTCGATAGACTTCTTGTAAAGTTCGTTCTGCTTGTCAACAGAAAGATTGACATCAGATGCACGCCACAAATAGATATCAGCGAGGAGTGCATACATAGCAGCACGAGTAACACGACCTGAGTTCTTCAACTTCTCATTTTCAGGATATTTGCGAGGTGCAAAGTCCTTACAACCTTCAAGGTCTTCAATAAGAGAGTCAAGAATCTGTTCGCCCGCTGTCTGAGGAAGGCGATATTCCTGTGTGTCATCGATAGAAGCTACCATTGTGAATGGTACATTCTTAAATGACTTCACAAGAGTGAAATATGAATATGCGCGGAGGAATTTACATTCTGCAATGTTAATTCTCAAGTCAGACTCTGTATAGTTAGGGTCTTTCTGAGCTACTACAGGTGCATACTCAAGAACTGTGTTACAACGATTGATTGCCACATAGAAATCAGCCCATGAGCAATACTGGTTAGTAGTCTTGATACTACCTTTGAGAAGGTACTTCAAGTCTTCAGAAAGACTGTTTCCTTCTGTTACATTATCTGAGCGATCTTCACCCCAAACGATCAAGCGCTCAACATAGTCATCTGCTTGTACTGCCGCATAACAAGCATTAACCACACTCTCAACGTCGTCCTTATTTGTCCAGAAGTTCTCAAGGACAACCTCATTGAGAGGAAGCATATCTATATCGCAAGAGTTAAGACCGAAGCCAGCAGTTGCGAGTACAGCAGCAGACATTATTATATTTTTAATATTTTTCATGCTTTTGCTTTGATTAGAATGATACATTAAGACCAAGAGTGAATGAACGTGAACGTGGAGTCTGGTTGCTATCCGTTGCTGCACCGTATCCTGCAGAAGGACCTTCTGGGTCTACACCAGAATATCTTGTAAGACAGAATACATTGTTGAATGTGAAGTTGAGACGAAGACTACTCAAACCAATGCTACGGAGAGACTTAGCTGGGAAGTTGTAAGAAAGGTTTGCATAGTTCAAACGGATGAATGAACAATCTTCTACGAAACGGTCAGAACCGAGGTAGTTGTATGTATAGAATTTCGTCTGTGTAGTTGCAGCACGTGGCATCATAGTGTTGTCACCCTCGTTATGCCAACGCCAGTTGATTGCGATTGACTGGTTGTTGTTTGTTGACATGTTCTCAAGATCCATACGAGCCTTGTTAATGCACTTAACACCTGCACGGAAGTTGAACTGGAGGTTGAGCTGCCAGCCCTTATAGTTGAACTTAGCACCGAAACCACCTGTGAGCTTAGGAAGTGAAGAACCGAGATATACGATATCAAGTTCATTGATAGTACCATCATGGTTAACATCCTCATACATTGCATCACCACCTACAAATGGATATTCCTTTGCGCCATTGTAGTCGAAGTACATATACTTTGGAGCACCCTTTGAGTCGTAAACGATTTCACCAGCCTCTGTGCGTACCAATGGAGCAATGTTAGGATTGTTGAGTTCTTCTTGAGTAATGATTCCATCATTGTAAGCAGCAACAGCATCATCATATTCAGAATAACGGTAAACGCCAAGGTAACGGAAACCGTAGATTGAACCGAGTGGGTTGTTAATCTGGATACGAGAGAGATATTCGCCATTTGCATAACCAAAGTCGTTGTTCAATCCTTCAAGGACTGTCTCGTCCATTTCGAGGATTCGGTTACGGTTGTTAGCGAATGAGATGTTGAAGTCTACAGAGAACTTACCAACTTCGATGATTCTGTTACCATTGAGGTTGAATTCCCAACCTTGGTTACGCATAACACCAGTATTGTGGTTACTAAGTGAAGTATAACCTGAAGATGTAGGGATCTTGAAACCTGGGTTAAGAAGGTCTGTTGTTGTACCTGTATAGATATCTACGTTACCACTAAGTTTGTTGTCAAGAACACCAAGGTCGAAACCAATCTGATAAGATTCCTTCTTTTCCCAACGGAGGTCAGCAAGACGGATATTGTTTGGATAAACACCTGCAGAACCCATATAAGAACCACCTGTAGAGTACTTAGAACGGAAGAGGCCTTCACCACCAGGTGCATTACCGTTGATACCCCATGATGGACGGATAGAGAGCATGTTGAGCCACTTAACGTTCTCCATAAACTTTTCGTCTGAGATATTCCAACGAGCAGAGAGTGCAGGGAAGAAACCCCATCGGCGTGATGGACCGAACGCTGTAGAACAGTCACCACGGAGAGTACCTGTGATACTATACTTACCCTTGTAAGAGTAGTGAGCCTGGAATGTTACGTACTGACGCTTCCACTGACCAGCACTTGATGAGAAGCTGTTGATCTTACCACCACCGAGTGGAGAAGTGATGTCGTCGGTAGTAGGAACCATATAAGTACCAGAGTTCTGAGTAGAAGAGTTACCCTGTGAGTATTCGTAACTACCTCTCAAAGTGAGTCTGTGTGCTTCATTTTTGAAGTGAGGGTTGAGAGTGAGTGAGTGACGAGATGACATCGTGTTACTCTTATAGTTACTTGCTGTAGAAACGTTGTAACTTGAACCAAACTGGTTGTTTGAAGAGAGCCAACCTGGCATATAAGAGTCATTATCATTGCTACGGATATCAAACTTAACCTGTCCTTCGTAACGGAGTTGTGTCTGGTCATTCTCTGTTCCAAGGATATTGTAGCTGAGGATGAACTCAGGAGAGAGTGCAACGTTTCTTTCCTTCTGACGTGAGTTGTGAGCAACTGCAATTGGGTTCTTAAGACCATACTGGTCAGAAAGATAAACTCGAGCAGCGTCGTAAACACCTGTAGCAGCAGTGATGTACTGGTTCATAGTGTAGTACTCATCAAGGTCGTTGCCATCAGCATCCTCTCTATATATAGAAAGGTTAGGCATCTTCTTGTAAGCATCACCAAGAGCACCTGCTGTGTTGTTACGGTCGTTGTTAGTATAAGTGAAGTCAAAGTTGGTTGTAACCTTGATACGGTTTGAAACGAAGTAGTCGAGAGCGACACGAGTAGAGAAGCGGTCGAGATACTGACGAATGATGGAACCTGTAGCATGGTCGTAACCACCTGAAATACGGAATTGAGCCTTTTCACCACCACCCATGAGTGAGACGTAGTGCTGCTGGTTTGTACCGAACTGCTTTACTGCATCCACCCAGTCTGTATTATCGTTGTACATATTGTACTCAGACCAGTTAGGGTTGTAAGCGATTTCAGGAATATAAGATGAAGAGTTGTTGTCTGCGAAACCTGACTCCTGACGTGGGTTGAAGTAAGCCTCCTTCATGTACATTGTATACTCATCACCATTGAGGAGCTTGTAACCGTTAGGCTGCCAAGAACCTGTGAAGCGCAAAGAGTATGTAACCTTAGTCTTACCGCGTTCACCACGCTTTGTCTTGATTTCGATTACACCGTTAGCACCACGAGAACCCCAGATGGCACAAGCGGCAGCATCCTTGAGTACTGTAATGCTCTCAATATCCTCAGGGTTAACGTTGAGGAGTTCGGCGAAACGCTCTTCGTTAGCGTTAGAATAGTCGAAAGACTCTGACAAGTCGTCGTTTGAAAGGATGTTACCGTTTACTACGACGAGTGGGTTCTGGTTACCATGGATAGTTGATACACCACGAAGTTTCATTGTTGTACCAGCACCGAGGTTACCTGAGTTCTGCACGATGTCAAGACCGGCGATACGTCCCTGGAGGGCTTCGTCGACTGTAGTAACACCGAGACCTTCGAACTCCTTCATGTCGATTACCTGCTGAGCACTTGAAATCTCGGTCATAGGGATTTGGATACCCGAGCCTTGAGACTTACGAGTTGCCTTTACGACAACGTCCTTCAACATAGTCTTGCTTGCAAGGGTAATCTTACCGAGAGCCTTCTTTGTGATAGCGATAACCTTTGTCTCACATCCAATATAGGAAATCTGAATCTTATCCTTTGGATTGACAATCTTGAATGAGAAGTTACCGTTAATATCAGTAACTCCATGGGCAACGATACGGTTATTCTTATCGATTTCGACAACGTTAACCATCATCAGAGGTTCCAGATCATCCCAGACCTGACCACTTACGATGTCGCCCGCTTTTACCTGCGCACTTGCACTGATGCAGAAGAACGCAAATAGCATTAGGATTGATAATATTTTCTTCATGATAATGATTTATTTACGACGTTTAGCATCTGTTGTGAGAGGCTTGTAAGTATAGACGAACTGGGTAGGAATCAACAATCCCTTTGAGTCATAATGCTCACCATCAGCATAGATGAGTGGAGCGTCGATACCATGAACAACTACGGCAGAAGAGTTGTTGATTGCGACTGTATAAGGACTTGAGATAGTCTTTGAAGCTGTGAACCAATACTCGCGTGCCATAAGATTATAATAACCTTCCTTCATGATTACATTGGCTGTATTACCACCAAGTGCAACATGAGTGTTAGGATCGTATCCGTAACGGCAGTCTGTTACTGTCATACCAGTTGGACCAACTTCTACCTTTAATTTATAAGGACGACCTGGAGAGTACTTACCGCTCCAATTAGTTTCACCTGTCTCTTCATCTACAGTTGTAGACTTGATGAGTTCAGTCTTACCCGACTCGTATTCGCCGCTTGTGAAACCATTATCAACATAGATTGAGTTATCCTGGATGTGATACTTAACGAAGTCAAGCATAGCTTCCTTTATCTTTGCTGATACAGAAGCAGTATCTGTTTCTGCATATCCGAGTGAGTCGTCGAGAAGTTCGGCAGCGTTAAGGTCTTCAAGTGTTGGGAGACCTGCAGCAAATGCCTTCTGCATTGCGTCGTTTGTAGGTGCGTAAACTGTATAGTGGAAGTTGTTAAGGAGGTAATTTGCCTTCTTACCAGACTTAGTATCCTCTGCACCGATAGAACCTGCCTGCTTAAGGTTGAAGAGGTTACCGAACTCGGTGTCACCACCTTGCCATCCGTCCTTATCGTCGGACTTAGAGAGAGCACCACAACTCTTCATGATTTCGAGGAAGATAGAGAAGTCTTCATTCTGTGAAAGAGTCTTTGCAACCGAGTTGCGAGTACCCATAATTGGACCATCAAGCACGAGGGCATTACCGTTGACCATACTATAAGACTGCTTTGCCTTAAGAGGCTGCTGACGCTCTTCCTGCCAAGAACCAGAAACAAGAGTGTCGCCCTGGGCTGTAGTTTCAATCTTAACGAATGAACGACCCTTTGTCATGTAGTACTTCTTGTCAGTAGTGTATTCACGAGTAACGATGATATTATCGAGGAGGTCTTCCATACGGTCGTAAATGATTGAATTATCAGTACCACCAGTAATTGTGACCGCATTTGAAGTTTCATCCTTCTGCCATGTACCATCTTCATTAAGGATACAATCATAAACCTTTGCACAAATCTGCTTTGACTTTGCCTTAGAGAGGTCAAGGTAGAACTCCCAAAGCTGAGGCTTAGCAGTAGCAAAAGAAACTGGGTCGACATAAGTAAGAAGACCCTTGTTTGTAGGGAGAAGGAATGTATACTTAGACACCATTGAATTGAGGTACTTATCGTAGTACATGTTATCAATGGCATTTGAAATAATGCGGAAGTTTGTTGTATCGATTACAGCAGGGAAGAGAACCGAAGAGTAAGATGTAGGAGCGAACACCTTATTAGTAAGGTATACAAGACCATTACAGCCGAGGTATACGCTGTCGATATCATCCTTTGTGATACCCATTGGTTCGTTGGCATCATCAAGTACATCATCAAACTTAGATGGTACAGACTCACCGAATGAGATGAGCTGGTTTACGTTCAAGAGCTTTGCGAATACTGAGTTTGGAGTGTCCTCAATAGTCTTGTAGTAGTCCTTGATAACCTTACCACCACCATTGTTCCACCAATCCTGCATTGCTGCATCAGTAGGAACGAGCATAACTGCCATATCCTCCATCATTGGTTCGCGAACGTTGTTGATATAAGGAACGTATGCATTCCATCCTGGATCATACTTGAGGGCTGCATCAAATGGAGCACCGTTCTTGTCGAACTGGAATGGTACACTTGAGTTCATTGTAGAACCTGCAGAACGCTCAGAGAAGTATTTCTTGATGAATACAGAGTCGGTCATCGTAATACCCTTGGCAGTGCTATATGCATCACGAAGCTGTATTGAATCCTTTGGAGCAGCAAAGCGCTCAACGAGTTCGCTGAAGATACGTGTCTGTGGATTCTTACGGATAAGTTCAGACATGTTGTCAAGTGGAAGGATTACTTGGTCAACCTGGTGTACGAATCCATTCTTACAGAAAATGTTCGCATTGATCACCTTCGAATTGTTGATGTAAACGTCATCCGACTTGAATGTTCCTTCTGCCTGGTTGTAGATGAAATCGATATCCGAATTAGTCATCTTGTTTGCAGTAACAAACTTACCAGTGAAGTGAAGCATTGGCGCTGCATTTGAAGCATCTGTGAAGAGCACGATTGAATCGCGGTTTCCACGAACCTCATTGAAGCGGTCGTTGTTTGGCAAGAGTCCTTGTGGGTCATTTGTTGGTACGACCAAAACTGAATCGTACAATGCAAGAGATGAAGAACGACGACAAACCTCACCCTTGACTGGCTTACCATTGTCACCAATGGAAGCTGCTGACGAAAGCATACTTGTAGAGTATGGATTGTCAATCATTGCAGAATAAAGCAAAAGCTTCTTCTGTGCCAAAGAGAGTTGTTCGTACTTCTTCACACCCCAAGGATTGGATGCATAGAACTTGTCAAATGCTGCATCATCAGCAATGAACATTGTTTTACTACCGGTCTTAGACAAGATTTCACTTTGTCCCAAGTCGTCAACAAGACGAAGATAGTTTGAGAATGTTCCCTGTTCGACCATGTAATTGTAGATACTATTCAGACCTTCAGGCTGTTTTGTACCCAATTCATAGTTGTCTGTACAAGAGAAAATTCCAAGACCAGCACAGCACAGTGCACCTCCTACCAGGAGATGACGGCATAGTTTTTTCCTCTGAAAGTTATACAACATATTTAGGATAGATTAGTAATTGTCTACTCTAAGTGTTTAAGTAAATTTGGATTAAATCATTCAATCTGCCAAAAAGAGTTTCACGGCCATATTTGCGCAAATAACCGATTCGCCTTTATTAGCAAGTGCAAAGAAACGAATTTTATCTTAAATAAACAAAAATTTACAAAGAGAAATGAAATATCACCCATTTTTTAACAATTCGAGGGTCAAATCGGACAAAATTACGTAAAGTAAATGTAAATTGGAGTTTGCGACTTTTGACTTTTCATGGTGTTTTATTGATAAAGACATCGGGACTTTAGGCAGCAAAAGACAGTTTTCATACTTGTATGTGTGACAAGGAAAGGGAAAAAGAAAAAATTGTCGAAATTTTTGTTTTTATCCTACATCCTACACCTTTCAATGCACACTGGAGTCCGTTTGGCAAAATAGCACCAAACACGCTGATACATAGCATAGTTATAGGTTTTGCCACAGTTTGGCAAAGCTTTGCCACTATAATGGCAAACGCTTGCCAAACTGTGGCAAAACT
>DCIW01000248.1 GCA_002317225.1 Prevotellaceae bacterium UBA1716 | reverse complement strand
CGCGAACAAGGTCCGTTCTATTATGCCGCATTCTATGGGAATGTGATTCTGGACGAATTTGAGAGCGACCTGCAAGACTATCTGAACTCGCTGGATTGTGTGGACTTAACGGATTCTGACTACGAACTCGCAATCTCCACCCAATGCCAACGTATGCTCGCTCTCGCCGAAGGCAATGCATTCAATGCGGGCAGACGAGAGATTGACGTGCCACATATCATCAAGGCTATCCTCAGTCTTGATGAATCAACTGCCGCATATATCATCCGAAAGCATTTTCAGACAAGCGACGCTGATATCCTCAACATCTTCACCGATGCCTACAACAACGAGGAAGAACAGCAAAAGTGGCAGGACGAGGCTGATGCCGCACAACAAATGGCTGAGGAGGAAGAACAGATGCAACCTTGGCGAACTTTCGTGACTTGCATCAACGACCAACTCGCCAACCACAACCCTCTCATTGGACGTGAACGCGAACTCGAACGCACCATACAAATTCTCTGCCGCAAGGACAAGAATAACCCTCTCCACGTGGGCGAACCAGGTGTGGGAAAGACCGCCCTTGTCTACGGACTTGCTGCCCTCATTGAGAAAGGCGAAGTACCTGAACGACTCCAAGGCATGAAGATATACTCGATGGACATGGGTACGTTGCTTGCAGGAACTCAGTTCCGTGGCGACTTCGAAAAGCGCATCAAAGCCATCATGGACGGTATTCAGAAGGAAGGCAAGGCAATAGTCTACATCGACGAGATACATAATATGGTGGGAGCGGGACAGACTTCGGACGGTTCGATGGATGCGTCGAACATGCTCAAGCCTTATCTCGAAAAGGGCGACATCCGTTTCATCGGAAGCACTACATATCAGGAATACAACCGCTACTTTGCAAAGAGCAAAGGCATTGTGCGCCGTTTCCAACAGATTGACATTTCAGAACCATCTATCGAGGAAAGCATCAAGATTATCGAAGGACTCATCGAGGGATACGAGACTTATCATGGTGTGAAATATGATGATAAGACCATACGTTATGCCGTGGAGAAGAGTGCCCAGTTCGTTTCCGACCGCTTTCTCCCGGATAAGGCAATCGACATCATCGACGAGGCTGGTGCCTATCGCCAACTCCACCCTCTTTTAAATAAGAAAGGTGAGAAGAAGGCACAACGCTATCAGAAGGTAGACTCACGACTCATAGCCGACATCCTCGCAAAGGTTTGCAAGATTGACGCTAAGGCTCTGAGCGAAGAGAATAATGCCGAACTCGAGAATCTCTCCGAACGCATCACCTCGCAGATTTATGGCCAGGACGAGGCGGTTCGCAAGGTTGTGGAAGCTGTGCAGATGTCGAAGGCGGGTCTGCTCGAAGGCGAAAAACCTCTCGCATCACTCCTATTTGTGGGTCCTACAGGTGTGGGAAAGACTGAGGTATGTAAGGTGCTCGCAAAAGAATTGGGCATCGAACTCGTGCGTTTCGATATGTCGGAATATACGGAGAAGCATACCGTTGCAAAACTCATCGGTTCGCCTGCGGGATATGTGGGTTATGAGGATGGCGGTCTGCTCACAGATGCCATTCGCAAGACTCCTAACTGCGTGCTCCTGCTCGATGAAATTGAGAAGGCTCATAGCGACATCTATAATATCCTACTCCAGGTGATGGACTATGCCCGACTCACCGACAATAAGGGCAACAAGGCGGACTTCAAGAATGTGATTCTCATAATGACATCGAATGCGGGTGCCCAGTATGCATCGCAGGCATCGGTTGGTTTCAGTTCGAGCATCTCGAGCGGACAGGCTATGATGAACACGGTAAAGAAGACTTTCAAACCGGAGTTTATCAACCGACTTTCGGGAACGGTCATCTTCAACGATATGGACCGCCACATGGCAACCCTTATCCTCGACAAGAAACTCAAGCAACTCGAAGTGCGACTTGCGGCAAAGGATGTCAGCATGACCCTCGCTCCTGAGGCTCGCGAGATGCTCCTGAACAAGGGATTCACTCCTCAGTATGGTGCTCGTGAGATGGATCGTGTTATCCAAAGCATGCTCAACCCTCTGCTCATGCACGAAATTCTTTTCGGTTCGCTCAAGAAGGGAGGCAAGGCAATAATCGAACTCGATGGCGATAAATTGAAGATAAAAGGCAAAAAGTAGTTTGAGGATGCTTGCAATGACAAATGTCAAGACGTGCAAAAAAAGTAGGCGATTTTGGTCAAGAAAGCATTAAAAAATGATGAAAATCTTTTAAAAAATTGCTTTTTTCGCTTTGTGTGCGAACACACATGTTTCTAAACATATTTTTACATATTGCAAAACAATAGAAAGTTCGTACCTTTGCAGCATCCTAAAAACAATCTTTTTACCTTAAAAAAATTAATACTTATTGAGAACAAAAAAGAGCCGATCGCGATGATTAGCTCTTTTTATTTTTTTATGAATGTTAGGATTTTTTTCAAGAATAGAAGAAAAGGTGCTTGTCTATTGGGTGACCTTTCGGCGATAGTCTGAAAGGCGAATCTGATAATCCGCTTTGGAGTTTGAGAGAAGGTCGAGAGCCTGACGGTTGATGGTTTCTGCATCGAGAAGGTCGGTAAGGGTGATTGTGCCCGCCTTAAACTGGTCGTTGCAAATACGGAGATTCTCCTCCGCTTGCTCCACACTCGTCTTTGCTATGCCAATCTGCTTGTATGCCTCAATGAGCGAACTCCACGAAGCCTCCACATCAATACGCAATTTCTCCTGTGCATCCTGATAATCATTCTGCCATTGCTGAAGCTTTATCTTCTGTCGGCGAATGGCATGTGTACCACCAAACCATGAAGAGATAGGAACTGAAAGGGTTCCGAACACAAGTCCGTTGGTCATCGAAGTGCTCATATATGGTTTCACCGTATTGGAAATGCCACCGAAACCGGCATGATAACCCATAACACCAATGGCAAAGGTTGGAAGATTCTTACCGATTTCCATCTTCACCTGTAGTTTCTGAGCATCCACTCCCTTTCCACACATCTGGAGTTCGATACGCTGTGCCGCTGCATCCAAGGATGGCACATAGACATCATCAGGAGTGATCGTAGCATCCATCTCATCGAGAGACACATCGATATCCTCGTTTGCCATGCCTATCTGTTGGGCAAGGAGAAGGCGGAGGACATGCTCACCATTTTCAGCCTTGAGACGCATAGAGGCAAGTTCCTGTTGCTTGAGTTTCACTTTGAGAAGGTCGTTTCGGGTTGTAAGACCAGCATTCACCACATCTTCCACAAAACTATAGACGGCATCCAACTGCTTCTCTGCAGCCGCAATGGTGCGGAGGTTGTACTTGACCGATGCAACCTGCCAATAATTCTCTGTCACCTTCTGCATCACATCCTTTTCGGTAAGCTGGCGTTGGAGTATCATCACGTCCTTTTGGATTTTGGTGAGCTTGTAGCCCGTCGTGATTTGTCCTCCGGCATAGATTGGTTCTGCAGCGGCGAGGGTTGCAGTATAGCCGCGATTAAGTTCCTTGTAAGAGTAAGGCATTCCAATGTAAGGAATGAACTGCTCTCCAAGCACCGCAATCTCCTGAGGGATGGTGCCGTCGCCCTTCACCATCTTGTCAAAGGCTTGGAACGCAAGCACATTGGCTGAGATATTAGGATAGAAATTGGCAAAGACCTCTTTCTTCTGCTCTGTGGCAGCCTGGATGTCAAGTGCAGCATTCTGGAGGGTTCGGTTATGCTGGAGTGCATGCTGGAGGCATTGATCGAGCGTAAGCACCTGCTGGGCACTGCTACTGATGGCAATGCTGAACAGAATGATTGAAAGTATATGCTTCATATTATTTGTCATCTTTCTTTTCGTAGAGTTTCCAATAAACTACAGGGAGAACGGTTGTCACAAGGACGAGCATTCCGACACCACCCGCAAAGATAGTGATTCCGACAGGCATCCAGAAACTATTGCCTGCGATAATCATCGGGATGACACCAACAGCTGTGGTTGCCGTGGTGAGGAAGATTGGAACCATTCGGCGTTTACCTGCATCGAAGGCTGCATCCTTTGCCGACATACCTTGTTCCATCTTCTCGTTGGCATGTTCGAATATAAGGATTTCGTTTCGCATCACCATTCCCATCAGCGTGATGAAGCCGAACATTGATGTAAGTCCGAGCATTCGGTTGGCAATCAATAGGCCTATCATCGCTCCCGGCAATGAGAGTGATATCGCTACGATGCAGATGATTGAGATGGAGAACTTGCGGAAATTAAACAAGAGGAAGAAGAAGATGAAGACAATGGCAATTGCCAATCCTGCGAATATCTGAGGAACCATCTCATAGTTCTTCTCGGTCTCACCGCCCACCTGGGAACGGACACCTTGAGGAAGGTGCATTTTCTTGACATATTTGATGATACGGTTCTGTATAGGGAGTGCCACGACTTCACGCTTGCCTTCTGCAATGACCGAGATGCATCGCTCACCATTACGATGTACTATCTTGGTAGGAGCCCATTTAGGCACGGCAGTTGCAACCTGTCGGAGCGGAACGCTATTGCCCGCCATACCAGTGAGATATACATTTGGTACATCACCAATCTGCATGTTGTCGGTTGAGGCATCCTTGAGCACAACAGGCACTTCGTATGTCTTGCTGTTGCCCATCGTACCGGTTTCCCAAATAGATCCCACAGGCAACTTACCCGTCTGGAGCATAAGTTGGAGTTCGGCAGTAGTTCGTGAAATTCCGAGTTGGCTCGAAGCAACAGGATCGAGTGTCACCTCTACGTAAGGAGTCGGCATGTCATAGTCGGTATGCACCCATTCGAGTTCAGGAATGGTACGCATCTCCGCCATAAGATTCTCTGCAGCCGCTTGGATCGAGTCGATGTCATTTCCATAGAATCGGTACTCATATATTGGCACTGGGAGGTAGTCCATCTGCTTGAATCGGACGTATGCATTAGGCCAACGGTTGCTGTACTTTGGCATGTAATCGTTGAGCAGTTCGAGCGACTCATCATTGCCCTTGGTGTTGACAATGAATTGTGCGAAGTTCTTGCCCGCCATCGATGGGGCATAACTGGTATGGAATCGTGGAGACGAACATCCCATGAAGGTGGTGACTCCGGTAACTCGCTCATCCTTCATCAGCACGTCGCGAAGAGAGTCGGCAATAAGTTTTGTCTCGTTAAGTCCGCTTCCTTCTGGAAGATATATTTCGACAGCAAACTGGTCACGGTCGGCAAATGGGAACTGCCTCAACTTGAGGAATGGGAAGAAGGAACAAATCGCGATGACAATGATTGAGCTTCCGATGATGGTGGCCCACGGATGGCGGAAATTCCATGCGAGAGTCTTGTCATATATATCCTGAACCCAGTCGGTCAGGTCCTTCTTGTCCTCACGCTTCTCCTTCACCTTACGGATAAGTGCAGCACAAAGCACAGGAATCACTCCCGCTGCAAGGGCAAGGCTGACCATGAGGTTAATGCTCATCGTGACAGGGAAGAGTTTCACCGCATCATGACCTTCGCCTGTCATCGTGAAGAGGATAGGATAGAAAATGACACAGATACAAAGGGTTGCGAGGAGCATAGGCCAGAAGTACTGCTTCACACTCATTATGGCAGAATCACGTCGTCCCATTCCCTTACCGAGATATTCGAGATATCCGTCGATGACAACAATGGCATTATCCACAATCATTCCGAGCACCACGATAAGGCAGGCAAGGGAGATGATGTTGAGTTCGATGCCGCACATATACATTATTCCTGTAGAAATGAATGTAGAGAGCGGAATGGTAACTGCTGCCACCAAGGCCGAACGGAGTGGGAAGAGTATCATCATCACAAGCACGATGATGACCATTGATATCACGAGGTCGCGAAGGAAGTCATGAACGCTCGTTGCAACTACCTTAGGCTGGTCGGTAATGCGTCGCATCTGCACATCTTCAGGAAGATAGTCGCTCTTGAATTGACCAAGAATCTCATCGACATCATCGCCATACTTAACGATATTATTACCCTTGACCATCTCGAGGGAGAGGAGCACACAACGCTTTCCGTTCGACTCTATATAAGAATCAGATGTGTCGTATTCGCGCTTTACGGTAGCAATGTCACGCACTTTCACAACCTTTCCATCAGCACCGCTATAGATGATGCGATCGGCAATTTCCCGTTCGCTGTTATCGGTCGAGGCAAGATGTATATTGATATTCTGGTTTGGAGTCGAAACGTTTCCGCTCATAGTCGTAAGTCCTTGTCCCGAAAGGGCTTGCATCAAGGCAGCCTGTCCTATGCCATAAGCGGCAAGACGTTCGCGATCCACATTGAGCGTAATCTGTTCTTTCTTTTCTCCATATTGGCGAACATTGCTCACTGATGGAAGACGACGGAGGCGGTCAGCAAGTTCGTCACTATATCCTTGTAGTTCGCGATAAGAACGTTGGTCGCTCTCAATGGTGATAAGCAATGCACTCGTATCACCAAAATCATCCATAACGACAAGGGCAAGCACTCCGCTCGGAAGACTCGCCTTGAACATGTTGAGTCCATGCTTCATCTTGCTCCAGATTGGAGTCATATTTTCAATATTGTCATGGAACTGAACCATGCAGATACACATGCCGTTCTGCGAAGTGGTAGTGGTCTTCGAACGATCCACCTCACCATATGTAAAGATGTACCTCTCAAGAGGACGGGCAACCTGCTCCTCTATCTCCTCTGACGTTGCTCCCGGCATGACAGCAATCACCACTCCCTGACGGATGGTAAACGGAGGAAATTCGTCCTTAGGCATCACATAAATGCCGTACAGGCCAAACGCAAAGAGAAGAGCGACTATGAATGCCGTTATCTTCCAATTGGCTATAGGCCACGCTATCCAACTTTTATTATTCTTGTTCATTGCTCACTAAATCACTTTACTGCACTTCCTTCGCTCACTTTCTGGTATCCTGCAGTGATGACATTCTCACCACTCTTTACACCAGAAAGAATCTCAATACGGTTGCCAAATGTCTCTCCGAGAGTGATGTTCTGGCGATGTGCCTTACCATCTTTCACCACCCAAACGAAATGCTTTCCGTCAGCACTCTGCTGGACGGAACGAACAGGAACTGTAATAGTTGCACTTTCAGCTTCGGCTTTTGAGTTACCATTCTGGATATCAACCGATGCAACCATTCCTGGGAGGAGTCGCTGTCCCGGATTGGAGAGATTGATTCGGATATCGTAAGTGTGTGTGATGGCATCTGCTGTCACTCCTTTTTCGATGCGTCCGCCAACGAAAGTTTCTCCTTCGAGGGCATCAACGCTGATGGAAGTGGCTGTTGAAGGGGTGATTGAGGCGATTTCCTTTTCAGGGATGCTCACCTTAACCTTCACATTATTAATATTAAGAATTGTACAGACGGCCTGACTTGGGAGTGCTGTCTCACCCGCACTGAGCATCTTCTTGCCTACAATTCCCGATACGGGAGCGGTAAGCGAACAATCTTGGAGTGCCTTTTTTGTCATATCAAGTTGCGACTGGGCCTGAGCCACCTGACTCTGCACTTCCACCCACTTGATGTCAGGAAGCGAATTCTTGTCATGGAGCTGCTGGAGTCTTGCAAGGGCATCGTTAGCCTGCTTCATCTGTGCCTCAGCTGCCTTCACAGCATTAAGGCTCTGCTGAGCGTCCATCTTAGCAATAAGCTGTCCTCGACTAACAAGTTGACCTTCACTCACATTCATCATCGTTATCACACCCATTCCGGTAAAGCTGACCGCTGTGCTTGCACTCTCTTCAACGACTCCTACATAGGAGCCTTTTGTAACACTCGAAGCCGGTCCGACAACTTCGGTATCAACCTCAAGTGGAGTGTTTGCCTCCTTATCTTTTCCATTACCACATGAGACAAGTAGGGTTGCAACGAAAAGGGTTGCAATCATTTTCATTTTGTCAATATTAATCATATCAAAAATTGTTTTCTATTCTGGAATTTACCTTTGAATAAAGGCTTCTGTTCGAAATCGCGTGCAAAGTTAGTAATTTTTTAATGATAAAAATGTATTTTTCGTACGTTTGTAGTGTTCCAATAGTCGTATTTAATCATATTTGTCCTTTTTTGTACTTTCCACAAGGGAGATAAGAAGGGTTTATATAAGTTTTTTAACTTATAATTTTGTTATTCGGTATGATTGTCGTAACTTTGCAGTCCGAATAAAAAGAATTCAACTAACAAACAAAATAAGATAAAAAGATTATGGATTTGAAAATTGCAGTTCTCGCTGGTGACGGTATCGGACCAGAGATCATGGAGCAAGGCGTAGCCGTTTGCTCTGCTATTGCTGAGAAGTTTGGACACAAAGTATCATACAAGGAAGCACTCTGTGGTGCTCACGCTATCGATGAGGTAGGTGATCCATTCCCAGAGGAGACTTTCAAGATTTGTGAGGAGGCAGATGCTGTTCTCTTCGCTTCAGTTGGTGACCCTAAGTTTGACAATAACCCTTCTGCTAAGGTTCGTCCAGAGCAGGGACTTCTTGCAATGCGTAAGAAACTCGGTCTCTATGCAAATGTTCGTCCTGTAACTACATTCGACTGCCTTATCCACAAGTCTCCATTGAAGGATGAAATCGTTCGTGGTGCTGACTTCATTTGTATCCGTGAGCTCACTGGTGGTATGTACTTCGGTAAGAAGGTTGAACCAACAATCAACGAAGATGGTGTTGAAGAGGCTCTCGACACAAACTACTATACTCGTCCTGAAGTTGAGCGTATCCTCAAGGTAGGTTATCAGTATGCTCAGCAGCGTCGTAAGCACCTTACTGTTGTTGATAAGGCTAACGTGCTTGCAAGTTCTCGTCTTTGGAGAAAGATTGCTCAGGAAATGGCTCCTCAGTATCCAGACGTTGAGACTGACTACATGTATGTTGACAACGCTGCAATGCGTATGATTCAAGATCCTAAGTTCTTCGACGTAATGGTAACTGAAAACACATTCGGTGATATCCTTACTGATGAAGGTTCTGTTATAACAGGTTCTATGGGTCTTCTCCCATCTGCTTCTACAGGTTCTTCAACTCCTGTATTCGAACCAATCCACGGTTCTTGGCCACAGGGTAAGGGTCTTAACATCGCTAACCCACTAGCTCAGATTCTTTCTGTAGCTATGCTTTTCGAATACTTCAATCTCAAGGAAGAAGGAGCTCTCATCCGTGAAGCAGTAGACGCTTCTCTCGACCAGAATGTTCGTACTCCTGAAATCCAGGTTGAAGGTGCTGGCAAGTATGGCACTAAGGAAGTTGGACAGTGGATTGTAGACTATATCAAGAATAAGTAATGCCTCTAATTCTTCCAGACAATCTTCCTGCAGTTGATGTACTAAAGCAGGAAAACATATTCACAATGGGTTATAAGAGAGCGGATTCGCAACAGATCCGCCCTCTTCGACTCGCTATGCTCAATCTGATGCCGATAAAGATTACAACCGAGACTGACTTTATCCGCATCCTTTCGAACTCTGCACTTCAAATTCAGGTGGAGTTCATGAAAATTAAGTCTCACACCTCAAAGAATACTCCAATCGAACACATGCTTGAGTTCTATCGCAACTTTGAGGATATGAAGAAAGAGAAGTACGATGGTCTTATCGTGACTGGTGCTCCTCTCGAATTTATGGATTACGAAGAAGTGACTTATTGGCAAGAGCTTCAGGAAGTATTCAACTGGGCTCACTCGCACGTTACTTCTACTATCTATGTGTGCTGGGCTGCTTTTGCAGGCTTGTACCATTTCTATGGAATTCCAAAGTTCAACACTCCTGCAAAGGTCTTTGGTGTATTTGAGCATAATATGCTTGCTCCAGAACTTCCTATCTTCCGTGGATTCGATGATGTATTTTTTGCTCCACATAGCCGCCATTGCGGTATCAAGAGAGAAGACATTGAGAAAGTCCCAGGACTTCATATCATTGCAGAAAGTGAAAAGGCTGGTGTCACAATCGTAGAGGCTCGAAATGGTCGTGAATTCTTTATCACTTGCCATCTCGAATACTCTCCACTCACTCTCGATAGCGAGTACAAGCGTGATATCGCAAAAGGACTCCCTATCAATATGCCAAGTCATTACTATCCTAATGACGACCCTTCAAAAGACCCAATAGTTCGATGGAGAGCAGCAGCAAACTTGCTCTACACTAACTGGTTGAACTATTATGTATATCAAGAGACTCCGTATAATATCAATGATATAAAGGAATAGGAGCCCCACCTAACCTCCCCAAAGGGGAGGAACTTGTATATACTTTGAGCGTATTGTTACCTATTATGGAAAGAAACAGCAACAACTCCCTTTATGTTAGTAACCACAAGCTCTCCCCTTTTGGGGGAGTTGGAGGGGGCTTTGTTGAACTTCTTGCTCCCGCTAAAACAGCAGATATCGGCATCGAGGCAATTCGTCACGGTGCTGATGCTGTTTATATTGGTGGGCCATCTTTTGGTGCAAGAGCAGCAGCGGGAAATAGTGTTGAGGATATTGCTAAGTTGGTGGAGTTTGCACATCTTTATAGGGCAAGAGTTTATGTTACGGTCAATACGATTATTTATGATGAAGAGGTTGAGAAAGTAGAGAAACTCATTTGGAAACTTTGGGAGATTCATGTGGATGCTCTTATCATTCAAGACATGCGTATCCTTGCTATGAATCTGCCCCCTATCCCACTCCATGCAAGTACACAGATGGATAATCGTACTGTGGAGAAGGTGAAATACTTGAGCGAGTTAGGTTTTCCTCAAGTGGTGCTTGCGAGGGAGTTGACCGTTGATAAAATCAACGAAATACATAACGCTTGTCCCGAGGTAGAACTTGAGGTGTTCGTGCATGGAGCACTTTGTGTGGGATTGAGCGGAAGATGTAATGCTAGTGAGGCGCTCTTCGGAAGAAGTGCTAATAGAGGAGAATGTGCTCAGGTTTGCCGAATGAAGTTTGATTTAGTGGCCCCCCAGCCCCCGAAGGGGGAGGGCATGCGCAGAGATGGTAAAGTACTGAAGAGTGGATACTTATTGTCTCTTCATGACAACAACCAACTTGCCAATCTCGAAGCCTTAATGCTTGCAGGTGCTACTTCGTTCAAGATTGAAGGTAGACTGAAGGATGTGGACTATGTGAAGAATGTGACCGCGGCTTATAGTAAGGCTCTTGATGCTGTGATTGCGAAGCATCCGGGCAAGTTCGCTCGTAGGGCAAGCGGTCATGTCAATCTGAAGTTCGAACCAAATGTGTGGAAGAGTTTCAATCGTGGTTTTGTGAAGAATGTAAACAAGCCCGATGCAAACTTCGACACACCAAAGTCAATGGGCGAACCATTGAATCTACGTGCAACCAACTCCCCCTTGGGGGGACGGGGGGCTCTTCACAATGGTGATGGCCTCTGCTATATCGATAAGAAAGGAGAATTGCAAGGTTTCCGTATCGGCAATGTAGATAAGTTTGTGCCCACTCCTGGCATCAAGTATTTCCGCAATCAAGATATAGAGTGGGATAAGATACTAAGTAAGCCTTCGGCTGAAAGAAAGATATTCGTTGATATCATTATCAATGAGAATGAAGTGAAGATGATTGATGAAGATGGTTTTGAGGTTTCGGTTTCAATCGACCAAGACTTCGAACTTGCCCGTTCTCATCAAAAAGAAAATATAGAACGCCAATTGAGCAAACTTGGTGATACTATCTTTGAAGCTCGCCAGGTTGACATCCAATTGAAGAAGAACTATTTCATTCCTTCTTCTCTCCTTTCTTCATGGAGACGCGAACTCACCGAAGCATTGATAGCAGAACGAACTCATTTCTATCCTCAAATCGAACAAGAGCACTCCCCTATCACCATCGAAAGAGAACGCCCATTCGAACTCACTCACGACAGAGAGATTCCTGCGATGATTTGCCACCATTGTATTCGTCGTCAATTGGGCATTTGTCTCAAGGAAGGAGGCAAGCCTCAAGACCTCCGATTACGATTGGGCAATGGTAAGGAGTTCCGATTGGAGTTTGATTGCAAGAATTGTTTAATGAAACTTTATTTGGTATGAGACGGTTCCTTTTCTATATCATGTATGCATTCATGTTCTGTACTATGCAAGCACAGGACATAGCAGTTGCAGACTCCGATTCTATCCACATATTGGACCTTACTCCTCAGCAGAAGGACTCGCTCGTTTTCCGACTTAAGCACCATTA
>DCIW01000097.1:3724-5298 GCA_002317225.1 Prevotellaceae bacterium UBA1716 | reverse complement strand
GAAATAAAATGTTTTCCGTAAATTTGTACCCATTAACAAATAATTGTGCATTATGGAAAACGAAAAGAAAGACCGTGAATATATGCAGCAGGCTATTGACTTGTCTGTTGAGAACGTGAAGAATGGTGGTGGCCCATTCGGTGCTGTGATTGTGAAAGATGGCGAGATCGTTGCCACAGGCGTGAACCGTGTTACTGCAAATTGCGACCCTACTGCCCATGCTGAAGTGAGTGCAATCAGGGCTGCTTGCCAGAAAGTGCAGAATTTCAAGCTCGAGGGATGCACTATCTATACCTCTTGCGAACCGTGCCCTATGTGCCTTAGCGCAATATATTGGGCTGGTATAAGTCGTATATATTACGGCAATACAAAGCAAGATGCGGAGGATATCAATTTTGGTGACAAATTCATCTATGAAGAAATAGAACGCAAGCCTCAATACCGCTCAATTCCGACCCAGATGCTGATGCGTGATGAAGCCCTTGCTGCCTTCCGTGCATGGGAGGAAAAGGAAGATAAGATTGAGTATTAATTGCTCTTGGCAATAGGAATAAATATGGAAAATGTGTTTGATGAAAGTTTTTTTTGTACATTTCCCATTTTTATTAGTCAATTATAGTTCAAATATAAAAAAAAAGTAGTTAATTTGTAGAATAAAATTGAAACGTGCTCCCCAAACAAGTATCTTTGAGGAGTCGCTTACTCTATTTAATCACATCACAAAAGCAAAATAATTATACATTATAATATATGGAAAATAAAATTCAAGAACTCGCTGAAAAACTCCTCAAAGAAGGAGTGGAAGCAGGCCAGACTGAGGCTGGTAAGATTATTGCTGAAGCAAAGGAACAGGCTGCAGCAATCATTGAGGCTGCAAAGGCTGAAGCTGCCGAAATCAATGCTCAGGCAAAGAAAGACGCAGCAAATCTCAATGAAAACACTAAGTCTGAAATCAAGATGTATGCTGCTCAGGCTCTTAATGCCCTTAAGAGTGAGATAGCAAATGTTGTAGGTGACAAGGTTGTCAAAGGTGCTACAGCAAAGGTTGCAGGTGACAAAGATTTTATGAATCAGTTCATCCTTAAGCTCGCAGAGAAGTGGGGTGCCCAGGAAGATATCGTCATCTCAACCGAAGATGCAGAAAGTCTTAAGGCTGTATTTGCTAAGGAAGCTAAGGCTCTCCTTGATAAAGGCGTAAAGATTGAGCAGGTAAATGGCCAGAAGACTGCATTCTCTGTTCAACCAGCAGATGGCTCATACAAGGTTAATTTTGGTGAGGCAGAATTTACAGAATATTTCAAGAACTTCCTTCGTCCACAGCTTGTGGATATGATTTTTTAATAGATGGCTAATTATTATTGCATGATGGCAGGTCTGCCAGATATTACGCTTGACAGTAAGCTTGGTATCAGCATTCCTGACCTTAGGGAAGAAATGGATCAGGTCTTGACCGAAAGGGACAAGAAGATCATGTTCTACTTCTTTCTCGAGACTGACTGCAAGAACCTTGTAAAGCTCCTAAAGAATCCTGATGCAGAGATTGATGAGAACTGCAACTATTCAAGAGAGCAATA
>DCIW01000097.1:1903-3698 GCA_002317225.1 Prevotellaceae bacterium UBA1716 | reverse complement strand
ACTCATGCTCGAGAGATAAACTTCAATGTGCATCGTTATCCTGCCTTCATGTCTGAATTCGCTCGTCATTATAATTATAATAAGGATACAGAAGGATGGTATGCTGAGGATGAGATTCTTCTCGACTTCTATAAGTATGCCAAGACGTGTCCTAACGAGATGATTCGAGATTGGTATGCTCTGAACCATAACATTAATAATATTCTTACAGCCATGATTGCACGTAAGAATGGATGGAATGTTTCAGATTTCATTAAGGGAGACAACGAACTTACAGAGATGATTCGTACCAATAATACGAAAGACTTCGACTTGGCTACAGAATATGACTATGTGCCAGAGTTGATGAAGATTGTTGATTGCGAAGATCCAGTGGAGAAAGAGAAGAAGATTGATGCTTTCAAATGGCTTTGGCTTGACGAACAGACATTCTTCAATGTGTTCTCAATAGAAGCAGTATTTGCATACATTTGCAAGATGTCGCTTCTTAACCGTTGGGAAAAACTCGATGTAGAACAGGGACAAGCTACCTTCCGTCAGATTATTGAAGATTTGAGAGGAGAGGCTAAAGTTCCAGAAGAGTTCACAACTTATATGCCAAAGGCTTAACTTTTATTCTTTTGGCACAGTTATAAAAGAAAAAATAAAAAAGCAAATATATGACAAAAGGAACTGTACAAGGCGTTATTGCCAACATGGTGACTATTCAAGTTGACGGTCCAGTGTCTCAGGGTGAAATCTGTTTCATCGAGACTGGTGGCGACAAGTTGATGTCGGAGGTTATCAAGGTTGTTGGTAGTGACGTGTATGTCCAGGTGTTCGAATCAACACGTGGACTTAAAGTAGGTGCTCCTGTAGAATTCACAGGACACATGCTTGAGATTCAACTCGGCCCAGGTATGCTTTCCAAGAACTATGATGGTCTTCAGAACGACCTCGATAAGATGGATGGCGTATTCCTCAAGCGTGGCCAGTACACAGCACCACTTGATGACGACCGCGAGTGGGGATTCACTCCTATCGTTAAGGAAGGTGACGTTGTAGAAGGTAGTGCTTGGCTTGGTGAAGTTATCGAAAACTCACAGAAGCTTAAGATTATGGCTCCATTCCAGATGATTGGAAAAGCTAAAGTTAAGAGCATCGTCAAGGCCGGCAATTATAAGATTCACGACACAATTGCTGTTCTCGTAAAAGAAGACGGAACAGAAATCAAGGTTGACATGGTTCAGCACTGGCCAGTTAAGTTTGCGATGACAAACTTCAAGCAGAAGCCACGTCCATTCAAGTTGCTTGAGACAGGTGTTCGTACAATCGATACATTCAACCCAATCGTAGAAGGTGGTACAGGATTCATTCCTGGTCCATTCGGTACAGGTAAGACAGTGCTTCAGCATGCCATCTCTAAGCAGGCAGAAGCAGATATCGTAATCATCGCAGCCTGTGGTGAGCGTGCTAATGAGGTTGTAGAAATCTTCACAGAGTTCCCTGAACTCGACGACCCACATACAGGACGCAAGTTGATGGAGCGCACTATCATCATCGCCAATACATCAAACATGCCGGTTGCTGCTCGTGAAGCATCAGTTTACACAGCAATGACAATGGCAGAGTACTACCGTTCAATGGGTCTTCGTGTGCTTCTCATGGCAGACTCAACATCTCGTTGGGCACAGGCACTTCGTGAGATGTCAAACCGTATGGAAGAGTTGCCTGGACCTGAT
Source organism: Prevotellaceae bacterium UBA1716 (assembly GCA_002317225.1). Classification (GTDB taxonomy): domain Bacteria; phylum Bacteroidota; class Bacteroidia; order Bacteroidales; family Bacteroidaceae; genus Minthosoma. The sequence goes on along the minus strand of DCIW01000097.1, from coordinate 1,977 downwards.
GCGTTCCCAATGGACCTCGGTGCCCTCATCTCTAACTTCTACGGTCGTGCAGGATATGTTTACCTCAATAATGG
>DCIW01000097.1:0-1849 GCA_002317225.1 Prevotellaceae bacterium UBA1716 | reverse complement strand
GGTGGTAACTTGAAGGAACCTGTAACAGAAAATACTAAGAAGGTTGCACGTTGTTTCTACGGACTCGAGCAGGATCGTGCAGATAAGAAGCGTTACCCTGCCGTAAACCCAATCGATTCTTATTCAAAGTATCTTGAATATCCTGAATTTGCAGAATATATTGCAAAGAAGATCAACGATAAGTGGATACCAAAGGTTCTCAACCTTAAGACTCGTATGCAGCGTGGTAAGGAAATTGCAGAACAGATCAATATCCTTGGTGATGATGGTGTGCCAGTTGATTATCACGTAGTATTCTGGAAGTCTGAAATCATCGACTTCGTTATCCTTCAGCAGGATGCATTTGATGAGATTGATGCCGTTACATCACTCGAACGCCAGGAAGACATCCTTAATCTCGTAACAGAAATCTGTGAGAAGGAATTTGATTTCGTTGACTTCCTTGAGTGTGTAAGCTACTTCCGTAAGCTCATCAACCTCTGCAAGCAGATGAACTATTCTGTTTACAAGAGCGAAGAATATAACAACTTTGTTTCACAAATTCAGGCAATGCTTGCTTCTAAATAATTATGGCTACAGCTTTTCAGAAAGTATATACAAAGATTGGTCAGATTACAAAGGCCACAGTCTCTCTTAAGGCAAAGGGAGTAGGTTATGATGAGCTTGCTACTATCAACGGTAAGCTTGCTCAGGTAGTAAAGATTGCAGGTGACGACGTTACACTTCAGGTGTTTGAGGGTACTGGTGGTATTCCAACAAATGCTGAGGTTGTGTTCCTCGGAAAGTCTCCATCACTCAAGGTTGGTGAACAGCTTGCAGGTCGTTTCTTCAATGCATACGGTAACCCAATTGATGGTGGACCAGAGATTGAAGGAAAGGAAGTGCAGATTGGTGGTCCTTCTGTGAATCCAGTTCGTCGTAGACAACCATCAGAACTCATCGCAACCGGTATTGCAGGTATCGACCTTAACAATACACTCGTGTCAGGACAGAAGATTCCATTCTTCGCAGACCCTGACCAACCATTCAACGAAGTAATGGCGATGGTAGCCCTTCGTGCAAAGGTTGACAAGATCATCCTTGGTGGTATGGGTATGACCAACGATGACTACTACTTCTTCAAGAACACATTCTCAAATGCAGGTGCTCTCGACCGTATCATTGCATTCATGAATACTACAGAGGACCCAGCCGTAGAGCGACTCCTCGTTCCTGATATGGCACTTACAGCAGCAGAGTATTTTGCTGTTGAAAAGCATGAGAAGGTACTTGTTCTCCTCACAGATATGACTTCATACGCAGACTCACTCTCAATCGTAAGTAACCGTATGGACCAGATTCCTTCAAAGGACTCAATGCCAGGTTCTCTCTATTCTGACCTTGCAAAGATTTACGAGAAGGCAGTACAGTTCCCTGAGAATGTAGGTGGTGGTTCAATCACAATTATCGCCGTAACAACTCTTTCTGGTGGTGATATCACTCATGCAGTGCCAGATAATACAGGTTATATCACTGAAGGTCAGCTCTTCCTCCGTCGTGACTCAGATGTAGGTAAGGTAATCGTTGACCCATTCCGTTCACTCTCACGTCTTAAGCAGCTCGTTGCAGGTAAGAAAACTCGTAAGGACCACTCACAGGTGATGAATGCTGCAATCCGTCTTTATGCTGATGCTGCAAATGCAAAGACCAAGCTTGAGAACGGTTTCGACCTTACAGACTACGATAACCGTTGTCTTGACTTCGCCAAGGACTACGCAAGCAAACTTCTTGCTATCGACGTAAACCTCGACACAGAGGAAATGCTCGATGTGACTTGGAGCTTGTTCGTGAAGTACTTCAAGTTGGAAGA
>DCIW01000101.1 GCA_002317225.1 Prevotellaceae bacterium UBA1716 | reverse complement strand
CGATGAGTTTCTGGGCCTCCTCTCTCGAACCAGCCTTGAAGAATCGAGGTGGGAATCGAAGTCCGAGTTTGGCATACTCATCAAAGATTTTCTCATCCACACGACCGTCATCCTCAAGCATAAAGGCGTCGTAAGGATTGGCGATAATAAGCACATTGAAGATGCGTCGCTGCATCAAGTCAACGAATTTCGTTTCGCGAAGCGTGGGATATTTTGGCGTGGCCATAGTATTTTTCTGTTAAAAAGGGGAAGCATAATACTTCCCCTATCAATCTATTTATTTTACTTAATCTTCAACACAACAATCGACATCTTAGGCATATCAACTACAAGTTGGTTGCCCTTAATCTTAGCACCCTTGAATTCTGCAGGCTTCACCTTATCAGGATTCTCGAATGTGTTGTGGTCTTTCATATCTTTTGAAGTGAGGATAGTAGCATCAACAACCTTTCCCTTTACATTACCAAGATTGATTGTCAACTTGTTGCTCTGTGTGAGGTCGGCATTGGCAAGGTTCATGACTACAGTTCCATCAGACATCTTTGAAGCTGAAGCACTGATGTATGGAGACACACGCTGGTTGTTCTTGTCGCGTTCGTTTTCAGCAGCAAAATAGTCGCAAGTCACATCAATCGGGATATTCACAGCCTCCATATTGTCGCGATACATCTTGAAGACATAGTAGGTTGGAGTGAGCACCATCTTGTCGTCCTTTGTGAGAACCATACTCTGAAGCACATTGGCAATCTGAGCGATGTTGGTCATCTTCATTCGCTTGGTGTACTGATGGAAAGTATTGAGCGAGAAAGCGGCAACCATAGCATCACGCATAGCATTCTGTTGGTAGAGGTGGCCTTCGATACTTCCTGGTTCCGAATCCCACCAAGTGCCCCATTCGTCGAGAAGAAGGTCAACCTTTCCCTTTGGATCGTACTTGTCCATGATGGCAACGTGTTTGTCAAGGATTTCCTTCACGCCGACACCACACTTGGCAACAGCCCAATAGTACTGGTCGTTGTTGAAGTTGGTAGCGCTTCCCTTGCTTCCGTTCCATGTGTAGCAAGTATAGTAATGGAGCGAGAGTCCTTTCATGCGGTCACCTACATTCTTCATGATTGTCTCAGTCCAATCGTAGTCGTAGTCGCTCGCACCACTGGCAACTTTGTAGAGTTTGTTTCCGCTGTATTCGCGGCAATATGTACTGTAACGGCGATAGAGGTCACCATAATACTCTGGACGCATACTTCCGCCACAACCCCAACTTTCGTTTCCCACACCGATATACTTGACTGTCCATGGCTTTTCACGACCATTCTGCTTGCGAAGCTTTGCCATTGGGCCGTCCTTTGCAGTCATATATTCAACCCACTTGGCAGTTTCTTCAACAGTTCCTGAACCTACGTTCATCGATACATATGGTTCGCAACCAAGCATTTCGCAGAGATTAAGGAACTCGTGAGTACCAAAGGAATTATCTTCAACGGTTCCACCCCAGTTATTATTTACCATACGAGGACGGTTTTCTTTTGGACCGACACCATCCATCCAATGGTATTCGTCTGCAAAGCAGCCACCTGGCCAACGGAGCACTGGTACGCGGATATCCTTCAAAGCCTGAAGCACATCATTGCGGTAGCCATCTGTATTTGCTATCTTTGAGTCTGGACCAACCCAGAGACCACCATAGATACAAGTGCCAAGGTGTTCAGCAAACTGTCCATAGATTTCTTTGTTGATCTTGTACTTTGCATCATTCATTCTGAGTGTAGCACTCGACTCCTTCTGAGCCATCATTGGCATAGCCATCATAGCAGCCAACGCAACCGATAATAGTTTCTTCATATTCCTTAAGTTTTATTACTTTTTACTACAGTTTTTCTTTCTATTTTACCTCCATATTCGCCAAGTTCCAACTCACGCCTCCACCGTTCTCTATCCTCCTCCATCGATTTCGGTTCCTCCACCGATCTCGGTTCCTCCACAGCTCCCGGCTTTCACCTCTCCCATCTATCCTTTCATTCCCCCATAAGCCACCTCAGCCGCCTCCGGATCCATATTACACTTCAACCTATACAATCCAATCTTCTCCGAAAGCTGAGTGAGCAACTGCATCACTCTCATCAAAGCCATCGGATTGTCAGGACGGAACGACTGTTGAAGAAGCATGGTGTAAGCATCGTCAAGACTAATCCTCTCGATTTCGTTCTTCTCGCCTCGTTCGAGAATACAGATAGCCTTCAGTGGCACACTCATATTTGTGGAAAGATGGTGTTTTCCGTCCCAAGGTGTTCCATACACAATGGCACGATCAGCATTTTCGATATGTCCTTCCACACGGATAAGGGGTTTGTCATCATTTACCATAACGGCTCTTTCGCCGAAAAGTTCACGCCAAAGACGTACATGAGTACTCTTTCCCGTACCACTCGAGGCTGTAAACATGTAACCTTCGCCATCAACTGAGATAACACTTCCGTGCAGAAGCATCACACCAAGTTGCGGCATTACAGTAGCCATCTTACGATATACGGCAAGCGTTTCGAGGTATGGATTAGGGAATGTAAATGGCGGGAGACCTTCGAAGGCTCGTTCATCGTCACTGAGCTTTGACTCCTGAACAATATCCTCTTCACTTGTTCTCACCACAATATCAGGCATGATACTCTGATCCTGAATAAGATAATCCTTACACATCTCATGCACCTCATCATAGATAGATGCGATGCCTACATTTATATCTGCAAATCTATAGATGGCTTTCATTCGAGCACGCCTTCTTTTGTGAGATATTCAATAATGTCGTCCACATATTTGCCAACTGTTGCTTCGTCCGAATCATACTCGGCAAGGATCTTCTCAACGACCTTATCGCGTGTGATTTCGTCTTCCATCAAAGCCACTATGTCATGTCCAACTTCATTGAGTTGAATCATTCCACTAAACTTACGCGCGTCATCACCTATTGCAACGCCAACGAACGTACGTCCCACTGGCTGAAAATGAAATTTATACTTTAGATGCATATTATTCTGTTTTAGAGTTTGTTTCGACAAAGGTACGCAAAATTTACGAAAAACATGCCATCACAAGTTGTTTTTTACAATATTTGACGTATCTTTGCCACATAATCCCATATCCTTATGAAAAAACTATTTGCAACAATAATTCTCTCCTTCTGCAGCATCATAACATTTGCCCAAGATTATGCTTACGAATGGCGTGGCATCATGATAGACGTAAGTCGTCATTTTCTCCCTATCGAATATCTCTACAAAGAGATTGATGCAATGGAACATTTCGGTCTTAACCGTCTCCACCTCCACCTTACTGATGCGGCAGGTTGGCGTCTCGAAATCAAGAGCCGTCCGCGTCTTACATCTGTCGGTGCATGGAGAACAGAATGGAACTGGAAAACATGGTGGAATGGTGACCGTGGCTATTCAGATGCTGAACATGGCAAAGGCGGTTTCTATACTCAGGAGGAAATGAAACAACTTGTGGATTACGCTTCAAAACATGGTGTAGAAATAATCCCCGAAATCGAATTCCCAGCTCATTCTGAAGAAGTTATCGCCGCCTATCCCGAAGTTGGATTCAATCATGCAGAACTCGACATGCAGAAATCAACCACTTACTCCCTAATGCGCGATGTTCTAACTGAAGTTGCAAACATTTTCCCGTCCAAATATCTCCATCTCGGTGGTGATGAAGCAGCTACCCAACGCGAACTCCAACCAGAAGGGATGCGTCTTGTAAAACAGATAGTTGACTCTCTTGGTCGCAAAATGATTGTTTGGGACGAAGCCCTCACTGATGAACCTTCTGATTCAGACATGGTTATTATGGTTTGGCGTAATCCTGACACTGCAAAGAAAGCCGCAGCACTCGGCCATGACGTCATCCTTTGCCCTGGCCGCTATTGCTATCTCGACAAGGCACAAGATGCCCCTATGTACGAGCCTGAAGGTGCCGGCGGTTATCTTCCTATCGATAGCATATTCATGATGCCCAATCCTCAAGTGGGATCACATCTACTTGGTGTACAAGCAAACATTTGGACCGAACACGTCCCCACACCTCAACATCTCGAGTACATGCTCTGGCCTCGAGCCTTTGCCATTGCCGAAATTGGCCGTCTCGGACTTACTTCAGACCGTAATCTTCGTTACTTCCGAAAGAAAGCACTCAAAGCAACAGAGTATCTCCACAACACACTATCCATTAACGCATTTCAACTTAAGAACGAACGCGGCCAACGTCCACAGCAAAAGTACAAATCATATTCCTTTTCCATCAACTACAATACATCACCTCATCCTGCCTACCAAGGAGTTGGTTCCACAACTCTACTCAATCACAAGACTGGTGGTTGGAGCAATAATGACGGTTCATGGCAAGGTTTCATCGGCCGTCAGGGTATGGATGTCACTCTTGACCTTGGCAAACAAAAGGACATCACACAAGTCTCTGCCGACTTCATGCAATCAGTTGCACCCGACATATTCTTTCCTTACACCATAATCATAAGCACAAGTGAGGACGGTACGACTTTCCATCCCATCCTCACGCATTCACATGCAGAAATCTATGCCGCTCGTAATGAAGACTATGCCCTTCTTACGTGGCCAATAGCAGTTCGCACACGCTATGTCCGCCTTCAAGCCCTTCCTGGACCTAAGCAAGGTTGGGTGTTCTGCTCCGAGATTTTCATCAAATAGTTGTATTGTCCTTTACAACACAAAAAAAAGAAGTCCCAAGTGATTGCTCACTCAGAACTT
>DCIW01000151.1 GCA_002317225.1 Prevotellaceae bacterium UBA1716 | reverse complement strand
TGTTCAACCCAGAAGTATCTAAGGTAATCTCTAACCTCGGTTGGGAACAGGAATACTTCCTCGTTGACGAAGCCCTCTACGCTGCACGCCCAGACCTCGTGATGACAGGTCGTACACTTATGGGACACGACTCTGCAAAGAACCAGCAGATGGACGACCACTACTTCGGTTCAATCCCTGCTCGTGTTGAAGAGTTCATGCGTGATATCGAAATCGCTGCACTCGAACTTGGTATTCCATGTAAGACTCGCCACAACGAGGTTGCACCAAACCAGTTTGAGCTCGCTCCAATCTTCGAAGAGACCAACCTCGCAGTTGACCACAACATGCTTATGATGTCCATCATGAAGCGTGTGGCTCGCAAGCACCACTTCCGTTGCCTCCTCCACGAGAAGCCATTCAAGGGCATCAACGGTTCTGGTAAGCACAACAACTGGTCACTCTCTACCGACACAGGTATCCTCCTTCACGCTCCAGGCAAGACTCCACTCGACAACCTCCGTTTCGTGACATTCACAGTTGAGACACTCAAGGCTGTTTACGACCATAACGGACTTCTCAAGGCATCTATCATGTCTGCAACAAATGCACATCGTCTTGGTGCAAACGAGGCTCCTCCAGCTATCATCTCTTCATTCCTTGGTAAGACAGTTACCGAACTCCTCGAGCATGTAGAGAAGGCTGACGAAGACGCACTCTCAGTAGCAGGTAAGACTGCATTCCAGCTTGACCTCCCATCTATCCCAGAACTCCTCATCGACAATACTGACCGTAACCGTACATCTCCATTCGCCTTCACAGGTAACCGTTTCGAGTTCCGTGCAGTAGGTTCTGAAGCTAACTGTGCAAGTGCAATGCTCACACTCAATGCTGCTGTGGCAGAGGCACTTATCGACTTCAAGGCTCGCGTTGACGCACTCATCGAGAAGGGCGAGGCAAAGGACGCTGCTATCCTCAAGGTAGTTCGCGAAGATATCAAGTACATCAAGCCAATCATCTTCAACGGCAACGGTTATGGTGACGAATGGAAGGTAGAAGCTGCTAAGCGTGGACTCGACTGCGAGACATCAGCACCAGTCATCTTCGACAACTACTTGAAGGACTCTTCAATCGAAATGTTTGCAAAGACAAATGTCATGACTAAGTTCGAACTCGAGGCTCGTAACGAAATCAAGTGGGAGACTTACACAAAGAAGATTCAGATCGAATCTCGTATCTTCGGCGACCTCTGCTTGAACCACATCATCCCAGTCGTAACTAAGTATCAGTCAATGCTTATCGACAATGTTCACAAGGTGATGGGTATCTTCTCAGGCGAAAAGGCACACGCTATCTCTAAGGAGAACCTCTATATCATCGAGAAGATCTCAGACCACGAGTCATTCATCATCGAGAATGTAGAGAAGATGGTCGAGGCTCGTAAGGTAGCCAACAAGATTGAGTCTGAGCGTGACAAGGCAATCGCTTACCACGACACAGTGGCTCCACTTCTTGAGGAAATCCGCTACCATGTCGACAAGCTCGAGACTATCGTCGATGACGAGGCATGGCCACTTCCAAAGTACCGTGAACTCCTCTTCATCCGCTAATCAGCCCAACGCGCTATGCGAATTTCGCCATCAGGCAGTTCGCATAGCACAAAGATATACAAAAAGAATTAGAAATTTATCTATTTCTTTTGTTGGTTGTTTTAAGTTTGAGAAGGGATCGTCGTGATGACGGTCCCTTCATTTCGTTGTTGCAACATTGCAAAAAAAAGGAAACAGAGATGCAGTTCCCATTTCTTCGACTTCTCCCGAATGTGGTCTTTTTATGTCTTTTTGGAAGTGAACCTCCCCCCTTGTGCTTATCATGTTCCACTTCGGCCTTCTTTCATCGACCTCGTACAACCTGAGCACTGCACCCCGATACCACATAATCAATACCAAATTGATATTCGTATCGTCCAAGCATTATTTTGTGAAAGTTTTTGGGAGATATATTTGGTGGTATGAAAAGAATGTAGTACTTTTGCAGAGTTGGGTTGGCGATACCTGCCCCTATGACCCATTTTCCTCTATTAAATCACTATTATATTATTAAATATGAGTTCAGAAATTACTATACAATTGGATAATGATCTAATAAATGACTTATCCATATCAGCACAGAAAACTGGGCACACCTTATCTCAAGAGATACAGTATAGGCTGATGCTTATGTTTTCTAATAATGATGTGTCGAGAGAAGATAAACCTATTTCTTCCAAATTACGTGGCATCATACATTTACCTAAAGATTTTGATTACAAGAAAGAACTTGAAATGCGAAATGTATGAAACACTATTTTGTGGATACTAACATTGTAATTGATATGTTGGCAGACCGGGAAGGATTCTCTGATGCAGCATGTGCAATATTTGACTTGGCAGAAAAGAAAGAAATCAAGCTTTCAATCTGTTCGTTGTCCTTTTCTAATATTTATTAGATATGTAATAAGAGAAATTGGTCATGAAGCAACAATTAACAGTCTAAAATGCTTGTGCGAGTGCATAAGCATACTATCGGTTGATTCCCATACCGTAGAGAAAGCATTGAGTTCCGACGTCAAAGATTATGAAGATGCTATACAATATTTCTCTGCTATGCAAGATTCTACAATTGATGGTATTATCACACGTAATCCTAAAGATTTCAAAGATGCATTAATCCCAATTATCTCACCCTTATCATTTCTTTAGGTTTTATTGTTGGAACAAAACAATGACGAATTGAGACTTTATTCTTGCAAACCAGTTCCATTTCCGATCTCTTCTGAAGATTAACAGCAAGAACCATGGGACTGGTACCTGATTCATTCTGATTAACGCTCATCTTTAATCATGTACCTGTCACTTGACCATCTTCCAATTGCCAAGTGTTTCAGGGGCCCATCACCAACTGTGTGTTTGCCATGCCCGGCAGTACGGTCAACATGGGCAAAAAGGAAGATACAGAGCAGGTTGCCGACTCACCAAAACGAGGCACCATCCCCAACTGCCTGAACACTCCCCAAGCCCAGAAACTATGGAACATAGCGAAGATGGAAGGTTGGGTGGACGAGAATCTCCAACCTCTCATAAGCCAACCTA
>DCIW01000049.1 GCA_002317225.1 Prevotellaceae bacterium UBA1716 | reverse complement strand
TAGTTGATATCTGCATCAATCGTAGCATAGCCCCAATCGAAGAGCACACGAGGTTTGGTGAGTTTGGTGAACGACTTGTCTGCATACGAATACACCATACGGTCGTACTTGTCATTCTCGTTGAACGACCATATCGAATAATAAATCATATATCCACCTTTCTCACCATTCTTCCACACATAGTTAGGGTCCCAGAAGATTTGAGGAGCCCACACACGGTTTATCTTTGACCAATCGTCGATGATGTCCGGACTCTCTGGGTCGCAGAATATCTCATTGCCTTTGCGGAAATCGAACGCCTTGCTTGTCCAATGGATAAGGTCATCACTCTTCAAGAGGTCGATACCATAATTATACCAAGTACGTGATTTTGCATTTGACATATCTGTTGTTACCATCAAGTAACCCTTACCAGAGTCTGATTTGCGACAGACGTATGCATCTCTTGCACCACCTTCAATTGGTGAGGTAATAGCTGGATCCATGATTGCATTGCCTTCGTTCAAGTCGTGATAGTGAAGGCCATCTCTCGAAAGGGCATAAGCAGTATATTCGCCTCTGTCCGACATGTGGCAATAGAGATAACCGTAAGTACCCTTCTGTAGATTTTGGGCATTGATTGCAGTTGCTGCCACCAACGAGAGGGCAACAGACACGAGGAGTTTTTTCATAATATATAAATTAAGGTAAGTTACTTAAACAACTTATTCACAACCCAAAGCAACACAACAGCACCCAAAACGCCAGTGACAACCTCACCAATCCACGAACCGTTGCCGTGAATACCGAATACTCCGCACAACCATCCTCCGATTGCACCACCCACGATGCCCAAAAAGAGATTGACAATGCAGCCCTTGCCGCTGCCGCTATAGAGTTTGCTTGCGATGAAGCCGATAATGATACCTGTGATAATTCCGCAAATCATGATAGTCTGTTATTTTTAATGAATTAGATTGATTAATTATGCCACAAAGTTACTTATAATAATTGAATTGACAAATAATAAAACGATTTTTATGACAAAAGACATACTCTTTGTGTCAAGTTGGCAGAAAAAACGGAAAATGATGGCAGACCTGTCCAATCCACATTCTTTTGGCACGGCATTTGTGCTTTAGCAGTTGCGAACGCGGGTTTGTCCTAAAGTCTCTGTATGAGGGAGAGCAACCTAAGTTCACATCATTAATAGTTAAACGAAAAAAATAACATTCAAAAAATAATACAACATTATGGGAAAGATTATTGGTATTGACCTTGGTACAACAAACTCATGTGTATCAGTTTTCGAAGGTAACGAACCAGTCGTTATCGCAAACAGTGAAGGTAAGCGCACAACTCCATCAGTAGTTGGTTTCACAAAGGAAGGTGAACGCAAGGTAGGTGATCCTGCAAAGCGTCAGGCTATCACAAACCCAAAGAACACAGTATATTCTATCAAGCGTTTCATGGGTGAGACTTATGATCGCGTTCAGAAGGAAATTTCACGTGTACCTTATACAGTTAAGCAGGGCGACAACAACACTCCACGTGTTGACATCGACGGCAAACTCTACACTCCACAGGAAATCTCTGCAATGGTTCTTCAGAAGATGAAGAAGACTGCTGAAGACTATCTCGGACAGGAAATTACTGAAGCAGTCATCACAGTTCCTGCATACTTCTCTGACTCTCAGCGTCAGGCTACAAAAGAAGCAGGTATGATTGCTGGTCTCGAAGTTAAGCGTATCGTAAATGAGCCAACTGCTGCTGCAATCGCTTACGGTCTCGACAAGCTCGATAAGGATATGAAGATTGCAGTATTCGACCTTGGTGGTGGTACATTCGATATCTCTATCCTCGAACTCTCAACTGGTATGTTCGAAGTGCTCAGTACAAATGGTGACACTCACCTCGGTGGTGACGACTTCGACCAGGTAATCATCGACTGGCTTGCTGATGGTTTCAAGGCTGATGAGGGTGTTGACCTTCGTAAGGACCCAATGGCAATGCAGCGTCTTAAGGAAGCAGCTGAAAAGGCTAAGATCGAACTTTCATCTTCTGCTTCAACAGAAATCAACCTCCCTTACATCACAGTTGCTGACGGTATGCCAAAGCACCTCGTAAAGACACTTACTCGTGCTCAGTTTGAGACTCTCGCTCATGGTCTTATCCAGGCATGTCTTGAGCCATGTAAGGCAGCTATCAAGGATGCAGGCATCTCAACTTCAGAGATTGATGAGGTTATCCTCGTAGGTGGTTCAAGCCGTATTCCTGCAGTTCAGAAGCTTGTTGAGGATTACTTCGGTAAGGTTCCTTCAAAGGGTGTTAACCCAGACGAAGTTGTAGCAGTAGGTGCTGCAATCCAAGGCGCAATCTTGAACCGTGAGGTATCAGGCGACGCTTCGCAGATGGTACTTCTCGACGTTACTCCACTTACAATGGGTATTGAGACACTCGGTGGTGTTATGACTCCACTCATCGAGGCAAACACAACTATCCCTTGCAAGAAGTCACAGGTATTCTCAACTGCTGAGGACAACCAGACTACAGTTACTATCCACGTATGTCAGGGTAACCGTCCAATGGCTAATCAGAACAAGACTATCGGTATGTTCAACCTCGATGGTATTGCACCAGCACGTCGTGGTGTTCCACAGATCGAAGTATCATTCGACATCGATGCAAACGGTATCCTCAAGGTTTCTGCTAAGGACAAGGCAACAGGCAAGGAGCAGGAAATCCGTATCGAAGCTTCTTCTGGTCTTTCAAAGGAAGAAATCGAACGCATGAAGGCTGAAGCTGAGGCAAATGCTGATGCTGACAAGAAGGAGAAGGAAAAGATTGAAAAGCTCAACCAGGCTGACTCTATGGCATTCCAGACAGAGAATATGCTCAAGGAGCAGGGCGACCAACTCCCAGCTGACATCAAGAACGAGATGCAGGCTGCTATCGACAAGCTCAAGGATGCTCGCAAGAGCGAAGACCTCGCTGCTATCGACTCAGCAATCGCCAACCTCAACGCTGTTGCCCAGAAGATGTATCAGGCAGCACAGCAGGCAGGTCCTCAGCCAGGTGCCGACGCAGGCTTCAATGGTGGCTTCAACGGTGGTCCACAGCAGCCAGGTGGTCAGCAGGGCAACCAGACTGACGACATCCAGGATGCAGACTTCGAGGAGG
>DCIW01000230.1 GCA_002317225.1 Prevotellaceae bacterium UBA1716 | reverse complement strand
AAGCGAATACTTGTTGATGGTAAAGAGTTCTTTGGCAACGATCGCGATATGGCGATGAAGAATATCCCAACCGAAATCATCAACAAGATTAAGACTTACGAACGCAAGAGCGACCAAGCACGTCTCACAGGTATCGATGATGGTAATGACGAAACTGTGCTCGACCTTACTATTAAGAAAGGTATGAAGAATAGTTGGATTGGTAATATTGGTGGTGGTTACGGTACTCATGACCGCTACTCTGCTCGTGGACAGATCAACCGTTTCGAAGATAATTTCCAAGGCAACCTCATGACCAACTATGGCAACGTAGGTGGTGGCCGTGGTGGTGGCGGCGGCGGAAACGGTAATAACATCAGTGGCCAGACTGGTGGACGTATCATGTACAACATACCTGACAAGCTCGAAGTTGGCGGTAACTTCCGTTATAATTACCGTAAGTCGGAATCTTGGACAAAGACTGCTTCGGAGAACTATACTAACGTAAAAGCGTCATTCTCTAACCGTTATTCAGAAAATGCAAACAAGAGCAACAGCTTCAGCGGTGACTTTAAAGTGGAATGGAAGATTGACTCTGTTACTACTCTCGTAGTTCGTCCTAACTTCTCGTGGGGAAATAGTTCGGGCAACAACTCCAGCTTGAGTTCTTCGTTCAAGAAAGACCCTTATTCTTATGATGGTGTTATTGACCCACTCGATAATGCGTTCAAGCCTTTTATCCCTGACAGTGTTAAGGTAAACGAAAGTAATTCTTCAAGTTGGAATGATGGCACAAACCATAATTTCAGCACAAATGTTCAGCTTGTTCGTCGTATTAAGGGTGCTCCTATCTTTGGCGAAGGTGCTCCAACAGGTGAGAATGGTCGTAATGTCAGCGTTCGTGCCAACTTCTCCACAAGTGGAAATGGAAGCAACAACTGGAACAACTCTTTCACAACTTATCATCAGCTCAACGATTCTACCGACCTTCAGTTCCGTCTTCGTGACAATCCAACTTGGAACCGTACATTATCTGCTGGCGTGACTTATGCAGAACCTGTTCTTCGTAGTTATTTCCCAGGTCTTAGCGAAGAGAACCGTCCTGTTTACGGAACTCTCTTTGCACAGATTAATTACGGCTACAACTACAACAAGCGTCATAGCGATGGTAATACATACGACTTTGCCGAGGATGATGAGATTGGTCAAAAGATTTGGGATTATTATGAATTGAGTGGCCAGCTTCCTGACACACTTCAGCTTCAGAACTTCCTTAGCACTCGTCTCTCACGCTTCTCTGACAATAGCAATAGTACTCACAATGTAGAGTTCTCTCTACGCTATAATATTCCGAGAAAGATAAATCTCAATGCGGGTGTTCAGATGGAAAACCAGACTCAGTCAGTTCATCAGATTTACATGAACAAGGACCTCTCTGGTAGTCGCAACTTCACTCGCGTCTCTCCTACCCTCAATGCACAGTACTATTTCACACCTCAGCACACTCTTCGTGCCACTTATCGTGGAAATAGTCAGCAACCAAACCTTACTGACCTCTTCGATGTAGAAGATAATAGTAATCCGCTCAATATACGTCGTGGTAACCCAGACCTTACTCCTTCGTTCCGCAACAACATGAGCCTCGATTACAACAACTACTTCCAGGAGACTCGTCAGTCTTACAACCTCGGTGTACAATACTCTAACACCATCAACGGTATTGAGACAATGACTGAATACAACGAACAGACTGGTGGTCGTATTTCTCAACCTGTCAACATTGACGAAGCTGACTGGAACACAAGTGTTAATGCTGGTTTCAATACTCCACTCGGTTGGGAGAAACTCACTGGTAACATCCGTGGTAACTATTCGTTCAACCACAATGTAGGTTATATCTATCAGAACAACCAAACTCTCAAGAACTATGTAGAGAGCCATCGAGTTGGTGCTAACCTTACTATCACATTGCGTCTGAATAATATTGACGTTCGTGCAAACGGTAGTTACAACTGGAACAAGTCTGCATCAGAACTCGTTGCTTCTTCTAACCAGAGCAACTACTCTTTCAATTACGGACTCTCTTCTACAGGTAACTTCGACAATGGTCTTGGTTATAGCACAGATATCAGCGTTCGTAGTCGTCGTGGTCTCTCATCAGCAGCGATGAATACTAACGAAGTGATTTGGAATGCTCAGGTAAGTTATCGTTTCCTCAAGCGCAAGGCAACTGTCACTCTCGCTGCTTACGACCTTCTCAATAAGCGTAGCAACATCAGCCGAAGCATCAATGCAAACGGTCGTACAGATACAGAAAACAATGGTGTTTATTCATACATCCTTGCTACATTCCAATATAGATTCACTATCTTCGGCACACGTGAAGCACGTCGTCAGCTCAAGCAGGAACAGCAAGAAGTTCGCGAAAGCTATCAGATGGATCGCGGTGAAGGCCGTGGAGATAGAGGCAATCGTGGAGATAGAGGCAATCGTGGTGAAGGCTTCGGCGGTGGAGGCAACTTCGGTGGAGGAGGCGGAGGCTTCGGTGGAGGCGGCCGTTTCTAACAACTATGAAACTCTTCCCAACTTTTCACAATATCATCAATACTCATGCCCAGTAATTCTGCCTGACGGAAGAACTCGGGCATTTTTTGTTTGCGAAACTCAGCTTGACGACTTTTAAGTATCTTCTTTCGAGCATCCTTGAACACAAAATAACCAATCCCTCGCTTTTGATAAATAATCTCTTCGCGTTGAAGGAGTTCCATGCTTCTTAGCACAGTGTTATAGTTGATTTCGAGTTCAGCAGCAAGTTCACGTACACTCGGGATGCGGTCATCACTCTTATACGTGCCTTTGATTATTTCGTCGCATATTAACTCTGCAACCTTTATGAATACTGATTTTTCTTGCATAGGCATCAGAAGGTTGTCACGGTTTTAGTATTAATGCATCTGCGTTTGAAAGCCAGATACGCAAGATAAAAGTTCACAAGCGTAAGCACTATATATGTCCCGCAAACCAATACACCTGGCAATTCATGGAAGAAGGTAAACAGAAAATAACTGAAGAAACCGAACAATAGCAAAATGGCCACAACAAACTTGTTATTCCATATAATGCCCAACAATGTTGCAAGCGAACAGACACATATAAATAGAAGGCTGTATTTCGACAGAAGATAATTGCTAACCACATATCCAAATAGTTGTCCGCCAAATACATACTCTGTATTGAAAAACTTATAGTACAGCGTTGTCAATATAAGTCCCACAAGGAATGCAACCACCATAACCGCATCAATAATGAATGCGATGGCAATATGTGTGTAATACTTCTCTTCCATCGATGCAGGCAACAAGAGATATTGCTTATCGAGATAATGTCGGAACAAAATGTAATGGTTGTACGCACCAAATATCAACATGCTTTCCGAAGTAACATGAACCCATAGCATAATATTCTTGATAAATTGTTCTTCGCAACAAGGGTAATTCCAACTTGCCTTTATCGTCATAAAAACGAACACAACAAGCATTGTCACAATCATAACCCCTTGGCCAAACAAAGCATATTTCATGGCCTCTGACCAGAATTCCAAAAGTTTTTTCATAAATCTGTTTCCTCCTCTTTATTTATTGTTGATGTCAAAACGAACAATATCAATGCCCATTTCTTCAGACTCTTGACGTCTGACAAAAGATATAAACGCAGCAAATCAATCATAGCAATCATTTATTTGATGTAACATACTCGTAGAGCAATTCAATATCAATCGGAGTTTCATCATCCTCCTCATTACGGAGTGCGATCATCTTCTTGCCATCAACAGTCTTTGTGCTGTACACCTCCTCGCCCTCAAGATTATAGCCGAAAGCATACTTCTTCGAGATGTCGAGAGCAGATTCGTTAAGCAGAACACCCTCCTTGCCGAGGATGATATAATGGTCGAGCATCATCTCAACATCATGCATCTGATGAGTAGAGATAATGATGATGCGGTCTTCATCCATAACGCTTGCCATAATCTTACGGAACTGTCGTTTCGATTCGTGGTCAAGGCCGTTTGTTGGCTCGTCCATAAGGAGCAGACGAACATTGGTGGCAAGCGCAAAACTGATAAGCACCTTCTTCTTTGTACCCATCGACAACTGACCGAGATGCATGTCCATATCAAGTCCGAACTCTTTCATACAACAGTCCATAATCTCCTGACTATAGTTAGGGTAAAAAGGCTTGAACATGCTGATATAACTTGACAACGAAACCAAAGGCAAAGCACACTCCTCAGGAACGAGATAAATCTGCGAAAGCATCTTCTTTGTGAGTTTGGAACTTTCGTCGCCATCCACCTTCACGCTACCATCTTTTGGATGGAGCAAACCACTTATCAAATAAAAGAGAGTAGACTTACCAACTCCATTATTTCCGAGCAAACCATATATACCACTTTCCTTTACTTCAAGGTTGAAGAATTCGAATACTGGCTTCTGTTTTAAACCACGATAAGCGAACGTAAGATTCTTAATACTAATCATATATATCAAAAATTAGGTGACTTAATGAACTATGACACTGCAAAGATATACATTCCCTTATTATTGACCAAATTTTTTGACAAAAAAATGCAGACAAACCTAAACTTTTTTATTCACACAATCATACACCTTATTAATAAATAGGCACAAAAAAGGCTCGAAACATAAGTTCCGAACCTTTTCATTCTTGTATGATAAGTAAAATATTTAGCACTTAATGTTCAACTCCTTCACTATCTCGCTAATCTGACCAAATGTAGTGATGCGAGCAGGAACGAGTGGAAGACGAAGTTGGTTTTCGATGAGACCCATAGAATTCATCATTGCCTTCACACCTGCAGGGTTACCATCGACAAAGAGAAGCTTGAAGAGTTCTGTAAACTTGTGGTGGATTGTGAGAGCGTTATTGTAGTCGCCATTGAGAGCAAGACGAACCATACGACTGAACTCCTTAGGAAGAGCATTACCAATTACAGAGATAACACCTGCAGCACCAAGAGTGATGAGTGGGAATGTGATGCCGTCATCGCCTGATATTACGTCGAAATCAGCAGGCTTGTTCTTGATGATGTCATCAATCTGAGTGAAATTACCCGATGCCTCTTTGATACCAACGATGTTCTCACAATCGCGAGCAAGACGAAGAGTTGTCTCTGCAGTCATGTTAACACCTACACGACCAGGAACATTATACAATACTACAGGCACAGGACTTGCTTCGGCAATTGCCTTGAAATGCTGATAGAGTCCTTCCTGCGAAGGTTTGTTATAATATGGACAAACAGACAAGATGCCGTCGATGCCCTTGAAGTCAAAATTCTTGATAGTTTCCACTACAGCAGCTGTATTATTGCCACCCATACCGAGAAGGATTGGCAAACGGCCCTGCACCTTTTCCTGAACAATCTGAATAATATTCTGCTTTTCCTCAGCTGTGAGACAAGGAGTCTCTGCTGTTGTTGCGAGAATACAGAGAAAATCAATACCGTTTGAGAGTTGATAGTCGAGGACGCGACGCAATGCTGTATAATCTACTGCACCATCCTGTGTGAATGGGGTGATAAGTGCAATGCCAAGTCCTTTGAATTTGTTTCGTGCCATAAATGATGTGTACGATACTTTTTACCGTTAAAGTTAGTTGTTGGTGCTTCTAAAAACACAATTTTCGTGCAAAGATACAAAAAACGTTGAAAAGAGGAAAGCAAAACGATAAAAAATAAAGATAGATGTCAGAAATTTGCTATGATATCAATTATTTTGATTAACTTTGCAATTATAATTTTACATATTACCATGACATACAAAGAAGAAATATTGCAGCTTCGAAAAGACCTCGAACAGCACAACTATAATTACTACGTACTCAGTCAGCCAACCATTTCCGACTACGACTTCGACCAAATGATGCACCGCCTCCAAGACCTCGAAGCAGAACATCCGGATATGGCAGACCCTAACTCCCCTACCCAACGAGTAGGCTCCGATCTAAACCAACAGTTCAAGCAAGTTGCCCATAAGTACCCAATGCTCTCACTTGCAAACACCTACAATGAGCAGGATGTACGCGAGTTCTATGAACGTGTTAGCAGCGGACTTGAGGGAGAGGAGTTTGAGATATGTGCCGAGATGAAGTACGACGGACTGTCCATCTCACTTACTTATATTGACGGTCAACTCACTCAAGCAGTCACTCGCGGTGATGGAGTTCAAGGTGATGATGTCACTGCTAACGTTCGCACTATCAAGAGCATACCTCTTCGATTGAAAGAAGGTAGCGGTTATCCTAAGCAATTCGAGATTCGTGGTGAAATTCTTCTTCCTTGGACATCGTTCGAAGCACTTAATGCAGAACGCGAAGCAAACGAAGAACCTCTCTTTGCCAATCCTCGCAATGCCGCTTCGGGTACACTCAAATCACAGAAATCTGAACTTGTTGCCCAACGCAAGCTCGATGCATACCTATATTATCTTCTTGGCGAGAACGAACCTCCTTCTCTTTTCGCAGCCCCTGTTTCCGTTGATTTCTCCAACGGAAAACACTACGAAAACCTTCAAGAAGCCAAGAAATGGGGCTTTAAGATTTCGGAAGGAATGAAGAAATGTAAGACTCTTCAAGAGGTTCTCGACTTCATAAACTATTGGGATACTGAACGCAAGAACCTTCCTGTCGCAACAGATGGTATCGTTCTCAAAGTCAACAGTATCCGTCAACAACGTCATCTTGGATACACAGCCAAGAGTCCACGTTGGGCAATAGCATATAAGTTTAAGGCAGAACGAGCTTGTACACGCCTCAACGAAGTGACTTATCAAGTAGGACGAACAGGTGCAGTCACTCCTGTTGCCAATATGAATCCAGTACAACTTGCCGGAACTATCGTTAAGCGTGCTTCACTCCATAACGCAGATATCATCAATGAGTTAGACCTCCATATTGGAGATATGGTATATGTGGAGAAAGGTGGAGAAATCATCCCTAAGGTAGTTGGTGTTGACAAGGAACAACGAACTCCTGATTTGCAGAAGGTTCAGTTCATCAGCACTTGTCCAGAATGTGGTGCAACTCTCGTTCGATATGAAGGTGAGGCTGCCCATTATTGCCCTAACGACACTGAGTGTCCACCTCAAATCAAAGGTCGTATTGAGCATTTCATCTCTCGTAAGGCGATGAATATAGATAGTCTTGGTCCAGAGACAGTTGACGATTTCTATCAGCGTGGACTCATTCACGACATTGCTGATCTTTATACTCTTAATGCGGCACAGATTGCCAACTTCAACAAGAACCGTACTATTTCAGCGGTTAAAGCAGTGAATGCTATCAAGGAGAGTACGCAAGTTCCATTCGAACGAGTAGTCTTTGCTATAGGAATACGCTTCGTTGGTGAAACAACAGCAAAACTCCTTGCACGTCATTTCAAGAATATGGAGGCACTTCAAAATGCAACCCTTGCAGAACTCATGGAAGTGGAAAAGGTAGGACAAGTGGTTGCAGAGAGCATCATCCGTTATTTCCACGACGAAAAGAACCTCGACATCCTTCGTCGCCTCCAAGAAGCAGGGCTTCAGTTCTCCCTCTCCGAAGAAGCTCTTGAAGGACAAACGGATAAGCTTGCAGGCAAATCAATTGTGATAAGTGGTGTTTTTGCCAAGCATTCTCGCGATGAGTACAAAGCTCTTATTGAGAAGAATGGTGGCAAGAATGTAGGCAGCATTTCAAAGAACACTTCCTTCATCCTTGCCGGCGACAATATGGGGCCCGCCAAACTTGAGAAAGCAAACAAACTTGGAGTGCAGATTATTGATGAAGACACCTTCCTTAGCATGATCGAATAGCATTTCCATTTACCAAGCATAACTAAATTTAAATAACAAAATACATGAAACGAGATTTTTATACAATTGTACTTCTTGCAGTAGTTTTTGCATTTACAGGATGTAAGCAAAAGACGGAGAGTGCACCTGAAGTAAAATGTGTTAACATTGCAACCGCTGAAGATGAAGCATCACTTGCTCCTTACAGTTATAGTGGAAAAACAAAATCTCCAGAGGATTGTGCCGCAGCATTCCGTGTTAGCGGCCAACTCATTTCCGTAAAAGTTAAAGAAGGTGATTATGTTCGCAAAGGACAGGTGATTGCAGAAATGGACCCTCGCGACTATAATCTTCAACTTAATGCCACAACAGCAGAATATCAGCAAATCAAGGCTGACTGCGAAAGAGTCATCGCAATGTATAATGAAGGCAATACGACTGCCCAAAACTATGACAAGGCTCGTTACGGATTAGAACAGATCACACAAAAACTCAATAACCACCGCAACCAACTCAATGACACAAAACTGAAGGCACCAATAAGCGGATACGTTCAGAGCAAGTTTCATGAGGCTGGCGAAACTGTTGGTGCCGGCATGCCAATAGTTTCCATCTTTGGCAATAGCGATATTGAGGTGGAAATCAATCTTCCTGCTTCTGACTATGCAGTACGCGATTCCTTCTATAATTATACTTGTTCGTTTGACATCTTCCCAGGCAAGCGTTTTGGTCTTCAGGTGATTCGTTGCAGCCAAGAGGCAAACCGCAGTCAACTCTACACAATGCGTCTTCGTCTTGTTGGAGACTACGAGCGTAAGAAGATAACTCCAGGCATGTCAACAATGGTATATGTCAACAAGCATATCAGTGGTCGCGAACTCATCTCCATTCCTTCCTCAGCGGTTATGTTTAAGGATGATAAGGTTATGGTATTCGTATATGACGAGAAAACAAAGAAGGTAAAACTACGTCCTATAGTACTCAACGCCCTTTTGAAGAACGGAACTGCACTTGTCGTCGAAGGTCTCAAATATGGAGAGAAAGTCGTAAGTACAGGTATTCATCACATCAAAGATGGTGATGAGGTGGAGATTATTAAACCCGTATCTAAATCTAATATCGGAGGACTCTTATGAATTTCAGCAAATGGGCACTTGACAACAGAAACCTCATCAACTTTCTGGTTTTCTGTCTTGTCGTGGGCGGCGTCCTCTCTTACCGCTCCATGTCAAAACTCGAGGATCCTGCCATCACAGTAAAACAGGCGATGGTAGTGACCACATTCCCTGGTGCTTCTGCACATGAAGTGGAGTTGGAAGTGACCGACCCTCTTGAGAAAAGCATACGCACGATGTCATCACTTGCCAATATCGAAAGTTATTCGTATGCTGACTTCAGTATTGTATCTGTGGAACTGCAGACTACTGTTCCTGACAAGGAAATTGAGCAGGAATGGGACAAACTTCGTCGTACTGTCACCAACGCTCAATCAGCTATGCCATCAGGCGTTTACCCTTCTATCGTAAAAGATGACTTCGGTGATGTTTATGGAATGTTCTATGCTCTTACTGGTGACGGACTTCGTGACCGTGAAATTGCAGAATATGCAGAACTCATGAAGCGTGAGATCTCTGACATTGAAGGGGTAAGTCGCGTGGAAATCTACGGAAAAAGAAGTGAATGTATCAATATCGTTCTCAGAGAGGACAAGATGGCTAACCTTGGCGTATTGCCTTCAGAGGTTCTCATCACATTCAACGATCAAAACAAGACTTTCTATGCCGGTTACTACGATAATGGCAAGAAGCGTGTGCGTGTTACCGTCGATGATAAATTCAACGATGTCAACATGATACGTAATATGATTATACAAGGACATGAAGACGACCAACTCCGAGTAAAGGATATTGCAGAAGTATATCAAGACTATGAACATGTGAACCGCAACTCTATGGCTCGCGATGGCGAACGAGCTTTAGGCATTTCCATCTCGTGCAACAAGAGTTACGATGTCATTAAGGTTGGCGCAAAGGTTGATGAGACCATGGACAGACTACGTCATCGTATGCCTGCTGGTGTCAACTGCGAGAAGGTTTTTTATCAGCCAGAGCGTGTAAGCAATGCCCTGAACACGTTCCTCGTGAATCTTGCAGAGTCAGTTCTTATCGTGGTTGTCATCCTCATTTTCTTCATGGGATTGAAGAGCGGTTTTATCATCGGCATCTCACTTTTAGTAATCGTATTTGGTTCGTTCCTTGTCCTGAAAGGATTTGACGGAACACTTCAGAGAGTATCGCTTGCAAGTTTCATTCTTGCAATGGGTATGCTTGTAGACAATGCCATTGTGATTGTAGATGGTATTCTGATTGATAAGAAGAAAGGGAAATCACGACTTGAGTCACTCACATCAATAGGCAACCAGACTGCTATGCCACTGCTGGGTGCCACACTTATTGCCATCCTTGCTTTCCTTCCAATCTTCCTCAGCCCGGACTCAGCAGGTGTTTATGTGCGCGATCTCTTTATCGTTATTGCCGTATCACTCTTGCTCTCTTGGATACTTGCATTGCTTCATGTGCCTATCATGGCGGATAGTTTTCTATTTAACAAGAACTACGATTCAACACTCGCAACAAAGACTGACAATGAGAAGTCAGATGAAGATGAAGATCCCTACAAAGGCAAGTTCTATGATTTGCTTGAAGGAACAATGAGTTTTGTGCTTGGTCACCGAATCTCTACTGTAGTTATTGCATTTGCACTTATCGGCGTAGCTTTCGTTTGCTATAAGAACCTCAACCAGGCATTTTTCCCTGACATGGAGTACGACCAGCTTTACATGGAATACAAACTCCCAGAGGGCAACAATACTCCGCAAGTGGAAAAAGACCTGAAAGCAATCTCAAAGAAACTGAAGGAACACGACTACATCACTCACATCACCATGTCACTCGGAGGTACTCCTTCACGCTATAACCTCGTACGTAGTATTGCTACGCCATCACTTGCCTACGGCGAACTAATCATTGACTTCAAGACGCCTGATGACCTCGTAAATCATATTGACGAACTCCAAAAAGAAATTGGTCGTCAGTATCCTGATGCATATCTAAAGTTCAAGCGCTACAATTTGATGTTCAAGAAATATCCTATCGAGGCATGTTTCCATGGACCCGACCCTGCAATTCTACATCAGTTGACAGACAGCGCCAAGGCTATTGCTGAGAGATGCTCCAAGACCTATCTCATCACATCCGATTGGGAGCCGCTTGTCCCAACACTTGCCATTGCATACAACCAGTCTTCCGCTCGCGCAACAAATCTCTCCCGTTCGGATGTTGCAATGTCGGTAATGAACTATACTGATGGTCTTCCTGTTGGAGTATTCTACGAAGGTATTCACCCTGAGAAGATATATGTAAAGTGTGTCGACGCACAAGGCGAACCAATTGAATATCTGGAGAATGCGCGAGTATTCAGTCTTCTGCCAAATGTAACAAACATGTTTGATGATGATTTCGTCAATACTATCCGTTCGGGCAAAATTAGCAAGAAAGACATGCTTGAGAAGGCACTTCAGACCACTCCGCTGCGCCAAGTTGCTGATGGCATTCAGATCAAATGGGAAGAACCAGTGGTAGTTCGCCATAATGGTCAACGCACACAGCGTATGCAGTGTTCTCCAGTACCGGGAGTTGGAACAGAGGATGCTCGCCAAACTATTGCAGAAGAGATTGAGAAAATCAAACTCCCAGAAGGTTATTCTCTTTCATGGGGAGGCGAGAAGAAAGCCAGTGACCAGAGTATGAAATATCTCTTCAACGCTTTCCCTATGGCTATCGTTATCATGATCCTAATCCTTATCCTCCTCTTCAAGAACTACCGCGTACCAGCCATCATCTTCTGTTGCATACCTCTCGTCGTGGTAGGTGTAACACCGGCTGTACTTTTGACAGGCAAACCTTTTGGTTTTGTAGCAATTGTAGGTGTACTCGGACTTATAGGCATGATGATAAAGAACGGCATAGTGCTAATGGACGAAATCAATCTCGAGATAAAGAATGGCATTGCCCCTTACGATGCGCTTATCATATCATCCAAGTCACGTCTGCGTCCGGTGATGATGGCATCTCTCACTACCATCCTTGGTATGATTCCTCTCTATTGGGATGCTATGTTCGGTTCGCTTGCAGTCACAATCATGGGTGGTTTGTTTGTCGGAACAATCGTGACACTTATCTTCATCCCTGTACTCTACTCTCTCTTCTTTAATATTAAAAAGGAAAAGTAAAAAAAATGAAAAGACAGTTCATCATATCTCTCTTTGCCCTCTGCAGTATCTTTGCAGCAGAGAGCTTGAAGGCACAGACCACTCTCACACTTCAAGAAGCTCGTAAGCAGGCTCTTGAACATAACAAGAATCTTGCGTCAGCCCGTGTCACACTCGAAAAGCAACGCTATGATACAAAAGCTATGTACGCAAACTTCCTGCCAAAATTCAGTGCCCGTGTCATCGACTTCTATTCTACAGGTAGTTTTGATTTCAACAAGATTATTACTCCTCTCAAGACTGGAGTAACTAATGGCATCACTCAGATGATTACCGATGCTGTCAGTCTCAGTCCTGAAGGCGCAAGTTTTGTTCAGCAGGAACTCAGCAAGTTTCTTCAGGAGGTTTCACTTCCCGAAGACTACTGGAAACTGAAGGTTCAGAATGTGTTTTCAGGAAGTGTATCGTTCGTGGAGCCACTCTATATGGGTGGCAAAATAAATGCCGGCTACAAGATGAATCAACTCGGCATGAAGATGGCTGAGACTAATATCCAACTCACCGAATCACAAGTGCTCCTCAATACCGACGAGGCTTATGTTCTATGTATCAAGGCAAAAGAACTTGGTCAAGTTGCAAAAGCATACAAAGACCTGCTTCTCGAACTGCAGAAAAATGTTGAAGGTGCCATCCGACATGGCATGAAGACTCGCAACGATGCTCTTAAGGTAGAAGTAAAACTCAACGAAGCAGAACTGAACATTCTCAAAGCAGAGAATGGCCTTCGACTTGCACAGATGAATCTTGCACAGGTAGTAGGACTTCCGCTCAGCGAAAAGATTGACGTATCTACTGACGGCATCTACAATGTGCAACCCCTTGAAGCACAGAACGGTGACATTTCCCAGCGTCCTGAGAAGAGTCTTCTTGCCGACAAGACTCAGATGGCAGCGCTCAAAGTCAAGCTTGCACGTTCCGAGTTCCTTCCTAACCTCATCATGGGTGCTTCATATTCATATACCAATGGTATGAAGATGATGAACAGCACACTTATGAAGAGCGGTTCGTTCTCTGCTGGCGTCATGCTCTCTATCCCAATCTATCATTTTGGCGAAGGCAAGAACAAAATCCGTTCGGCCAAAGCATCACATCGCATTGCCCAGATAGAGGAAGACGAACTCTCCGAGAAGATGCTCCTCGAACAAATGCAGGCATACAACAATCTCACCGAAGCTGCCTCCGAGATTACTCTTACAGAGAAATCCGTTGATTCTGCCACACAAAACATGAAGACTTCCAAGCAGCAGTTCGAAGTTGGAACCGAACCACTTTCCGACTATCTTGAATCGCAAGTTCTTTGGCAGAAAGCATCAGCTTCAGCTGTAGAAGCACGATGCAAGTATCTCCTTGCACAAAGCAAGTACTTGAAAACTTGCGGACAATTGGGAAGCGGCGAATAAAAAAAAGTTTTTTTAAGCCATTTTTGGCAAACATTCTACCTATACAGCATTAACACACTGTTATTCAATAAGTTTATAGTGGTAGAATGTTGGTAGAATGTTAGGCAACATTCTACCAACATTCTACCACACTTAGTAACTACTCAGCCTTCTTGA
>DCIW01000191.1:1405-34807 GCA_002317225.1 Prevotellaceae bacterium UBA1716 | reverse complement strand
GATGGGGAAGACGTGTGTATGGGAGGTCGAAAGCACGGTCGAGTTCATCTTGAGTCATTGGTTGGTATGGTGGATTTACCACAATATACTTGCCATCGACTTCTTGAATGATACGTTGTGCTTCGTATTTGTTTGACTCTTCTTCGATGTGTCGGAAGTTCTCCGCTTGCTTAATTTTGTCTTTCAAGCATGCTTCGTGAGAGTGAAGAATTATGTCGTCATCCTTCATTCCGCATGGGATTTCATTCTTCTCGCAAACCATAACTCCCTGCTTCAAAGGGAAGCGAAGCATAAGGTTGCGGAATGTGTGTACATCTATAAAAGTGTCGGTTTCATCGGCATATTCTCGAAGAATTCGTGCTAATTCAGGCATCGGTTTCTCTCCCATACCATATACAAGCAAGTCTGCTCCCGAAGGAATGAGGATACTCTTTTGGAGTTTGTCGCTCCAATAGTCGTAGTGTGTCAATCGGCGAAGCGAAGCCTCAATGCCACCAAGCACTACAGGCACATCAGGATAGAGTTCTTTGAGAATCTTTGTATATACGATTGTTGGGTAGTCAGGGCGCAAGTCAGGTCGTCCGTCAGGAGAATAAGCATCTTCGCTTCGAAGTCGTTTGTTTGCCGTATACTTATTCACCATGCTATCCATACAGCCAGGAGAGATACCAAAGAATAGGCGAGGGCGACCAAGTTTCTTGAAGTCGCGATAATCTCCGTGCCAGTCTGGTTGAGGAACGATAGCCACCTTCAACCCTTCTGCCTCAAGGACACGACCTATAACGGCCGCTCCAAATGAAGGATGGTCGACGTAAGCGTCACCAGAGAAAAGGATGACATCGAGTTCATCCCAGCCGAGACGTTCAAGTTCTTTTTTGGTTGTTGGTAGCCACTGCATATAGATTATATTTATTCTTCAGTAGGTTTGGATTCTTCTAATTCTTTCGCATCCTTCCACCCTACATAAAGCATGATGAGTTCCTTCAGTCCGAACACCTTCATGTTGTTGTGGAAAATAACATTGAATGTGAGGTCAATCAAATCCTTACAGTCATCGTTGTTAAGGATGTATGACTTGACTTGATGCTTCAACTGCTCAAGTGTTGTCTCGTCAACGAGCCCATTCGATGGGATAAGTCCTTTGAAAAGGGAATATTTCTCGATGGTTTCGAGGTTTTCTTCGGTGATTCCAATGTTGCGTGTACCTGAAGCGTTGGTTTGAATCTTGTACATATCAGATATATTTATAGGGTTTGTAATTGTTCGAATTGCCTTGTAGTTGACGAAGGGACTAATTGCCTAAAAGGAATTTTAAGAATGCATCCATCATATTGTTTATCTTCTCTTGGTCCTTTATACTTTCGATTGGGAAGCCAAGCACAATAGACTTGAAGTCTTTTCCATCGTATGCAGTTCCCGCACATTCATCATTGCTATACACAAGCATAGGGAATGCAGAAGATGGTTGGGGGAGAATCAGCTCGTTGCCATTGATGACAGATACATTTGGGACTGCATAACTGTATTCGTTCATCTTTCGGTATATGGTGAATTCTGTGCCACAGCCACTAATCATCTCTATGTCTTGATTGGAAATCTTCTGGTTTGAGATGTTTGCACCGCTAATAAGTATCCTTCCGCCTTTGTTGCGATAGTCTTGAAGAAGATAGCTTGTCGTCTGGTCGAAATACTTCTGCACACCATAAATCACATCAATCATCTTGTATTGTGCAAGGTTAAGGTTGCCTTTCTTCATGGCATCTTCACTTGTTGAGCAAAATGAATAATGTCCGTTTGCCACGATTCCTTGTCCATGAATATATGGATAATCAAATGTGTTACCCATAAAAATCTTACCTTCGAGTTCGCTTCCGCTCATTCCTAGTGCGTTGGAACCTTCTGTTCCTGCATAACGAGTGTCAAACGATTTCTGCTGTCCGCAAAATCCTGTAAACTGTCCGTAAGGCACTCCTGGATCGACATCAAGCTTGAATCCTTGTTCCTTTGCTGTGTTTACATAGGCAGGACCTTCAAGGCGATCAAAGGCATTCACGACAAGTATCTTCCCCTTAGAATTTGGTGCTACATAGGCAGACAATACTTCTGAAGGAAAACTCTCACCACCTTTGTTTAATGCACTAACTTTGAACGAATAAAGGACTCCTTTTTTGAGAACTACATTAGTCGATGTACCACGAATGATCTTTCCGTTGTCGAACGATTGATTTCCTTCCCTTGTGTATAGGATATAATCCGAAGGAACAGCGGTTGGTTCGAGGTTGTCCTCTGTAGGTTGCCACGAAAGATGTATCGAAGAATGCTCTTCGTCAAGGTGCATACTGAAGTCATGCACTGGCAACGGTTGTATTTCGTAAGAACGATTGTGTACGGTAGCAAGAAACTTTACGATACTCTTATATACCGAACGGCAATAGTCGAACTTGAAACGAGGGTCGTATGCCATCTGCATATCCTTGAAGTTTTGGTGCGAAAGCATCTCAAGGATGATGGCAGGAGACATTGGACAACGTGCTTCGCCATAATCACGATTCCAGAGTTTGCGGACACTCCAATTATACTTCTTGAGGTCTTTCTGAAGGTTGGTGAGTATGCTGCTGACGAGGTCTCGACTCACATAGCGATCCATTCCGGATGATGTCAAACCATCGTTGAAATCAGTCATATATATGCCCATAGAGCCGATGAAACCGTCTTTGTTGTATCCTGCATCGGTATGAAAAGCCACATTCAATTCGAATGGAACATTTCTTCCAAGGGTATCCTTGTTATAGACCGAACCACCCGAAAGTTCATTAACTGTTTGTGAGCGGCACCATATATCATTCTTATATTCGTCATTGTCAAATCCGTTGCTATGAAGACGGTAAGGCATTCCGTACCACATAGCGGAGTATTTGGCCGCTTCTGCCCATCGTGGAAGTCCGGAGAGGGTTCCTGTCACTTCATACGAATAGTCTTTAACTTCGAGTGTATCAACCATGTGAGTGGTAACGGTTACGTGTGCTGGCAAGACATTTCCCATTCCACCGCCAAATCTTACTGCATCTGCAGATACGATACCATTTTGTGCACTTACATTCGTAAGCATGACCTTACAATAATCATGCTCGCCTCGATCAAACTCGAAAGTTCCAAGATATACCCATGTACTTCCACCCATCTTCTGGTTAACCTTGAATTCGGTCATTCCGCCTTTGTGAAATACCACATAATGAGCATCAGAAACAGAGTTTTTCATCGTTGGATAGGTGACGTAAACCGCATATTTACCGTTTGTCGGGATATTAGGAACCCATTGTGCAACGGCCACATCTTCCTTTCCATTACAAGTAGGGATATATCTTGCCTTACCGCTTACGAATGGGGTGTCGCATACATTATAAATTAACTTGGTATTTGAAAATGCCGGTTTCTCCGTTGTAAACCAACGAAGACTTGAGTTCTCATACTTGGTTGTTTCTGCATATACTCCCGATTGGTTAGGTTGGTCATTGTCGATTATTATCTCATTTGTCTGATAGTCCCTTTCGCGAGGAGTAAACACGATTGCGCCAGCATTTTGGAGCATAGGGATAAGGTATGGGACGACAAAGGTTTGCGAAAGCAAATCCTCTGTGGTACAGAACAAACGAGGACGCTGCCAATACCAGTCGCTCTTGTCGAAACGCCAATATCTGCCATGACTCTGCCAAAGAGAGATGTGGTTGTTTTCGAGTCCTTTAGTTGCTGTATATGGACGGGATATGTTCTTGACCCATGGAGAACCATTATATGTGACCTTTAACAAACGGGTGTTGTCAGTATTCCCATTTCGGAGAGAATTAGGAATAAGGTATTCTATAGGATGATTTTCAGTTACGATGCGTAGCTTGTATTGCTGCAAATCAGCGGGAATAAGTTTCTTGACATTGGTGTAGATGGAGTTGACAACAGATTCGGTAAATGGTTGTTCGGAGAAACTTCCACCGAATGTGATTACGAGAGCATTAGCCGCACTATCAATCTCATAACCCTTATAAGTTGCCTTCGTAGTGTTGTACACATCACTTCGGGTATAGTTTGAAGCGTAAGAAGACAGTTTGTCGTTCAGGCTTTGTGCAAACGAGCAAACCACCGATATAAGGGTAAGTATTATGGATGATATGTATCTTTTTCTATTCATAAAATGTCAAGTGGTCAATTAGACAAAATCTTTAAGGTTCGTAGGCTATTGTCTTGAAACCAACTAATTTATCATAACGACTTCCGAAAGGACGATTATAGACATATACGCTATATTCGTTCTCTGTCTGATGGAACGAACCTTCGGATGGGGCAGTACTGCCAACTTCTTCTCCATCACGAACAAAGAGGTACTGATAGTTGTACGAACCCTGCTTCAGTGGAAGGACAATTTCGTAGGCATGTTCCATAAGATTATACTCCATCTTATACTCTTCGGCAAATCTGTTATTGGTCAATTCACCATTGATATAGAGATCTCCTCCTGGAATCTGTGGCATTTCAAGGCGGAAATGAGTGTAATAATAGTCGCTTTCAGTTTCGTTGTCTACGTTGTTTCCATTACGAATGTAGTAGAGTCCGTCTTGGTCTTTATCGAAAAGATAAGCGGTACGCTGCTCATCGACCATGATTTCTGCATGATAATAGTCGCCATCATAACGCATCCTGTCCACTCTCATCGTTGGAACATGACGGTCAAGTATCTCAAATCGGCGGTATTCGTTGCCAGCCTCGAAGATAAGGTTGCGGTTGTGCTCATAAACCATCTCGTTGACACGCATATATGTTGGTTTGAGAGTGTATATAGCATTGTCCCAACGGTTGTTCTGTCGAACGACAGGAATAAGTTCATCTACAGCATTACGAACTTGGAAACCACTGTAATTGATAGCGAAAGAAAGTTGCTGATGACTCTGGTAAGTATCGATATCTGTATTGTTTGTTACTGACATCGAAATGCCTACATGAGGCTCAAGAACCGAGAAACAGGCACGGGCGACTGGATCGTCTTCACCATCTTCAAAGATATTGACGATATAGTTACCGCTGACAAGCAGTTTGACGTCCTCGTTAGGAATCGTAAATGAATAGTGGTTGTATTCCATTTCCGTATTCATCGACTGGTCATAGTCTTCGATTCGGTTGTCGTCAAATCCAGTCATGTATTCGCTTCGCAGAAGATCGGACTGGGTCCAATCGGCATTGCAATGGATGATGTTATAGGTGTATCGTACAAAATTATGCTGCAGATCATCGAAAGAAATCAGCATATAGTTCTCACCGCCAAGAAGCATGACAGGCTGTTCGCCCCATTCTCCATTCAGCTGCACTTGGATGGTCTTGAGGTTGTCCACATATACGCCGTTCTCTTGGGCTTTGAGAACGTTAGTTTGTAGAACTAAGATTAGTATAATTGATAATAAACGGTTCATTTTACGATTTTATTTACAAAAGTAATAAAATATTGCGAATTGAACGGCATATTTCCCTATTTTTCTATAACTTTGCATATAATTTAACTAAGAAGCATCGGTAGATACGTCGGTTTTGCGATATAAAAGGTATGTTTGATGCTTCGAAACGACTTGAATATGCAAAA
This sequence comes from Prevotellaceae bacterium UBA1716, assembly GCA_002317225.1. Classification (GTDB taxonomy): domain Bacteria; phylum Bacteroidota; class Bacteroidia; order Bacteroidales; family Bacteroidaceae; genus Minthosoma. The sequence goes on along the minus strand of DCIW01000191.1, from coordinate 29,184 downwards.
GACAATTGAAATAATTAATGGTGTAACACGTCATCCAATGTATAGGATGAAGAATCCTATCAACCTGGAACTTTGCGCTGGTGAACAGATTGCAATCATTGGTCCTAATGGCGGTGGAAAGAGTATGTTTGTTGATATACTGACTGGAAAACATGCTCTTCTGATGACTGATGTTAAATATGATTTCGCTCCAAGTAAGGCAAAGATGGTGAGTGACAACATCAAGTATCTCACTTTCCGCGATTCTTACGGAACGAGTGAAGGCGTGTACTATTATCAGCAACGTTGGAATCAAAATGATATTGATGAGACTCCGCTTGTGGGAGATTTGTTTGACGAAGCATTCAGAATTGCAGAAGAAGGTGCTACTCGTAAGAGCAATTTTGACAAGTTCCTTGTTCGTGACGAAAGTGATGAGGAACGTGATGCAAGACTTGCCCAAGAAGAAGCGGATCGTCAAGCTGTAAGGCAAGATATGGAGGCAATGCGAGACAGATTGTACTCTATGTTCCATCTTGACCAACTTGTTGATAAGCACATTATTATGCTTTCAAGTGGTGAGTTGAGAAAGTTTCAGTTGACCAAGACTCTTCTTACCAATCCTCGCATTCTCATTATGGACAATCCGTTCATTGGACTTGATGTGAATGCAAGAAAACAGTTGCACGAGTTCTTGACTGTAATTAGTAAGGAGACAAATATCCAAGTTATCCTTATCCTTTCAAAAACTGACGATATTCCTGAATTCATCACACATGTCGTTCGAGTAGAAGATATGGATGTGAAACCAAAGGAAACTGTAGCAGAATACATCGCCTCGCGTCCACCTCTTCCAACAAAAGTCCTTACGGATGAAAAGGCAAATGCCATCATTAATCTTCCTTATCCTGCAGATGCAAAAGAAGAGTTGCCTATTGGTACTCAACACGTTGTGGATTTTAAGAACGTCAATATTCGTTATGGTGAACGCACTATTCTCAAGGACCTTTCTTTCACAGTAATGAATGGAGAACATTGGGCTTTGAGCGGTGAGAATGGTTCGGGAAAGAGCACATTACTTAGTCTTGTTTGTGCTGATAACCCACAAGCTTACGCAAACAACATTGTACTATTCGATTATAAGAGAGGAACAGGCGAAAGCATTTGGGACATAAAGAAACATATCGGATATATAAGTCCTGAAATGCATCGTGCTTACATGAAGGATATTCCTGCTATTGATATAGTTGCATCAGGCCTAAGTGATGCAAGAGGACTTTATCAGAAGCCAAAACCAGAACAAAGGGGCATTTGCGAGTTCTGGATGGACATCTTTGGCATTTCACAATATAAAGACACAACATTCCTCAAACTGTCGAGCGGAGAGCAGCGTTTGGTGCTTCTTGCTCGTGCTTTTGTGAAAGATCCACAACTAATGATTCTTGATGAACCTCTTCACGGACTTGATATGCACAACAGACGACTCGTGAAGGATGTCATCGAGACATTCTGCAAACGAAAGAACAAAACAATGATTATGGTGACTCACTACGAGGAGGAACTTCCAAATAATATTGATCATAAAATATTCTTAAAGAAAAACTAATAATAATATGAAGATAATATACTTTCACGGATTCGGTTCTTCACACGCAAGTGGAACTGTCGAAATACTTAGAAATCTGCTTGTTAACGACGAAGTAATTGCTCCCGACATTCCAATTGACCCTGTCGAGGCACTTCCATATCTCAAGCAATATGTAGCTGAAAACAATCCTGACCTTATCATTGGAACAAGTATGGGCGGAATGTATGCTCAGCAGATGAGAGGTTATAAGAGAATACTTGTTAATCCCGCTTTCAACATGTCAATGATGTCAAAGACATTCAAAACTGGCGAACATAAGTTCTTTAATGGTCGTTATGATGGTGCTAAAACATTTAAGATTACGAAAGACATCATTCAGCATCATAATCAGATGGAGCGTCAGCAGTTTAAGGATATCACTAAGGAAGACAAGGAGAATGTTTGGTGCTTTGTCGGAATTCACGATACAACTGTTACCAATGCTGAGGCAGTCTTTAAGAAGAACTATCCTGCTGATCGAGTTTCACGCTTTGACGGCGAACACCAACTCAATGATAAAGTTATCAAGAAGGTGCTTATCCCTAAGATTGAAGAACTTAGAACTATTATTGAAGCGTAAATGAGGAGCATTGAACGAGGAAAAAGATAAAATTTAAAGCATATATAACAAACCATACATATACCTAAATAACTATGATTATCATCGGCATTGCAGGTGGAACAGGCTCAGGCAAAACCACCGTAGTACGTAAGATTGTAGAGAGCCTTCCTGATGGCACAGTTAGTGTTATTCCACAAGACTCATACTACAATGACCAAAGTCATCTTACGCTTGCAGAACGTAAGAAGACCAACTTCGACCATCCAAATGCATTCGACTGGACTTTGCTTTCAGAGCAGATTGCTGACTTGAAGAAAGGTATTGCGATTGAGCAACCAACTTATTCTTATATAGTTAATACTCGTCTCCCTGAGACTATTCATGTTGAACCTAAGGAAGTTATTATCGTCGAAGGTATTATGGCACTCTATGATAAGACTCTCCGCGACCAGATGGATTTGAAGATTTTTGTTGATGCTGGTTCTGATGAGCGATTGCTCCGAGTAATCTGTCGTGATATTGCAGAACGCGGCCATTCGCTCGATATGCTTATCGACAAATATCGAAACGTGCTCAAGCCAATGCACGATGAATTTATCGAACCAACAAAGCAGTATGCTGATATCATTATCCCTAATATGGGAAATAACGGACCTGCAATCGACATGCTCCGAATGTATATAAAGGCAGTTGTTGCTGAAGATAAGTATCGTAAGTCGTTAAGAGATAAATAGAAAGATAAATAGAAAGAGAAAAAGAGTTCTACAGGATTTGAATGTAGAACTCTTTTTATATTGCCAATAGTTTTTCTATTTCGTGAATGTCACTTCGTGTCTTTTCGTCTGTTTCAACAAGGTCCTTAATCTGGTTGATGGAATGGATGACGGTTGCATGATTACGTCCTCCGATGCTTAGACCTATCTGAAGGTGAGAAGACTCCGTATATTCGCTTGCGATGTAGATGATAAGTTGCCTGATGTAAGCAATAGGCTGCTTGCGGCAACGTGAATCAATATCACTCATATTGACCTTGAAGAACTTACAAGCTTTTTCCTTTATTTCGTCAACAGTAAGTTTCTTGTCGCGAACCTCAACGAACTTAGGCAGAATCTTTTGCAAGAGCTTCATGTCTATTTCACAGTTCCAAGTGACAGAGAATGCCATAAGTGAATTGATGATACCTTCAAGGTCACGAACGCTGTCCTTAACATTCTCGCTGATAGCCTCAAGCACAGTGTTTGGAATGCGAAGACCATCATGATGAACCTTTGCACTGAGGATATCAAAGCGAAGTGAACGGGTTGGCTTCTCTATCTCTGCTTGAAGTCCCCACTTGAATCGTGTGAGAAGGCGCTCCTCAAGTCCTGCAATAGCGATAGGAGGACGGTCGCAAGTGAGGATGATCTGCTTTCCGTTGAGATGCAAGTGGTTGAATATGTGGAAGAATGCTTGCTGAGTGCCAGTCTTGCCAGATAGTTCATGGATATCGTCAATGATAAGCGTGTCGATAGTTTGATAGAATGCAATGAAATCAGTAACCTTGTTCTGCTTAACTGCATCCATATACTGAACCGTGAAAAGATGTGCACTTAGGTAGAGCACACGCATTTCAGGATGGAGTTCCTTGATACGAAGGCCAATGGCGTTGACAAGGTGAGTCTTACCACATCCAGAAGGACCATGAACGAAGAATGGGTTAAATGTCTTTGCAGGATGCTCAGCAATTGACTGTCCGATAGAACGTGCAAGAAGATTGCTTTTTCCTTCGATATAGTTGTCGAAACTATATGTAAGGCAAAGTTGCGAATCAAGGTCGGAAACAGCAGGAGCCATCAAGAGGTCCGGTGATTCGTTTGCAAAGCGTACTTGCTGTCCGTTCTTGATCTGAGGTCCATTGGTTGTCTGAGCCTCGACCGTAACCTCAGTCTTTGGCTTCTTGACCTCTAGTACCTTATAATAAAGACGTATCTTTGTGCCGAACACACGCAAGAAAGTCTTACGCATAAGGTCAGAGTAGTTGCTTTCGATAAAGTCCTTAATAAAGTCACTAGGCACACTGATGCACAAGTTACCATCCTTGTACGCAAAAAAATCCACGTACGCGAACGATACATTGTACTGTTCAGCAGAAATATTGTCTCTGATAATCTGGAGACATTCTTCCCACATTTGTCTAGGTTCTTTATTCATTATTATATATTGTTTGACTTTATTATTAGACGTGCTTTTTCCTTAGCGAGTGCAAAGTTAGGCAATCTTTTTGAATTGACAAAATTTGTTTTAAGCTTTACTTCTTGACATTTTGTTACGATTGCCCTTTTCAGTTATTTACGAAATAAAGCAAATAAGTGGTGTTGTTTTATTTGACAATATTAAATTAAACTGAATATTAGGCAATTGTAGTGTTCGTTAGTTTGTTTTAGGTTGTTTCACACACTATCGAACTCTTATTATATCACACTGTTTTATAAGTGTTTTTGCGTAATTGTACGTTAGTGTAATAATGAAAAATATTATTTTGACTTAATTAAAATAGGATTATTTTTCTTTACGTCCGAATAAACTAAAATGAACATAACGTTTAGGGTGTTCACGCAAGTCTTGGAGAAGCATTGAAGCATTTATTACCGTAGAATCAAGATGTATTGCTACTGATTTGTCATTGAGCAAAAGCCCCAATGTATTGTCCTTACTTTGGAGTGAGGAGTTGAGGGTATTTGTAATGTTATTGGCATTTGCAAGAGTCTTGTTGGCATTATCTGCAATTCCTGCTATATCAACGCTGTTAAGATTGTTTGTGAGCGTTTCCACATTACCACAAATGCCATTGGCCTTGGCCATAAGGTTTGGCACGTCTTTTCCAAGAATAGAATTAATGCGGTCAGTTGTTGTCTTGAGGTTGTTTGTTGAATACTCAAGGTTATGAAGTGAGGCAGCGAGGGCTGGATCACTTGAGAGATTGTTGAGATTCACAAGTATGGAATCGAGTTTTGGAATAAGGGCTTTAACAGAAGGAAGCAAATTTGCTGCCTCCGACATGAGGTCGGTACCCGATGTGCCATAGATAGTATCTCCCGGTTTCATAAATCCATTACTGTTGGCACCGAGTTTTAGGTTAACTACAGGAGCACCGAGCATAGGAGAAGTCACAAAGGCTGTCGTACCATTTGGAACTTGGAAATCAGGATCGATATCAACTTCAAGAGTGAGGTTCTGCTTTTCCGGATTGTAGGTGATATTGCGTATTACTCCGATGTTAAGTCCATTTGCAAGCACCTCACCCGACTCGGTCAGGCCAGCTACATTGTCCATTTCAACGAGATAAGTAACGTTGTTATCGAAAAGTTTTAGCCCTTTCAGAAAAATGGCACCCACATATATTATAGCAACTGCTATGATAGCAGAGATTGCAATCTTTATTTCTTTAGAGAAAAATTTCATATTATATATTAAATAATGTGTTTTAGAATTGATATATATTACTTTGATTTCTTATAGCTAACGATAGCATTGTAAATGCACTTTGCAATATTGTTTTGTCCCTCAGTTGTTAGAAGGTATTGCTCTTCGGATGGGGTAGAGATATAACCGATTTCGAGGAGAACAGCAGGCATATACGAAAGACGCAGTACGGCAAGGTTTGCCTGCCTTACACCCATGTTCTTTCTTCCGCCAGTATAGACCATCTCATTTTGCACCTTCTTGGCGAAATTGACACTTTCCTTCATTGTCATCTCTTGAATCATCTCCCACATAATCTGCGCTTCGGTAGAATCATCATACTTATACTTCTTCTGAGCTCCTGTGCCCTCAAGGCTTATAACCGAGTTCTCTCGCTTTTCAACGGCAAGATTTTCGTTGGCTGTACGTAGAGTAAGAGTGTATGTCTGGACACCCGTCACTTGTCTTGCACCTTTTGGTACAGCATTTACATGTACCGAAACAAATAGGTTCGCTTCTGCATTATTGGCAATTTCTGCACGACGGCCCAACTCCACAAAAGTATCAGTTGAACGAGTGTATATAACATTAATGTCAGGATTATTTGCCTTTAAGAGTCGTCCGACTTCCTTAACCACAGCAAGATTGATATTCTTCTCCTGATTACTTCTCTGTGAACCGACGGCACCAGGGTCTTTGCCGCCATGACCAGCATCAAGTACTACAGTAAATCCATCTGCCATCATTGCAAGAGGAAAGAGGAATAAGAAAAGGATTGTTATGATGTTTTTTTTATTGATGTGCATATTTTATAAATAAGGAGTTTTGTATGTAAATGGTAATTCGTGGAAAATGAATGACAAATATTAATTTGAAGGACAATCATTAATCCAATCGTCAATAAGCATTCGGGCTATAGACATCTTGTCAGGAATTGGTGGCATTGTGTTTTTGGCAAACCAACCTCCATGACTCAATTCTTCATCCTGAAGTTTAATTTCGCCACTTTCGTAATCGGCTGTAAAGCCAATCATCACGCCACAAGGGTAGGGCCATGGCTGACTGCCAAAGTATTGTATGTTTTCAACCTTGAGATGCACTTCCTCCCACACTTCTCGCCTAACACAGTCTTCAAGAGTTTCACCTGTTTCGAGAAAACCAGCAACGAGACCATACATTTCACTTCTGCGGAAGTTTTTGGCATGAACAAGGAGTATCTTCTCTGGCTCAATTTCTGTGCCTTCGGTAGAAGCTATGGCATGCTTTCTTATACGAACGATTATTGCGGGAGCAACTTGAGGCCACACTTCTTTTCCGCAATTGGTACACGTCTTGCTGATTTCTGTACTTTTCTTCATTGGAGCGCCACAAACGCCACAATACCTTGTATTAGAATGCCAAAACAAAAGTTCGCTCGCCTTGCTTGCCATGGTATACATCGCAAAAGACAATTTGGAATATGACTCTCTCAATCCAACTGTAACAAAATCGTTTATATTGACAGGAGGCACTGAGAGTTGAAATGCTCGACAATTGTGCCCGTCCAATTCGGGCAGTTCTTGTATGTATGTCCACTCTTTGACTTCAACAGGAGCAGAAGCAGACAGAGGAACAGAATAAAAATCCTTTTCCTCATCCTTTTGCAAGAGCAAACTATTGCCTACAAAAACGAACCAATATGTCGACACATTATCTTTCACGATGCAAATTTACTGATAATTTACGAGAAAAAGTTACCATATCATACTTAAAATCCTTAAAAAAGTTAAGAGATGCCAATAAAATTGCAAAAATCAAACAAATATACTAATTTTGCAAACATTATTGACACCTACAAACCTATGACATATACAAACCCTAACATACCAACAACAAGTTTAATAAATAAAAGCAAACAGATTTTCTTCGTGCTTATTGCCATCTTCTTCGCAATTGGTTTACCTGCTGATGCTAAAAAGGACAAGACAAGCAAAAAGAAGAAAACTGAGGTTGTGAGCTTTGATATTGAACCCGATCAAATCTGTCGTAAGGCAAAACCTGATACTCATCCACGAATGCATGAACAACCAAATCTTCTGTATTTTGCTGGAGGAGGAAAGCAGAATCTTGAAGGAATTGACATTAGCCATTATCAGGGAAAGATTGATTGGGGCACTGTTGTGGCTGATTCGCATGTCGGATTTGTATACATCAAAGCATCTGAAGGTGCTGATATTACAGACAATACATACTCTTACAATATAAATGAAGCTCATAAGCACGGATTGAAAGTAGGTAGTTACCACTTCTTCAGAGCAAATATTTCTGCACGCGATCAGTTCCAGAATTTTAAGCGTATGATAGACTTGGCAAAACAAGACTTGCTTCCTGTCATTGATGTTGAAGTGATGCCTAAGGGTATCGCAAAGAGTAAATTTGATACATGTCTTGAAGAACTTCTTCGTTTGCTGGAAAAGGAATACGGACGAAAACCACTCATCTATACAGGTCAGAACTTCTATAACAAACATTTTTACGGAACAAAGTTTGTTGGTACTTATAAGTTCTGGATTGCTAAGTATGATGTTGAGCCACCAATACTTAATAATTCGGGAGATTATCTTATCTGGCAATATAGTGCGAAAGGAAAGATTGGTGGAATTAAAGGTTATGTTGACTTGAACAAATTTATGGGAAGGCACGTAATCAACGAAATAAAATTTTAATTCATCCCTTGCATATCGAATAAGGAGCAAATCCATTTGAGCAAATTAATTGTCTGAAACACAGATTACATTTACTCTAATAGATTTGCTCCTTATTTTGTTCATGTTATCTTTATTAGTAGGCATAGTAGACATAAAAAAATAAAACCTCGCTATCACAGCGAAGTTTTATTCATAGTCTTATTATTTATGCCTTTTGAGAGAGAAATATAAAATAAAATAAGAAAAAAAGGGTGGAGGGTCGGGCTCGAACCGACGACATTCAGAACCACAATCTGACGCTCTAACCAACTGAACTACATCCACCATGTTGGCTGCTGGGATTATTTCAAGACTGATGTCCTTCGTTCCCTTTAGCGAGTGCAAAGTTAAGAACTTTTTCTAAATCTACCAAATGAAAATGCAACTTTTTTACATCAAAGTTGCATTTTCAGTAGTATCGCACATTATTTATAGAATTCCTTCTTACCAGCTGAGAGGGTATTCTTCATAAGTGAGCAAATTGTCATAGGGCCAACACCACCTGGAACAGGAGTGATGAATGAGCACTTTTCTGCAACTTCATCAAACTTTACATCACCATTAAGGCGGAAACCGCTCTTTCTTGTTGAATCTGGTACACGAGTTGTACCAACATCAATGATAACAGCACCAGGTTTTACCATGTCAGCAGTAACGAAATTAGGCGATCCGAGAGCAGCAATTATGATATCAGCCTCAAGGCATTCTTCCTTGATGTTCTTCGAATGAGAATGAAGCACAGTAACTGTAGCATCACCCGGATAACGCTTCTGCATCATAAGTTGTGCCATAGGTTTGCCAACGATATTGGAGCGACCAAGTACAACACACTTCTTACCGCTTGTCTCAATATTATAGCGAGCGAGAAGATCGGTGATTCCGAGTGGGGTAGCGCTTACATAGCAAGGCAGACCGATCGACATACGACCCACGTTGATAGGGTGAAAACCATCTACATCCTTCTTATAGTCGATTGCTTCGATCACTTTCTGTTCAGAGATGTGCTTAGGGAGAGGAAGTTGCACGATGAAACCGTCTACATCGTCATCCTCGTTGAGTGCCTTAACTTGCTCAAGAAGAGTTTCCTCGGTGATATCGTCCTCAAAGCGAATGAGCGTGCTTTTGAAACCGCACTGCTCACAAGCGATGACCTTGTTCTTCACATAAGTTTCCGAACCTCCGTCATGTCCCACAAGGATAGCAGCGAGATGTGGCTGCTTGCCGCCTTTAGCCATGATTGCCTTTACCTCTTCAGCAATCTCTGCCTTTATGGCCGCTGCTGTTGCTTTGCCGTCAATAAGTTGCATATCTTAGTGTCTGTAAATATTAAATTTTAATTTTAATAGTCCTATCTTCTCATTTTCTGCATCTGTTGCATCTGCTTCATGGCACCAGCCATTTTCGCACCAGTCATCATGTGCATCATCTTGCGCATCTGCTCGAACTGCTTAGTTACACGGTTAACCTCATCAAGAGAGTTGCCCGAACCGAGAGCGATACGCTTCTTACGCGACATATTGATACATTCAGGATGCTCACGTTCATAAGGAGTCATAGACGAAATCATAGCCTCTACGCTCTTGAACGCATTATCGTCGATGTCGATATCCTTGATAGCTTTGCCAACACCAGGAATCATTGAAGCGAGGTCCTTGATGTTACCCATCTTCTTGATTTGCTGAATCTGACCGAGGAAATCATTATAGTCAAACTTGTTTTTCTTGATTTTTGCCTCGAGTTTCTTAGCCTCATTCTCATCGAACTGCTGTTGTGCACGCTCTACGAAGCTGACAATATCACCCATACCGAGGATACGGTCTGCCATACGTTCTGGGTGGAATACATCGAGAGCCTCCATCTTCTCACCTGTACCAACAAACTTGATAGGCTTGTCGACTACAGTACGGATAGAGAGAGCGGCACCACCACGAGTGTCACCATCGAGTTTGGTAAGGATAACACCATCTATTTCAAGACGCTCGTTGAAAGTCTTTGCAGTAGTAACAGCTTCCTGACCAATCATGGCATCCACCACGAGAAGAGTCTCGTTAGGGTTGATGGCATCTTTGATATTTCGAATCTGAACCATGAGTTCCTCATCGATAGACTGACGACCTGCAGTATCGACAATTACAACATCTTGGCCATTTGCTTTAGCAGACTGAATTGCGTTGAGAGCAACCTTTACTGGGTCTGTCGCACCTTGTTCGATGTAGCATGGAACTTCAACTTGTTCTGCAAGAACGCGCAACTGCTCCATCGCCGCTGGACGGAATGTGTCACAAGCGGCAAGAAGAGGCTTCTTGTTCTGCTTCTTCAAAAGAAGTGCAAGCTTACCCGACATTGTTGTCTTACCGGCACCGTTGAGACCAGCCATGAGAACAATTGCAGGACTTCCCTTCACATTGAATTCGGCAGCAGTGCCACCCATCATTTGCGCAAGTTCGTCATGCACTATCTTTACCATCATCTGTGATGGCTTCACAGCTGTGAGCACACCCTGGCCGAGTGCCTTCTGCTTCACTTCGTTGACGAAATTCTTAGCGACTTTGAATTCTACGTCGGCCTCGAGCAATGCCTTGCGGACATCTTTGAGAGTTTCGGCAACGTTGATTTCGGTGATCTTACCTTCACCTTTGAGTATTTTGAACGATCGTTCAAGTCGTTCACTTAGATTTTCAAACATATATTGTTGTATTCTTTATTTCTTTACACCTTTATAAATAATATACGCGAGAGCTGCACCGACGAGTCCGATGGCCGTATATCCGATGATGTGACTGTAGTGGCTCACCGTCTGCACAAGTGTATCCTTGTCCATCATATTATGGAAAGCAACTCCTATGCCAACAAGAATGCAGTTCCAAATCGCAGCACCAAGGCAAGTGAAGGCTGTGAAACTGACAAGATTCATCTTTGCCAACCCCGCAGGAATTGAAATAAGCTGACGGATAGCAGGAATCATTCGGCCAATAAGTGTAGACACAGCACCATGCTTGTCGAAGAACTTCTCTGCCTGTTCCACCTTTTCTGCGTCGATAAGGCACATGTGACCAAAACGCGAATTTGCAAACCCATACACGATAGGTCGGCCAAGGAAATAGGAGAGGGCATAATTGACCATTGCACCGATCAGCGAACCTATTGTGCCGGCAATCACTACGCCAGCATACGACATTTCGCCAGTCTCAGCAACCATATATGCAGCAGGAATTACCACGACCTCTGATGGGAATGGGATGAATGAACTCTCTATTGCCATAAAGAGAATTATCCAACCATAGTTGAGGTTGTCGAGGGCCCCGTTTGTCAAATTAAGTATTATTTCTTCCATATTGGTTGCAAAGGTACGAATAATAATTAAGAATTAAGAATTAGCAAATAAGATTTTGAACAAATATAGAAAAAAAATAGAAAATGTTTGGTCAATTCAAATAAAAGGCCTACCTTTGCATTCGCTAAACGAAAACGAAGTGTTTCGAAAGAGCAAAACATGGGTAAGTCCTGTACGACCAGCTCCCTGCCAATCCTCCAGGGCTTGATCGCAGCAAAGGCAGTAGGTTGTAGCGGTGCGATACAGTAAGCTTACCCACCCGCCTCTTTAGCTCAGTTGGCCAGAGCACGTGATTTGTAATCTCGGGGTCGTTGGTTCGAATCCGACAAGAGGCTCAAATTTTTAAGAACGGAAAAAACTTAGACAACCAATTGGCATATCAGAAATGGTGTGCCATTTTTGTTTATTGACTCTAATATCGCATGTGCAACATTCAATATACACACACACCCTAATGATTTGCCTTAATCATTAGGGTGTGTGAGCTCTGTTACTAGTAGTGTGTAAGGTCTGTTACTAATAGTGTGTGAGCTCTGTTACTAATAGTGTAAAAAGTTTGTTTCTAATAGTGTTAATGACCTGATATTGTTTTATCGTAAAACCATTGTAGTGCCTTCCGAATATTGTTTTGGCTGTTTCATCTTAGTAGGGCGCTTGAGCTTTTCTTGCTTTGTTTTTGCTGAGGTATCTTTTGATGTTTCTTGGTTCTTATTTGTTACAAGTTCTTGCTTTGGAGTAATAGCCTGATGAATTGAATCGTTTTCTTTGTCACATGAAGTGAGACCGAATACTGAAACGAGAGCGATTGCGATGATTGCGATGAATGATGACTTTTTCATAATTGTAAGTTTTTTATTGTTAATTGATTTTGTTGTTGTTAAATTGTCATTTGTTTTGTTTGACTTTCAGTCTTACATCGTCACGACTCGGCATAGCTTAAATCCTTGAGGCTTTAGCTCTGCACTCGCTGTTCCTCTGTTTGACGTTGCAAAGGTAGCATGTTTTTGGTGGACGTGACGGACAATGCATGAAATGGTTTTGGACAATTTGTGAAGTGCATAATCTGTACGTATATTTCATGATTTGTACGAAAAAGAAGTGTATAAAATCAATAATAATGCAAATTATTTGGCGATTTAATTAAGAAAAAGTCAATTTTGAAATGATAGTGTTTGAAGTCTAAGTTACTATACAAATAATTGTTCCCCTAAAATATTAATATGGAAATAATAATTAAAGGCTGCAGAAAACTCTACAGCCTTTAATTATATATAATTGAATGTTTAGTTGCGGATTACTGGAACTTGTAACGGTTGTCAACTACGTTAGCCTTCTTGTAAAGAACATACATGAGGTTGCCAGTAGCAGCACGAAGGTTCTGCTGAGAGAGAGATGTCTGTTCTGCCTTAGCGTCGAACTTCTCTGCACTCTGCTTCTTGTCAAGAACCTTGAGAGCGTAAACACCTGCGTTACCCTTAACAGCCTTTGAAGCCTGGCCCTTTGCAGTCTTTGAAGCAAGAGCACTTACGATTGGTTCAGAAGATGTTGTAGAAGGAACGAATGTTGGAGCTGCGAATGTGATGTTCTTAACTGTGTCAACCTTTGCACCCTTGAATGCTGAAGTGCTTGCGAAGTCCTTAGCAGTAGCGAGGATCTTCTCTGCCTTCTTGTCATTCTTTACTTCACTTTCAAGATATTCCTTAACCTTCTCCTCTGAGAGATATCCCTTAGGGTTAACCTTTGCAAGACCTACTACGAGGATGTGGCTGCGGTCTGTGCTCTCATAAAGCTCAGAAACCTGACCTTCCTTAGCAGTATCGAATGCCCACTTAAGTGCCTCGTGTGTACCACGGATACCAGCGATGTTGTGAGCAGTATTGCGAGTGTTGTCGAGTGGACGTACTACATAATTCTCCTTTGCTGCGTTCTTTTCGAGAGCCTCGAGTGTGTTGTTCTTTGCAACGAATGAAGAAAGCTTGTTGTACTCTGCGTTGAATGTCTCAGTAGAGAAATCAAGAGTCTTTACGATTGCTGCTGCATTGTACATTGTCTTCACATCCTTAGTCTGATCGATGCGGAGAATAACTACAGAACCATTTGAAAGTGCAACCTTAGTTGTCTGTCCTGCTGGAGTAGAGTAGAGTGCATTTACGATTGATGTGTAGTCGTCGTCAAGGTTAGCCTGAGCGAACTGTGATGTAGTTGCCCATACTGAATCACCTGTCTGAGCATACTTCTTTGCAAGGTCCTTGAATGAAGCACCACCATTGAGTGCATTTATGATAGAGTCAGCCTTTGAAGCTGATTCTTTCTCGTCCTTACCTGCTACACCAATCTGACGGTAGCAAACTGAGTCAGCCTTCTGTACACGGTCGATGAGCTTAACAGTGTAGTAAGAATTTGAAGCCTGATCGTAAGCTGGCTTAGTAGTAGAACCAACTGCAATCGAATCAAGAAGATTCTTTACTGCTGGGAGTGGGAATGCATCCTTAGTCTTGAAGATGTTAGTGTAAGCGATCATAGAAGTATTGTCGCGAACAGCCTGCTTAACAGCCTTTGCACCTTCAGCCTTAGCGAGCTGAGCAGAAGCATCGTTCATGTCCTTCTCTGCTGCTGTACGGTCAGCGGCACTTGCTACTACTGGCAAATCGATAATCTTAAGATCACGAGTTTCGTCTTCTGAAGCAAACTTTTCTTTCTCTTCGTTATACTTAGCCTTGAGGTCTGCATCTGATACAGTTACGTCCTTGTCGTCAATAGAACTGAATGGAACTGTAGCAAGAAGAACATCGCTCTGAGAGCTACGGCTATCAAATGAAAGCTTAGCCTCTACAGGATTTGAAAGGAAGAGGTTAGTAAGAAGAGCCTGGTACTTCTGCATGAGAAGTTGTGAACGGACCTGCTTCTGAGCAAACATGTAGTAGTCGTAAAGCTTCTGAAGCATGTCGTTAACCTGTCCCTGTTCCTTAGCTTGCTTGTAAGCTGTAAGAACTTGATTAACCTGTGCGTAATCGTAACGCTGAGTCTGCTGATTCATGAAATAAGGAATCTGAAGCATCTGGCTCATACCGAGCTTAATGGCGTTTGCAACTTCTTCTTCAGAAACTGCGATACCAGCTTTTGCACATTCCTTTTCGATAAGCTTGCTCTGAACGAAAGTGTTCCAAGCCTCATCGTTAATCTGGTTGAGTTCATCCTCAGAGAATGATGACTTCTGAGTTGCGATCTCGTAATAGTTCTGGAATGACTTAGTCATGTCCTGATACTCTTGGATAGACATTGATTCGCCATCCACTTCGCCAACCTGCTGTTTTGCTTGCATTGAGAAGCTCTCACAACCGCGGATACCGTCTCCAATAACGAAGAGGGCAAGGGCGATTGCGATAATCGCTACAAGTAAAACGCCATGGCTACGAATTTTTTGTAATGCTGCCATTTTTTTTGAATTGTTTTTATTGTTATTATTATTGTTTATTCTTTAATATGTACGCACGCGAGAGCGATACGCAGTCAAAAATCGTACAAATTTACAAAAAATAATTGTCTTACGAAGTATTTTAGTTGAAGTTTTTGCTTTAAGAGTAAAAAAAATAGCAATTTGACGTATTTGGAGTGTCAAATCGCTAATGTTTTATACTATAAATAGTAGTTTGTTGTTGGTTAAAGTTTTCAAACTGCTAAAGCTTGTTCTTTACCAATTCATGTTATGTATTTGCTTGTTGTTGCTTTGTGGTGTCATTCATTTCTTGCATAATTGCAGCATCCGGATGAGGTTGTTCTTCTTTCTCGTTAAGAGGGAACTTGCCCTTAGAACTATGGATGAGATAGTCGGTCATCTGTTCGTTTGAACGGAAATCGTAACCAGAGAGGGCTTCACTCTCTCCATCAATTTCCATATAAGCTGGCGAATAAACCACATGGGTTTGCTGATTCCAGTAGAGGAGTGAGGTGCGGAAAGTTTCACCCTTAAGATTCTTTACAAAAACACGAGAACGTAGTTCCCATAAGTTTTGCTCGTAGAAGAAGTATGCTGTGTCGCATGAAATAAATGCCTCAGTATGGAATGTCTGGTCAAATTTCTCAATGAAGAGACCTTTCTGGAATGACCAATATTTAGGTTCCTTCATGTCGTAGATAAACCAGTCCTCAGATATCAGCTTATAGCGGATGATGCCAGAGTCGGATATAAGAGTGCTCACGCCATAGGACTGAAGGAAGGGAAGAGAATCACGCACACCAAGTTCTGGCCCTTTTGGTCCGTCGTCAGATTGGCAGGACTGAAGGGGAAACAGCATTGCAGCGGTAAGGAATACCGCTGCAATGGATAGGATATGTGTGAGTCTTTTTAGCATATTGTTTTTTTACCTATGGGAAAAGCCATAGGAACGGGGGCGACTATTAACGGAAACGGAGTGTTGTTGAACCATAAGGAGTGCTTACGCGAGTACCAGCCTTAACACCTGCCATGAATGCCTCTGACTTTGGATAGAGGTTAGCAGTGTAGTTTGCGATAGCCTTGTTTGCACGACCTGAACATGATGGGTCAGCAGCCTTAGCGCGGTTACAGATGTCGATTGCAAGACAGTAAGGACCTGTTGCCTCGATTGACTTGTGAGAGCCAGAACGAGCTACGATACTTGCCTTGAGAAGGAGAAGTGAACCGTTGTTAGGGAGCTTGTCAATCCACTTGAGCGCTTCGCTGTAGTTGCCACGCTGGTACATGATAACTGCAATTGCCTGGTAGATCTTAGCCTTCTTAGCACCGTCAGTTTCGAGAGCGAGTGATTCGTTGAAGTACTTGAGAGCCTCGTTAGTGTTGCCAGCCTTGAGAGCCTTTGAAGCCTTACCGAGTGCAGCAGCAGGAGTCTTTACGAGTTGATAAGAATAATCTGCAGCAATTTCGTAAAGGTCTGTTTTTGTACAATCGAAACTACGGAGAACCTTGAGTACACCAGTGAGATAGTTGTTGTCTGTCTTGTTAGCCTCTACCTTTGGACGATAGATCTTATCAAGAGCATCACAGTCAGCAGCACCTGACTGAACGAAGAGCTGTTCAGCGAGGTCGTATGGCTGCTGGTAAGCATCGATAATCTTCTGTGCCTCAGGAGCGAGCACAACTGTTGTGTCACCTGACTCTGGGTCAACCTGAATGCTTGTCTCATATTCGTTAGCCTGCTCAAGGAGCTGACCGCAGATATCAGTTACCTGGAGGTAGTCATTGATGAAGTCTTCACGATACTTGTCCTTATCATACTCAAAACGTGAGTCTGAAAGCTGGATGAATCCGTAGAGAACGAAACCTTCAGTATCGTTACCAGTGTCGTTGATACCTTCCTTGAAGAGAGCGTAAGACTTTGATACGTCTGGAGTTGGGTTCATGAAGTAAGAGTCATAAGCCTTACGGCAGATGATACCACCCTTTGAACTCTGGTCCTTAGCACCTGAGAATGAGTTGAGCACGTCCATGTTCTGAAGACGAACATCGTAGAGGTTCATCAAATCATCAAAGTACTGCTTCTTGAGTGCTGGATCAGTTTCGCTCTGGATGAGTGACTGAAGCATCCACTGACCTTTCTTATAAGTGTCCACACGAGCAGTTGGAGCCTTAGTGAGAACAGTCTTCCATGGCTCGTAAGCAGCCTTGTAGTTCTTGCTCTTGTACTCATCGTTGTAGATCTGGAGAGCTTCGATAACATCGATACTGTCCTGTCCATGACCGATACGAGACTTGTAGTCGTTGCTTTGTGCAGAAGCTCCAATAGTTACGAGAGCCATTGCACCTGCGAGAATGAATTTACCTTTCATAATAAATATTAGAGTTGTTAATGTTTGTTCTTTAATTCTTTTTCTTTCGCGCTATATGTTTTTGATTGACGCTGCAAAATTGCGAAGAATATTGTTGTTATGCAATAGGAATAGACCTAAACGACAAAGTATTTAACCTATTTTGAAAGGGAAAATACTATTACTGAACTTTCCACTTGAAGAACCAACGCTCAGAGAATGTGATGCCGAGGCAAAGCTTGAGATAATTCTCTGAAAGAGTTGCTTGCGTCATTGATGCAGTGTTCAAGTATGGGATATTTGAGTGTATCCATTGAACAGACACGTTAATTTTCTGTGCGTTATGCCAAAGGTTTTTGTTCATGATTGGGAGCGAAACTCCGGCTGAGAGACCGAACTCGTTTGGCTTTTTAGTCACAGTACCTGTCAAGTCAGCGTTAGCGTAAGACTGAGAGTAGTAACCACCAAATTTATATGTCATACGAGCGAAAAAATTACGTGAGAGAGCATTTGGAATGTAGTCAAATCCTGCAGCAATCTTTTTTCTGTCGTATAGAAGACCCTTAGTTGATGTATATGGAGCTGATGTGCTGATAGTCGCATCGCTTTTTGATATTGATGTTTGTTGATTAGGAAATTTGCAATCGCTCCACTTTTGGAGTTCTGCGTCAACACCAATTCGTAACTTGTCTGAATTATAGAATGTTATACCTGCAGCAAATGCATGTGGCATTTGGAATGCATTGGAGATTGTGTCGGTAGTGTAATTCAATATTGTGGAACTACTGAGAGTTTCTGTTGTACGATAAGCGTTATTCTTTATGTCATGACCTAATTGGTATGATGCTCCAACTACAATCTTGTTTTTCTTTCCAATCGGTTGGATATATTGGAGACCGAAATCCACATTATAAGTCTTAATATCTGCCGAATAGATTCGAGCCAAAGAATAAACTGAACTTTCGTTGAAAGACATATTCATTGTGTGAGAATAATCGCCATAAAGATATGCAGCATTAAAACCAAAAGAAATTGGTTTGAATGGACGCCATGCAGCACCGAGGAACACTTCATGAAGACCGCCTTCACCAGTATAACTATATGTTGCTTCTTTGTCTTCTGTACCTACGAGAGTTTCGCCAGATGAAGAGAAAGAATACTTTACATTTGAAATAGGGAGGATTCCCACTGCAACACCAACATTCTTGGCTGCACGGAAATGCATTGCAAAATAATCGACAGATGTGTTACGGATATTTTTCTGCACACTACCCATCTTGTAGTTACCATTCTGGAGTGTGAGACCGAAATCGAACAAGGCTGTCATCGAATCAACTGCCGAATATGAAGCAGGGTTTTGAAGGTTGACCGACTGGCCGTCACGGAATCCCTGAGCCACGCCGCCCATACCTTTATTGAATCCCATCGAACGGTCGGACAACATACCGAAGCCATAACGTGAATAAGGGGAGTTTACGCCATTCTGGGCATTAGCACAGAAGGAGTTCATCATCAACAATGCAACAAGGATTATTCTTTGAAATTTTGTCATTTTCTATTTATAAGTGTCAAAATACAGACATTAATGCAATAAATGTTATGCAAATATATATATATTTACGCACTCAGCAAAATAAATTTGTATCTTTTAAGCTTTCTTTTCACTTTTAGGTGCTTTTTCCTTACTCTTTGACTTTGAAGAGGGTTTGCGATGATAATGTTTCTTGCGATTATTGCCTCGCTTTCCATTCTTTCCCGACTTGATTTCAGGCTTCTCGCCACAACCTTCAGGAAGATCCGGCTTATCGATTTCCTTCTCGATAAGACGCTCTATTTTTCGGAGTGAAGGATAGTCCTTTTCGTTAACGAGAGTGATAGCCTGACCATCTCGATTTGCACGTGCTGTTCGGCCGATTCGATGTACATAATCTTCGGCATCACGAGGCACATCATAATTGATTACGAGTTGTATGTCATCAATATCGATGCCACGACTTACGATATCAGTTGCTATAAGGATAGCTATTCGGCGGTTCTTGAACTCGTACATAATCTCGTCACGTTCTTTCTGTTCAAGATCAGAGTGCATGGCACCTACATTATATCCTTTCTGCTTGAACATTCGGTTGAGTTCTTTCACTTTCAGTTTTGAAGAAGCAAAAAGTATCACACGGTCAAGAGTTTTGTCCGAAAGGATATGCTCAGCAATCTTATCCTTCATTCCGTCATAGCAGATGAAGGCAGTTTGCTTGATCTTCTCGGCAGGCTTGCTTACCGCAATCTTTATCTCAACAGGGTCGTGAAGGATATTGCTTGCGAGCTTCTGAATCTCAGGAGGCATTGTGGCGGAAAAGAGGATTGTCTGGTGGTTAGGACCGAGATACCCTGCAATCTTCATGATGTCGTCATAGAAACCCATATCGAGCATCCTATCAGCTTCGTCAAGAATGAAGAATGTGGTCTTTGAGAGGTCAATATGTCCGCCGTTAAGATGGCTAATAAGTCGTCCCGGAGTGGCAATGATGATATCTGCACCCATCTCGAGACCACGACGTTCCTGCTCAAATCGAGCACCATCATTTCCTCCATAAACTGCAACACTCGAAACTCCATCAAGGTAATAGCCGAAGCCTTCAACCTGTTGGTCAATCTGTTGTGCAAGTTCGCGAGTAGGGGACATGATGATACAATTGACCACATCGTGAGGATAATTGCCAGAACTCAATTCGTCAAGTACCGGCAGAAGATATGCGGCAGTCTTGCCCGTTCCGGTCTGTGCCACACCTATCACATCGCGGCCTTGGAGTATTGGTGGAATTGCCTTTTCCTGAATCGGTGTACACTTGTCGAAATTCATCGCATCAAGTGCATCAAGGACATCATATGACAAGTCTAATTCGTCGAAATACATCTATTATTATTTATCTTTTTATCTTAATACTTATTTGTCACCAATATGCGAAATGCACAAATTATCTTGGTGCTTTTATGTAACAATAAAGTGCTATGAATGAATATATTATATTTGGAATCCACACAGCAAGTATTGGTGGAAAATTAGCCTGAATTGCAAATGTTGACGACACCGTCTGAAAGAGGATATAAGCAAAACTGAGAGCAAGACCTATACCAAGAGTCACACCCATACCATTCTTTCGTTTTCGTGCAGAAAGTGAGGCACCAATGATGGTCAGGATAAACGCAGCAAACGCTGAAGCACCGCGTTTCCAATACTCAACTTCAAACTCCTTGATATTTGCAAAACCACGCTGTTTCTGTCGCGTAATATAATCACGAAGTTTCGGTGAGGTAAGCGTTTCCTGCTGCCCTTTGTTGATAAGGAAATCTTGTGGCTCCATCTGTATGACGGTGTCGAGTCGGTATCCGTTGGTCAATACCTCTCGCATACCTTGCAGGTCACGAGTCTGATAATTGGTCAAAATCCAATGGTAAGGTTCTGGAGCAACAGAGTCATACTGGATGGTCATTGCTTGTAGATGCTTAACGAGTTTCTTGTTCTCAAACTTGTCGAGAGTAAACTCATAACCAGTCTTTTGAGTATCCTCATAACGACCGATATACGCAATGACACCTGTGTCAACTTCGAGTTGCACATTACTCGTGAAAGTAATAACTTCACGACGTTTGTAACGATTCTCGAAATCCACACGTTTCACGTTTCCTTCAGGAATGATATAGCAACTGAGAACAAATGTCAGCAATCCGATAAACGCAGCCGAAATCATATAAGGCCGCATAAGTCTTCTGAAACTCACACCAGTCGACATCATCGCTATAATCTCCGAATTATCAGCGAGTTTGGTCGTAAAGAAGATTACCGACACAAACACAAACAACTGACTGAACAGATTGGAGAAATATGGTACAAAGTTGACGTAGTAGTCCAGGAATATCGCCTTCATCGGTGCGTTCTTCGAAAGGAACTTATCGATATTCTCGTTGAAGTCGAACACCACAGCCACAGAGATAATCAGTGCGATGGAGAAGAAGTAAGTACCGAGAAATTTGCCGATGATATAACGGTCGAGTCGGGAGAGCAGACTGTGGTCTCGCCACCAATTCCGCACACCTCTCCATCCGGACGTTTCCTTCTGCTTTTCAAGAAACTCCCGAATTTCCTCTGGATCACCCGACTTGGGAACCAGTTTGCCGTTAACTACATCAAAAACTATCATAACCTTCTTCCTAATTCTTCACACATCTTTGCCTTCCAAACTGCGAAATCGCCGGCAATGATATGCTGACGTGCTTCGCCAACGAGCCAGAGATAGAATGCGAGATTGTGGATTGAGGCAATCTGCATTGCGAGGAGTTCTTGGGCTTTAAATAAATGATGTACATACGCACGCGTATACATAGAGTCCACATACGAAGTGCCTTCAGGGTCGAGAGGCGAGAAGTCCATTTCCCACTTCTTGTTGCGGAAGTTGATGGTACCGTGCTTAGTGAAGATTTGAGCATTGCGTCCATTACGAGTAGGCATCACGCAGTCGAACATATCCACACCACGCTCAATGCCCTCAAGCAGGTTGATAGGAGTGCCGACACCCATGAGGTATCGAGGCTTGTCTTGAGGAAGAATCTCATTCACCACCTCAATCATCTCATACATCACCTCAGCAGGTTCGCCAACCGCAAGTCCGCCGATTGCATTTCCATCCATGCCCTTCGAAGCCACATTCTCAGCAGCATGCTGACGGAGATCCTTGTAAGTGCAACCCTGAACGATAGGGAAGAGGCTCTGTTGGTATCCGTACTTAGGCTCTGTCTCGTTGAAACGCTTGATACAACGATCGAGCCAACGCTCAGTCAGAGCCAACGACTTCTTCGAATATTCGTAGTCGCTGGTGCCAGGAGGACATTCGTCAAATGCCATAATGATATCGGCACCGATAGTTCGTTCGATGTCCATCACGCCTTCAGGAGTGAAGAAATGCTTGCTTCCGTCGATATGACTGCGAAACTCCACACCTTCCTCCTTAATCTTGCGGATGCCAGCAAGAGAGAATACCTGGAAACCACCCGAATCGGTGAGCATAGGACGGTCAAACCCATTGAACTTATGCAAACCGCCTGCTGCCTCAATCACCTCAAGACCTGGTCGGAGATAGAGGTGGTATGTATTGCCAAGTATAATCTGTGCCTTGATATCATCCTTTATCTCATGGAGATGCACACCCTTCACACTTGCCAATGTACCCACTGGCATGAAGATAGGTGTCTGGATGTCGCCGTGGTCTGTATGGATGAGACCGGCACGAGCGTTGGTCTTGTTGTCGGTATGTTGTAGTGTAAAATTCATAAGGGGCTCTATATCAATGCATAATCTAAAACATCCTTCACATCTTTCACATAATGGAATGTGACTCCCTTCACATATTTCTCAGGAATGTCAAGAATATTCTTTCTGTTATCCTCGCAGATAAGTATGTCGGTTATGCCGGCACGCTTTGCTGCAAGAATTTTCTCCTTGATACCACCCACTGGGAGTACCTTGCCGCGGAGTGTGATTTCGCCAGTCATAGCGATATTGGCACGAACCTTACGCTTGGTGAGGGCTGAAGCAATCGAAGTGGCAATAGTGATACCTGCCGAAGGACCATCCTTAGGAGTGGCACCCTCAGGCACATGCATGTGGATAGAGTGGTAGTCGAAGAAGTCAGCCCAAGTGGTTGGTTCCTCCTTCTCGCCCTCCTTTACAGGCTTGGTCCAATTGAGTTCGCCGAGCACTTCAGTGTGCGACTTGATATATTCGAGTGCAATCATAGCACTCTCCTTCATCACATCGCCCAGATTACCCGTAAGAGTGAGTTTGCCACCCTTCGACTCGTTGATGCTTGTCTCGATGAAGAGGATTTCGCCACCCACACTTGTCCATGCAAGACCAGTCACAACACCGTAGTAGTCGTTGCCCTGATATATATCGCGGGTGAAAGGTTCCGTACCGAGATATTTCTTCACGTCGTCAGGCTTTATGTCCGATGATGGAAGAGTGCCGGTCTTCGCATATTCGAGAGTTACCTTTCGCAGGAGCGAATTGATCTGCTTGTCGAGATTACGCACACCCGATTCACGAGTGTACGACTCAATCACCTTTTCAATTGCAGCCTTCGAGAACTTAATCTTCGAGTCCTTCATGCCGAGGTTGTCGAGTTCGGTTGGGATGAGATGACGCTTCGCGATCTCAATCTTCTCCTCAGTCAGATAACCGCTCACCTCGATGAGTTCCATACGGTCGAGGAGTGGGGCAGGGATGCTGCTGATATTGTTGGCAGTTGCGATGAACATAACCTTCGAGAGGTCGTAGTCGCAATCGAGATAATTATCGTGGAAAGCCACATTCTGCTCAGGGTCAAGCACTTCGAGCAATGCACTTGCTGGGTCGCCATGTACATTGTCGTTTGTTACCTTGTCAATCTCATCGAGGATGAACACAGGATTGCTGCTTCCTGCCTTGATGATGCTCTTGATGATACGTCCAGGCATGGCACCGACGTATGTCTTGCGATGTCCGCGGATTTCAGCTTCGTCATGCACACCGCCAAGACTCATACGCACATAGTTACGCTTCATCGACTTGGCTATACTCTTTCCGAGCGAAGTCTTTCCCACACCCGGAGGGCCGTAAAGACAGATGATAGGACTCTTGAAGTCGCCACGCATCTTCAGCACAGCGAGGTGTTCGAGTATACGCTCCTTCACCTTCTCCATGCCATAGTGGTCCTTGTTGAGGGTCTTCTCCGCAGTAGAGAGGTTGAGGTTGTCCTTAGTATATTCGCCCCAAGGCAAATCGACAAGAGTCTGGAGATAGTTGAGAGATACCTGATAGTCCGGACTGGCTTGCGACATATTCTCGGCCTTGCGTAATTCCTTATAGAACATATCCCGAATGTTTTCGTCCCAATTCTTGAACAATCCTGCACGACGAATACGCTCAAGATCCGACGAACCACCTTCGCCAAGTTCCTCCTTGATGTTGTCCATCTCCATTCGGAGATAATGCTCTCGTTGCTGACGAGTGAGCACCTCTCGAGTCTTCGACTGTATGTTAGCCTTCAGCTTCGAGAACTGATATTCCTTATTGAGCATAGAGAGCAACTTCATCGCACGATCCTCCATCGTGTTCTGTTCGAGGAGGACAATGCGTTCGCTATTGCTCATCGGAATGTTCGCACATATAAAATTAACAAGGAGATTCTCCTCCGTTATGTTTTCGGTGCCAATAGTTGCCCCCATCATCTGCGAACCTTGGAGCGACTGGCACAACTTGTTTGCCATGTCTCGGCATGCCTCAGCAAGAGCCTTGAAATTGCGGTCGCCATTCATGCCTCGCTTCTCAGGATAGCTCTCCACACGTCCGCGGAGCCACTTGCTGCTGAGTATGAGTTCCACAAGACGGATGCGGCCGAAACCCTGCACAAAGGCAGTCTGCGAACCGTCAGGCAACTTGATTATGCGTATCACCTTCGCAATCACTCCCGTATGGTAGAGGTCCTCGAGCACTGGTTCTTCGATATTGTCGTTCACCTGCGAAAAAACTGCAATAGGCAGATTCTTCTTGGATGCATGTTCGAGCAGAGCGAGCGACGACTTTCTGCCAATGCGTATAGGCAGCACAGTCTGTGGGAAGAGCATGATGCCACGAAGAGGAAGCACAGGCACCTCACTCTCCACGTCCACCTCAAAGTCCATTTCTGCAGTTTCCGGTCCATCAAGTTTTGCTATGATACTGATGGAACCATCGCGTGGGTTCTCCTCAAATAAATCGTCAAAATTTATATCTTTCATCAAAAATATATCCTATTAAAAATTATTTAGTCATAAAAACGCGGCAAATTTACGAAAAAATATTGAAATAGCATTGTTATTTTAAATCTTTGAACTATCTTTGCACTCGAATTAAATTAAAATTAACATCAAATGGACGATTATCCGGCGAATAGTAACAAGTTTATAGGATAAAGACTCTAAAGGTACCTGAGTCTTTACCCACTTATTTCTATTCTACATATTAAAAGTAAAGATTCAGATACAATGCGAACATTCTGGAATTACAATGGCGGTATCAAGCATATCGACAACTGGGAACCTAATTGTTGGGTGCAGGTCACATGTCCTGTCGACGACGATATAGATTTCCTTCAGAACGAGATGGGCATGCCCGACTACTTCCTTGCCGACGTTAGCGATGCTGACGAGCGTGCACGTTACGACCTCGACGAAGGATGGCTCATGGTCATCATGCGTATCCCGCACCTCAAGAGCCTTCAGTCACGCAGTCCTTACACCACCATTCCGCTTGGTATCCTCATCAAGGGCGACAAGATCATCACCATCTGCAATCAGGAAACCCGAATGATGCTCGACTTCATCAATCATCAGATGCGTCGTGCCGAAGGATTCATCGATGCCGCCGACCTCACTTTCCGCCTCTTCCTCTGTGCTTCTGTTTGGTACCTTAAGTACCTCAAGCAGGTAGGAGGAATTGTAGATAAGGCAAAACGCGACCTCGACAAAGATATTGATAACAAGGATCTTATCAATCTCTCACGCCTTCAGGACTCCCTCACATACTTTGCCACATCCATCCGTGGTAACGAAAACCTCCTCTCCAAACTCAAGTTCCGTCTTCCAGTCGACGAACTCGATGCCGAACTCATCGAGGATGTCAACATCGAGATGAACCAGGCACGAGAGACCACCGCCATCTACAACAACATCATCGGTTCGACGATGGACACCTACGCCAACATTATTAATAATAATATGAACAAGGTGATGCGACTCCTCACATCGCTCAACATGATCATCATGTTCCCAACCCTCATCACCTCAATGTTCGGTATGAACCTCATCAACGGAATGGAGGCCTGGAAGATAGGATTCCCTCTCGCCATCGCCGCCTGCATCATCAGCACATGTGGCAGCATCATGTGGTTCAAACGTAAGAAATGGCTCTAACAAATACACTCACATTGCAAAAAATGGTTGTTCCCCAACGACCATTTTTTCTCTTTTTGCAACCAATTTCAATGATTTTTGCATAAATTTATCATTTTATTCTTGCATTTCGATATAAATTTGTAACTTTGCCCTCGCTTACGAATCTTATAAAGGTAAAAGGAAATTGTTTCTAAGCATTATCTTACAACGCTCAATAAAAGAAATCATTCATATTTAACAATAATAATAACAATGAAAAAGTACAATTTCAATGCAGGCCCTTCAATCCTCCCACGCGAGGTAATTGAACAGACTGCAGCTGCTTGTCTTGACTTCGACAATTCAGGACTTTCACTTATGGAAATCAGCCACCGTGCAAAGAATTTCCAACCAGTAGTTGACGAGGCTGTTGCTCTCTTCAAGGAACTTCTCGACATTCCTGAGGGTTACTCCGTAATCTTCCTTGGTGGTGGTGCAAGTCTCGAATTCTGCATGATTCCTTTCAACTTCCTCGAGAAGAAGGCTGCTTACCTCAACACAGGTGTTTGGGCAACTAAGGCTGAAAAGGAAGCTAAGGCATTCGGTGAGGTTGTAGAAGTTGCTTCTTCTGCCGACAAGAACTTCACTTACATCCCAAAGAACTACGAAATCCCAGCTGATGCAGATTATTTCCACATCACTACAAACAACACTATCTACGGTACAGAAATTCGTGAAGACATCGATTCACCAGTTCCACTCATCGCAGATATGTCATCAGATATCTTCTCACGTCCAGTTGACGTAAGCAAGTACACAATGATCTATGGTGGTGCACAGAAGAACCTCGCTATGGCAGGTCTTACATTTGTTATTGTTAAGGACGAGGCACTCGGTAAGGTAACTCGCCACATCCCAACAATGCTCGACTACCGCACTCACGTTAAGAAGGGTTCTATGTTCAACACTCCTCCAGTAGTGCCAATCTACTCTGCACTCATGAACCTCCGCTACATGAAGGCTCACGGTGGTGTTGAGGCAATGGCTAAGATTGCAAAGGAGCGTGCCGACATCCTCTACGCAGAAATCGACCGCAACTCCCTCTTCGTTGGTACAGCCGAGAAGGACAGCCGTTCATACATGAACATCACATTCGTTCTCAAGGACGAGTACAAGGAACTTGAGAAGGACTTCCTCGACTTCGCCACTTCAAAGGGCATGGTAGGTGTTAAGGGTCACCGCGACGTAGGTGGTTTCCGTGCATCTTGCTACAACGCAATGTCTGTCGAAGGCGTTCAGGCACTCGTTGCTTGCATGCAGGAGTTTGAGGCAGCACACAAGTAAAAGCCCCCCGACCCCCCAAGGGGGCGGCCATCCGGATAG
>DCIW01000191.1:0-1306 GCA_002317225.1 Prevotellaceae bacterium UBA1716 | reverse complement strand
CGGATGGCCGCCCCCTTGGGGGGTCGGGGGGCTAATATGGCAAAAGTACTTATCGCAACAGAAAAGCCTTTCGCAGCTCCTGCTGTTGCTGGAATCAAAGAAATTATTGAAGGTGCAGGTTTCGAACTCGCACTCCTCGAGAAATATACAGAGAAGGCACAACTTCTCGCTGCAGTGGCAGATGTAGACGCCATCATCATCCGTTCCGACAAGATCGACGCTGAAGTGATGGACGCAGCCAAGAACCTCAAGATCGTAGTGCGTGCAGGTGCAGGTTACGACAATGTCGACCTCGAAGCAGCTACAGCACACAACGTAGTAGTAATGAACACACCTGGTCAGAACGCAAACGCAGTTGCCGAACTCGTACTTGGTCTCCTCGTATTCGCAGTACGCAACTTCTACAATGGCAAGGCAGGTTCAGAACTCATGGGCAAGAAGCTCGGTATCCTTGCATTCGGTAATGTAGGTCGCAACGTAGCTCGTATCGCTAAGGGCTTCGGCATGGACGTATGTGCTTACGATGCATACTGCCCAGCAGAGGCAATCGAGGCAGCAGGAGTTCAGGCATGTGCTTCACAGGCAGAACTCTTCCAGGTAGCCGACATCGTATCGCTCCACATCCCTGCAACAGCAGAGACAAAGCAGTCGATTAACAAGGCACTCTGTTCTACAATGAAGAAGGGTGCTATCCTCATCAACACAGCTCGTAAGGAAGTTATCGACGAGGCAGGTCTTATCGAACTCATGGCAGAGCGTACCGACCTCAAGTACATCACCGACATCAAGCCAGATGCAGATGCCGACTTCGCACAGTTCGAAGGTCGCTACTTCTCTACACCTAAGAAGATGGGTGCTCAGACTGCCGAGGCAAACACCAACGCAGGTCTTGCTGCTGCCAACCAGATTGTTGGTTACATCAAGGACGGCATCACTAAGTTCCAGGTAAACAAGTAATTCATATTACTTTATCAACCAATAAAACCACGAGGCATTACGCTTCGTGGTTTTTATTTTGACCATTTGATTTCCCTTAAGAAGAACCAAGTGACAGGCACCCGATTCATTCTGATTAAAGTTCATCTTGATTCATGTACCTGACACTTTACCCTCTGAAGAGTTGTGGGGAATAAAAGATCTTGCCACGAAACTGAGCATTTCACAAAACTGTAACTATTATTCTTCACTCTTGAAGACCTTTGAAGAAAAACTGACTTAACGACAAAACCGATACCTGTCGATTTACCTATCGATAGCCTATCGGTCAGTATGATATTATTGCCTTAACTTTGCACTCGAAATCAGA
>DCIW01000112.1 GCA_002317225.1 Prevotellaceae bacterium UBA1716 | reverse complement strand
GCAGGATAATTATCTTTTCCAGAAAGATTCTTAATAAGGTCGAGATTCTCCTTTAGACACATGAAGAAGACAAGATCGTGAGGAAGAATTTTCTCATCACCATAAGGGTACACAGTCTCTCCATCACGCTTGATTGCCACAACATGGAAGGAGTGTCCATGATTGACACCTATCTGCTTGAGAGTATGTCCAACAAGTTTGTTGTCCTTGTTGACGATCTCCTTATCGAACACAGGATGAGAATCGTGCATCATCACGCTGAGAAGGACGAGGTCGCTATTCTCAAACTCCCACAACTGACGAGCCCAACTGTATCGAGACGATGTCGCAATGTCCTTTGCAGCAAGCAGTTCTGGATAGATGAGCGATTCGATGCCCATCCTCTTGAAGAGCTCCGCATTCTCGGGACGCATATATTCGTAATTGTCCACACGAGCAACAGTATGCTTGGCACCTAGTTCCTTAGCAAGCATACAGCAAGTGAGGTTAGTAGTCTCTTGAGGAGTGACAGCAATGAAGAGGTCGGTACCGCTGATACCAGCATCCTTCAGTTCGTCGATTGATGAAGGCGACTTAGGCACAGTCATAATATCGAGGTCGGAATTGACCTTGCGAAGCTTATCTACAT
The DNA here is from genome assembly GCA_002317225.1 of Prevotellaceae bacterium UBA1716. Taxonomy (GTDB): domain Bacteria; phylum Bacteroidota; class Bacteroidia; order Bacteroidales; family Bacteroidaceae; genus Minthosoma. The sequence goes on along the minus strand of DCIW01000112.1, from coordinate 9,206 downwards.
CATCATCCATAAGCACGACATTCATATTATCCTTCGAAAGAAGTCGTGCAAGATGAGTTCCTACTGCACCAGCACCTGCTATGATAATTTTCATTAATTATTTGTTTGTTAATTGTTCACATATACTTTCCGCATCAAGACCAATTATCTTATACAGCTCGCTTACCGTTCCATGTTCGATAAACTGATCAGGAATGCCGAGACGAACAACATTTGGAGTATAACCATGGTCTGCCATAAATTCAAGAACAGCAGAACCAAGTCCTCCGGTGATAACACCATCTTCAACAGTTATGATACGCTTGCACTTCCTACCAACCTCATGAAGAATTTCCTCGTCGATAGGTTTGAGGAATCGCATATCGTAATGAGCAATATTCAATGGTTTTCCCGCCTTCATCTCAGCAAGCATGATTGCCTTGCGAACCTCAACACCAATCGGGCCAAGACTGAGAACTGCAATCTCTTCATCTTCTTGGTTAGCAGGACTTAACTTGCGCCCCTTTCCGATTGGGAGTTCTTCAAATTCGGTTTGCCAATCAACCACACTTCCACATCCACGAGGATAACGGATAACGAATGGACCCTTGCCTTCAAGTTGCGATGTGTACATAAGATTGCGGAGTTCAATCTCGTCCAAAGGAGAAGATATGGTGAGATTAGGAATTGGTCGGAGTGCTGCAAGGTCGAAAGCACCATGATGTGTAGGACCATCTTCGCCCACGATACCTGCACGATCGAGACAAAGCACCATATCGAGATTCATGATTGCCCAATCGTGTATGATATTATCGTAAGCACGCTGGGAGAATGATGAATAGATGTTGCAGAAAGGAAGAAGTCCGTCCTTTGCCATTCCACCAGAGAAGGTAACTGCATGACCTTCAGCAATACCCACATCAAATGTCCGTTTTGGCAAAGCCTTCATCATGATATTCATCGAGCAACCTGTTGGCATGGCTGGAGTGACACCTACGATGCGAGGGTTTTTCTGTGCAAGTTCGAGAAGTGTATGTCCGAAGACATCTTGGAAACGAGGTGGTTGAGGTTTGTCCGACTTGTGTTCAAGGCGTTCTCCCGATTCAAAATCGAAACGTCCCGGAGCATGCCAAACAGTCGCATTCTCCTCTGCAGGCTTATACCCCTTACCCTTCTTTGTATGAACATGAAGCAGTTTCGGGCCCTTCATATCCTTGATGGTCTGAAGGATGCGAACAAGTTCGATGACATCATGTCCATCTGTAGGACCAAAGTATCTGATGTCCATACCCTCAAACATATTCTGTTGACGTGTAAGAAGCGACTTCACGCTATTATTGAAACGGATAAGACCCTTCTTGCGGTCGTCATTGAGCCATCCCCAAGCAGTCAGTTTGTTCGAAATCTTATACCTTATATTATTATAAGACTTGTTAGTAGTAAGCTGAAGAAGGTACTTACGCATACCACCCACACTGCGGTCGATGGACATATTGTTATCATTGAGGATGATAAGCATGTCGTTCGGAGTGCCAGCTGCATTGTTGATGCCCTCGAAAGCAAGTCCACCACTCATGCTGCCATCTCCTATGAGTGCCACAACCTTACGCTTCTCACCATGAAGACGTGCAGCAACAGCCATTCCAAGTCCTGCAGAAATAGAATTGCTTGCATGGCCACAACAGAAGGTGTCATACTCACTTTCGGATGGGAAAGGGAACGGTTTGATGCCATGAAGCTTGCGGTTGGTGCAGAACTGGTCGCGACGACCAGTCAAAATCTTATGTCCGTAAGCCTGATGCCCCACATCCCAAACGATGCGGTCGTAAGGTGTGTCGTAAACATAATGCAAGGCAACTGTCAGTTCAACCACTCCCAGACTCGATGCGAGATGACCGGGATTGACCGACAATTCCTTAATGATGTCCTGTCGGAGTTCGTCGCAAAGTGCGGGCAACTCCTCTACCTTCAGTTTGCGAAGGTCAGAAGGACTATTGATGTTTGTTAAATATTTATAATCTATTGTTTCGCCCATTTCTACGGCTTGAGCTGTCTGTTTTCATTAAAAATAACGAGCAAAGATAGCAATTAAAAGTGAAAAAGTAAGATTACAATAGGAAAAAACTAAGTTCGCAGCACTCTTTTTGTCATTTAATGCCCTTATATACGAAAGAAAATGACTAATTTTGCAAAACAAATGTTCATTACAAAAGATTAGAAACTACAAAGAAGCTATCTATGAAACAGCGAAACCATGCGTTCGATTTTCTGTGCGGATTGTGCATAATTCGTATGCTTTTGCTGCATCTTATCAGTATGTGCGGCTATCGAAGCGAGTTTTGGTTTGGCAAATTGATGGCTTGGACTTTCTTCTTCATGAGCTTCTTTTTCTTCAAGGCGGGCTACTTCAACAAGACCGTTTCGGGCAATTCGCTTGAGTACATCAAGGACAAGGCGAAACGACTACTTACACCCTATTTTGCGTGGGGAGCGATAGGAAGCATCATTTATTTCGGTTTTGTGTTCGGTGTTCCGAGTCGTTTCCACAAGGTAGCAGAGAGGTTGACATGGTCGCACCTATATGACCAAAGCCACTTCTATGGTGACCCGCCATGCTGGTTCTTGATGTCTTTCTTCACAGCATATATCGCAATACATTTCATATATAAGGTAAAATATCTGCATCCCGTAATCCTTTCGTTTCCGTTCGTAAGCTATTTCCTATGGAAAGAGCATAACCCACTGTGGATGAGCATGAACAATGTGTTTATGGGTGTATTCTTCTTCTATCTCGGACACCTTTGGAAGATACTCCAGCATAAGGTCAGCAGAAAGCAAATCATCTGCATATCAATCATACTAATATTGATGTTTATCGTAGGCAACAAGATGTGGCATGGCGAATATGATATGAGTCTCAACAAATTCGTCCAAAATCCTTGGGGTGCGGGCATAAATACTACTCTTGCACTTTGCGGCATTTCGGGCTTGCTCCTTGCTTTACCGATGAAGCGGATTCCAGTCATCAACTACATTGGAGAGCACTCGATGGTATTCTTCGTAGCACATTATCCACTCATCTATTTCTACAAATTCACCCACCATGCCTTCGGACGAGATGTGTGGCATCATTGGGACGAATTCATCACAATGAGCCTATTTGTACTCGTCATCTGCTTCTTTCTGGTGCCATTTGTAGAAAAAGTGCCCATATTGAGCGGTAGATTCAAAAAAAAGAGTTAATTTTGCGAGTTAAATAGAATAAAAACTGGTGCAATGAAACCACGCAACCATACATTCGACTTCCTTTGCGGAATTTGCATTATCCGAATGATAACGCTTCATACCATTACATTCTGCGGTCATAAGCAAGATGACTGGTGGAGTGTGGTCATGGCATGGAGTTTCTTTTTTATGTGCTTTTTCTTCTTCAAGGCCGGTTATTTCAACAAGACCGTGAGCGGAAGTTCGAAAGAATATATCAAGGACAAGGCGAAACGACTGCTTATCCCTTACATTTCTTGGGGCACAATAGGCTTCATTGTATATGCCTTTTTCCTTCCTTTCGAAATAGACAGATACCACCACCCTATCGAAAATATGGAATGGGATCACTTGTGGAGGACGAGTGCCTTCTGGGGTAATGAACCTGTCTGGTTCCTCTTCTCGTTCTTTTCTGCATATGTGCTGGTACACTTTATGAAGAAGATTCATATCATCAAACCAATTTCGGTGTTCCAAACTGTACTGTTGCTTTGCTTTCCTTTCTTGAGTTATTGGCTCTACAAAAATGAGAATCCATTGCCGATGAGCCTTAATAATGTGTTTATGGGAGCATTCTTCTTTTATGTGGGTCGAAGTTGGAGATGGTGCCTCGAAAGGTTGACCCGCACACAAGCATTGGCAATTTGTTCCGTACTTATTATTGCGTTCATACTCAGCAATATATTCTGGCATGGTGAATATGTGATGAGTACGAACAGATTCGAAGGCGATCCATTTGCCGCTTTCATCAACACGTTCATCATTTTGCTTGGATTATCAGGATTGTTTATCAAATTACCTTTGCCTCGCATTCCTGTAATCAACTATATTGGACAGCATTCGATGGTGTATTTCGTAGCGCATTATCCTTTACTTCAGTTCTATCGTTTCACACACATCTCCTTCGGCCGTAGCATCTATGGTCGTTGGGACGACTTCATAATATTGATAGTGTTCGTCTTCGTTTTCTGCACATGGCTCGTTCCTTATGTAGAGAAAGTGCCATGGTTGAGCGGAAGATTCCAAGCCCCCCGTCCCCCCAAGGGGGCGTGCTAGCGCTTGGTTCCAAAACCGTAAAAAAAACAGAATGAGGCCATCCATCCCCCACACTATCCGGATAGCCGCCCCCTTTGGGGGTCGGGGGGCTTTCATTATGAACATAGCCTATCTCATATCAGCACATACTGATGCTCCTCAACTGAAGCGTCTGATTGATGCTCTGCACAAGGATGCAGAGTACTTTATTCATATTGACAAGAAGTCAGATATCACGAAATTCACTTCGATAATAAAGGGTGAAAACATTCATTTTGTTGAGGATAGAGAGAATGTGCGTTGGGGTACAATTATTGAGGTGTTTTACCAAGTTGAGTTGATTGAAGCTGCTTTGGATTATGGGAAGACGTTTGACCGTATATTCTTCCTTAGCGGAATGGACTATCCTCTTTGGTCTAATGAGCGAATAACTAAATATCTCGAATCACTCGGAGATAAGGAAATCCTAATGGGAGTGGATATGACACGCCCTGATACTCCCGAAAAGCAAAAAGACCTTTATACCACAGCTCGTCCTTTCTACGATGTATCTTTCCTTTCTAATAAGATGAATGAGCGTTTGGGCATCCTTTCGCGTAAGATATTAAAGGCATTGGGCAGTAGAAAGAAGTTGATAATGAGGAACGGATGGAAACTGTACAAAGGTTCTGCTTGGTGGTGCATCACTCCAGAACTCGCAAGAGTAATTGTTGATACTTTCCTTGAAAATAAGGCAGTCGCCTATTATTTCATAGACTCTTTTGGTTCGGCTGAGACATTCATTCAGACTGTTGCTTTCAATACAAAATTCAAGTCTCGCTGTATTGAGTACGATGGACCTTACCCTGGTCTTGATGCCCTCACTCCTATGCACTTCATCGACTACGAACCAGTCATCAAGGTGATGGACGAGACTGATTACGACCGCCTCATCAAGAGTGACAAGATGTTCACTCGCAAACTCTTGAGTGGCAAGAGTGACAAACTCGTAAAACTCATTGAAAATGGCAGGCACTGATAGTATATACAAGCCCTCCCCTCGGGGAGTTGGAGGGGGCCCTTCTCGCATGGAGTGGCTTGATGCTCTACGAGGCTTCACTATGATTCTCGTTGTATCCTACCACGTTGCACAGATGGGGTTCGGGCAGAGCGAGAAGATTTCCGCCTCATTGCCTTTTCTCGTACTCTTCCGCATGCCTCTGTTCTTCTTTGTCAGCGGTTTTCTCGCATACAAGAGCAAGTGGATATGGAATGCAGCCTCATTCGCCTCACTCACATGGAAAAAGATAAAGGTGCAGGTGATCCCAGCACTTGTGTTCCTGTGTGCATATATTATATTAAGGTGGAAAATGCCGTTTTGCGACGGTTTCTTAAAAGCAATGGTTTCTCCTACAAAAGGTGGATATTGGTTCACCTGGGTGTTGTTGCAGATGTTCCTAATATATTATGTAGTGGCTTGGATATCACAGAAGTTGAAGAACTCGCACATTCCGATTTGGATTCTTTGGGCAGTATGCCTTTTCGGCTATCTGAGTCTTTATCTTCCAAAGGAGTTTGGCAAGTGGTACAAGAACGACTTCATGATGTATTCAAGTCTGTATGAGACGTTTAAGTTTATGCATTTCTTTGTGATGGGCAATCTTGTGCATAGATATTGGAAAGGATTTCAACGATTGTTCGATACGAAATGGTTCTTCCCTCTCGTGGCAATCATCGCTTTCTTCTCTTGTGCGGATATTTTCAAATGGCACTTGATGAAGATGGAATGGACAAACGTACCTAAGACATTGGCAATGTACACGTTGATGTTTATGGTCATCATGTTCTTTCGCCATTATAAAGACAACTTCACGAAGGAGACAAGAGTGGGCAAAGGCTTGCAATACATCGGTGTTCGCACTCTCGACATCTACCTCCTCCACTTTATATTGATGCCAAAGCTACCTATGGTGGGACCTTGGCTCAACGAATATCACCCTAACTTTGTGGTCGACATTGTGTGTGCGGTAAGTGTAGCACTTATAGTCATCGCATTTTGCTGTCTCGTAAGCAATATATTGAGGGTAAGTCCGTTATTTAAAGAGTATTTGTTCGGCAGAAAATAGAATCAAAATGAATATAGCAATAATAATAGCTGGTGGTGTGGGCAACCGCATGGGACAAGATATCCCGAAGCAGTTTATCAACGTATATGATAAGCCTGTACTAATCTATACACTCGAAGGATTTCAGCGTCATCCTCAGATTGATGCTATTGAGGTGGTGTGTATCGATGGTTGGGAAAGTGTGGTTCAGGCATACGCCAATCAGTTTAACATCACTAAGTTGAAGTGGATTTGTGGTGCGGGAGGTTCCGCTCAAGAAAGCATCAGAAATGGTGTTTACAATCTTGAAGGCAAGTGCAGCGAAGAGGACAATATCATCATCCATGATGGTATTCGTCCGCTAATTGAACCTTCGGTTCTGAGTGATGTGATTGCAAAATGTGAGGAATTTGGCAATGGTGTCACAAGCATGCCTTACAACGAACAGATATTTATCGTGAGCAAGGATGACGAAACGACGACAACCGAATACATTCCTCGCGAAACTCTCCGTCGTGTTGCAACGCCTCAAGCATATAAGTTTGGCAAACTCGATTGGGCATATCATGAAGCATTCGAGAAGGAAATCGGTATTTATGGTTCGTCTTACACCAATACGATGATGGTACTTCTTGGTGAAAGATTACACTTTGCAGCGGGTTCGGACAAGAATATCAAACTCACCACAAAGGATGATCTCGAGATGTTCAAGAGCTATTTGAAGATGGATAAAGATAATTGGTTGAAGTAGTTATTAAAATCAAGAATTAGTGAATTAGTGACCCTTTCGGATTTGTCTTCTTTTTGAATTATTATGAAGAAGTGAAATTAGGCCTAACGGCCTTAGCCATCCGGTAGGCAAGGCCGTATAGGCCTCTTCACTCATTCTAATAAATTCAAATATACTACATGCAAATTCACTAATTCACAAATTCTTGACTAAAAATATCAGAAATGAATAAAAGCAATCCATTATATAAGGAAGACCTTAACAATATCCTGCAGACAAAAGGAATAGAGACATTGAAGGGCAAGAGCATACTTATCACAGGCGCTACGGGACTTCTCGGTGTTTGTATGATTGATGCCTTGATGATGTTGGGCGATGTGAAGGTTTATGCTGTTGGAAGAAATAAGGAGAAAGCTGCAGCACGTCTTGGAGAACATTTCGGCAATCCAATGTTTGAGTTTCTCGAACAGGATGTATGCAATCCTTTCCCGAAGGATTTGAAGGTCGATTACATCATTCCCGGAGCAAGCAATACACACCCTTTAGCATATTCTCAATATCCGGTTGAGACGATGTATATAAATATAAAAGGTGCAGAACATGCCCTCAACCTTGCGATCAGTTGTGGTGCTACGGTACTTTATCCTTCCACTGTTGAGGTGTATGGAAATGCTCGCGGCACAGATATCTTTACCGAAGACTATACCGGCACTCTCAATCTCGCAACAAGTCGTGCCTGCTACACAGAGTCGAAGCGTGCAAGTGAGGCTTTGTGCCAATCATATATCAGCGAACGAGGTGCAAAAGTCAAGATTGTTCGCCTCAGTCGTATCTTTGGTCCAACGATGCTCGAGAGCGATTCGAAGGCGAGTTCCCAGTTTATCAAGAAAGCCATTGCAGCCGAAGATATCGTTCTGAAGAGCAAGGGCGAACAGTTCTTCTCATACACTTATGTTGCTGATGCTGTGAGTGCTATGCTTCATATCATGTTGAACGGAGAAAACGGAGTTGCATATAATATTTCAGCCGAAGGATGTAATGTACATCTCAAGGACTTTGCACGCATTTGTGCTGAGACTGCAGGCAAGGAAGTAGTTTTCGAACTCCCTTCCGAAACTGAAATGAAAGGATTCTCCATCGCTATGCAAGCTATTCTTGATAATAGCAAATTGAAATCTATCGGATGGACTCCTCGATACGAAATGAAGGATGCTGTGGAGAGAACGGTTAATATATTAAGTGAAGAGTGAAAAGTGAAGAGTGAAGAATTTCCTACCGGGCTTGTTATCCCTCCGGAGTGTTTACTACAGCGGCAGCAAATTTTTCACTTTTCACTTTTCGTTTTTCACTTCAAAAAGAAAACTATATGAATAATTATCTAACCCAATATGTCAAAAATAATCTTCGGGCATGTCAATTAAAACAACTGACCATACTCGAAGAGATCGACCGCATTTGCAAGAAGCACAACATAGAGTATTGGCTCGATGGAGGCAGTATTCTTGGTGCTGTGCGTCATGGCGGATTTATTCCGTGGGACGACGATATCGACCTTGCGATGCGTAAGGAAGAACTCGAACGATTTATAAAGGTTGCCCCATCCGAACTCCCAGAACACCTTTTCCTCCAGACTCCTGAGAGTGATCCTTCGTGCAAGGAGCCAATTATTAAGGTACGCGATAAGAACTCCATCTATATCGAAAGCACTGACACTTTCAATGCAGAATACCAGAAAGGACTCTTCGTCGATATCTTCCCTTTCATCGACTATCCGACTGTCTCTCGCTCTTGGGTGAAGAAGGTGGCAAAAGGTATTTCCGTAAGTTACAGCATCTTGCATGCCCAGCATTATTATTCTGCGAGGGCATTCTTCGAATACTTTTATTTCGGAGCAAAATATCTGCTGCTCAATGCTGTTTGGAAAGTTGTATGTGCCATCAAACCACATGATACATATATCTCCAATATATTGATAAATAACGGTTATGGGATAATGCATCGCCAAGACTCTATATTCCCTATAGGTACTATTGAGTTTGAGGGCAAGGTGTTTGCTGCACCAAACAATCCTGATGCATATCTCAAAGACCTATATAAGAACTATATGGATGTAC
>DCIW01000127.1 GCA_002317225.1 Prevotellaceae bacterium UBA1716 | reverse complement strand
CTTGGGTAAAAGGTGATGTGCAGACAATCATTCTTGGCATTATCATGCTCACAATGGGTTTGACACTCACTCCAGAAGACTTCAAATTGTTGGCAAAGCGACCTTGCGACATACTTATTGGTTCGCTTGCCCAATTCACCATTATGCCTCTCGTGGCATTCACGCTCACTTGGCTTTTCTCGCAAGTTCCCGCTTTTGCACCTTATAGTACAGCTATGGCAATCGGTATCATCCTTGTAGGTTGCTGTCCGGGAGGAGTTTCGAGCAATATCATGTCATTTCTTTGCAAAGGAGATGTGGCTTATAGTGTCGGAATGACTTGTGCTTCAACACTTCTTGCTCCAGTTCTCACTCCCCTACTCGTACTTTGGTTAGCAGGAGAGAAAGTGGATGTTGATGCTATAGGAATGTTCAAGCAGATTCTTATCGTGACTATCATTCCTATTGCTATAGGTTTCTGTCTGAACCTTTGGTTAGGGCACAAGAAAGTGTTCAAGAGCATTCAATCTTGTATGCCAGGAGTTTCTGTATTGAGTCTTGCCTGTATAGTAGGTGGAGTTGTGACTACAGTACATGATCCACTTGTAGAGAATGGTCTTTTGCTCTTTATCCTTACGTTCTGCATGGTATTCTGCCACAACACAATAGGGTATCTGCTTGGTTACAGCGTTGGCACACTCTTCCATTTCAATACAGCAAAGAAACGAACTATAAGTATTGAGGTTGGTATGCAGAATGCTGGACTTGGAACAAACCTCGCAATGACCTTCTTCGTTGCCACAAACCCTATGGCTGTTGTTCCTTGTGCCATCAGTTGTGCTTGGCACTCTATCAGCGGAACCATATTGGCAAATATCTTTTCCTCTTTCGACAAGAAGAAACCAAGCGCCAGCCATGTTAATTGTTAATTATTAATTGTTAATTGCCCCATGGTTCTCAACTATATTTGGGTTGCCTTCTTCCTCTTAGCATTCGTGTGTGCTCTCATTCAATGCTTCTTCTTTGGCAACACAGGCATATTTGCCGATATCATAAATTCCACATTTGACAATTCCAAGACTGCATTCGAGATTAGTCTCGGTCTTACAGGTGTGCTCTCTCTATGGATGGGAGTAATGAAAATAGGAGAGAAAGGCGGTATGGTGAACCTTCTTTCAAGAGCGTTATCACCTCTCTTCACACGACTCTTCCCAGATATTCCTAAAGGACATCCTGCAACAGGACATATCTTCATGAATATTGCTGCAAATATGCTTGGACTCGATAATGCGGCAACTCCTCTTGGATTGAAAGCAATGGAGTCTATGCAAGAACTGAATAAAAGTAGGAATGAGGAATTAGGAATGAGGAATGGGATGACGAAAGAGCAGATTGAAGAGCGAAACACTTGGGCGAGCAATCCTATGATTATGTTCCTTGTGCTTAATACATCTGGACTCACGATTATCCCTGTGAGCATAATGGTCTATCGTGCACAACTTGGTGCCGCTCAACCAACAGATATCTTTGTTCCAATCCTTCTTGCCACATTCGTTGCTACCCTTGCAGGTATTATCATTGTGAGCCTTTATCAGAAGATTAATCTCTTGCAACCAGTTCTGCTTGGTGTGCTTGGCGGACTTTGTGCCTTGGTAGCAGGAATCATTTGGGGCTTTAGCAAGATGGATAAAGAGACTATGGACGTTGTGAGCAGTCTTGCAGCAAACGTCATCCTCTTCGGCATAATACTCTCGTTTATCATTGCAGGAGTCAGGAAGAAAGTGAATGTGTATGAAGCATTTATCGAAGGTGCAAAGGATGGCTTTGCAACAGCAGTAAGAGTAATACCTTATCTTGTAGCAATCCTTGTTGCAATTGGTGTTTTCCGTGCTTCAGGAGGTATGGACTTGCTTATTGATGGAATCAACTGGAGCGTTGCAGCACTTGGTTTTAACACAGACTTTGTGGCTGCTCTCCCAACTGCAATCATGAAACCACTTTCAGGTAGTGGTGCTCGTGGAATGATGGTTGACACAATGACCACTTATGGTGCAGATAGTTTTGCAGGTCGTCTCTCTTGTATCTTCCAAGGTTCAACAGACACCACATTCTATATCCTCGCAGTTTACTTTGGTTCTGTAGGTATTAAGAACACTCGTCATGCCGTTACTTGTGGCCTTCTTGCAGACCTTGCTGGTGTGATAGCCGCTATTGCAATCGCTTATATGTTCTTTGGATAGACCCTCCAAGGGCAGCGTATGAATACATTTAGAATGAAATATAATATAGAAATAACAAACTATTCACCCTATAACAATCCGGATGGCCTCCCCCTTGGGGGGCGGGGGGCCGTTGCTACCATTGGCTCCTTTGATGGTGTGCATCAAGGGCATCAATTTGTGGTGACTCAGGTCATTGAGCAAGCACAAAAACGTGGACTTGCCTCTATGGTTGTGACTTTTCCCAATCATCCTTTGAAGGTGCTTCGTCCTGACTTCAAACCACAACTCCTCACTCTTGCTGAAGAGAAAACAGAATTGCTCAAGAAGACAGGAGTAGATAGCATTGCACTTCTTGAGTTCACAAAAGAATTGTCGTTGCTTTCTGCACGCGAATTCATGCAGAAAATCCTTAAGGATCAACTTAATGTCAAGGTGCTTATCATTGGTTATGACAATCATTTTGGGCATGACCACAAGACTTTTGCAGACTATGTAGAATATGGCAAGGAATTAGGAATTGAGGTGATTCAAAACAAAGAACTACCTGCCGACTTCAAAGCCTCATCAACTGTAGTTCGCAATGCCTTAAATGAAGGTGACATAAATACTGCAAACAAGGTGCTTGGCTACTCCTATTATATAAAAGGTAAGGTGGTGAACGGTTTTCATGTAGGCAGAAAGATTGGTTTCCCTACGGCAAATGTAGATGTGGATGAAGACAAACTAATCCCGATGAACGGAGTCTACTGCGTGAAGGCACTTGGACACATAGGAATGATGAATATAGGTTATCGTCCTACTCTTGATAATGGTCCGCAAAGATCACTCGAAGTTCATCTGCTCGATTACGAGGGCGACCTTTATGGAGATGAGATAACGATTGAGTTTATCACGTTCCTTCGACCAGAACAAAAGTTTGTAAATATTGAAGAGTTGGTTAAGCAACTCGAAATAGACAAAAAAGAATGCCGGAAGTATTGCTAAGCAACACCTCCGGCGTTTGTTTTTATATTGAAAATACTTATGAGCATAAAAAAAGGGTTACCGCCGTAACCCAACCTTTTGTTAACCTTAAATCTAATACTATGAAAAACACGTTGCAAAGGTACGACTTTTGAGGATATTGTCAATAGATAGAACAAAAAAAGTAAGAAAAAACTTTATTTTAATGATATAAGTCAAGGGTTGTTTGCGTTTTCACTGCATTTCTCATGCAAAAACACTTTAGAAGTGTCTTATTAACGACCTTATGTTTTTCTATCTTTTCAAGCGTCTTCAAGATAAAAAGTAAGAAAAAACTTAATTGTTATCGACTAATTGATTAAATTTTCGTAACTTCGCACACAAAATAACATTTATGATTGAAATATTAGGTATACTCGTTTCCCTCGATTTGTTCAAGGTGATGTTCTGCTGCGACCTTAGCAAGTGCCACGGTGCTTGTTGTGTGGAAGGCGATGCAGGTGCTCCAGTGAATATAGACGAGGTTGCAGAACTCGAAGAAGCTTACGAGGTGGTGAAGGATGAACTGCCTCAAAAGGCACAAGAAATCATCGAGAATGAAGGTGTGGTTTATCCTGATCGTGATGGAGAACTCGTAACTCAAATCATCAACGGCAAGGATTGTGTCTTCGTGAAGTATGATAACATTTCGCTTGATGGAGGCAAGACTCGTGGGCCACGTTGTGCTCTTTGCGCTATTGATGGTGCCTTTCGCCAGGGCAAGTTCCATTGGCAGAAACCAATCTCTTGTGCCCTCTACCCTGTTCGCCTTGCAAAGATAGGTGATACTGTTGGTGTGAATGTTCATAAGTGGGACGTATGCGAACCTGCTCGACAACTCGGTAAGAAACTACAACTTCCCGTTTACAAATTCCTCAAAGATCCGCTCATTCAACGCTTCGGAAAGGAATGGTACGATGAAGTATGCATAGCAGCAGAAGAACTAAAAAAGGCTGGATATTTGGATTGACCAAGTATCCAGCCTTTTTGCATTCAGACATCACATATTCTTCTTCTCCAATCGTGAGTATAACCAACTGATAGAATAGCAAAGAGCACCCGCAACGAAGAACCCAACAGGTTTCATGATAGACGTACTATACTCAATGTCGAATAGTGCAAGTTTGAGCACGCAAATCATTGTAAGAGCAAGACCATAGAGGCGGAATGCCTTGAGACTGAATCTGAAACCAATAATTATGAAGATTATCGCTATTGCAATTCCGACGATAGAAATAACAAACTGAAGAGCCTGGAACTTCAATAGTACAGCCAACACCACAATACAAATCTTTATTCCTATATATATGCATGCAGCAGATTCACCAATTTGAGGTTCTTCAATCAGCTTCTTATTATTTATCAAAGTCAAAGCAACAACCATCATGATAAGTACAGAGAGACGAATATACTCAGTATACATTATTTCATTACCCATGAGAATGAAATTTGCTGCATCCCCCTTTGGTAAGAGAGTTATGCCACAAATAAGCACAACCAAATTGATGAGATATCCAACTGCAGTTGAAGTTTCCTCTGTCTTTTTCGTTAACAAGTTGGTATGATAACACCTTGTGTTGGCGAAAAGGCTAATGAATCCAACCATAACAAATGCCGAAACGGTGTCAAACAATTGGTTCTGTTGACATACGAACAAAGCGGCAATTGCCATAAAAGTAAGTACAAACTTCTCAATCTCACTGTAGTGGCGAATCGTCCACAAAACCATCAATACCATCACCACAGCAAAGACTCCAACCTTTGCAACGAGAGGTACTGAAGAAGCACTTCCCACAAGATAACCCATCAAGTAAGCATAACCAAAACCTCGGAACAACCAATCCTTTTTCCATGCCCCTAAAGCAAGCAATGCTACAGCAGGAAGAATATATCCAATAGAGGTTTGGTAGATTTTGCCATAGTAAAGATGTGGCAAAAGCAATGCTGAAATAACAAATGGTACTAAGAACACATAGTACACCTTCGTTTCCTTAAATCGTCTGTAATAGTAAATACATCCAGCAATTATCAAGAGTGCAAAGACATAGTTTGGTTCTGGCCTGTAATTCCAATAATTCTTCAAAGTGTCATCTGCCCAATTCTCACATAATGCCGCGGTACAAACTCCCAATGTGATATATGTAAAAATGGTATTTACCAAAAAAGCAATAGCATTTTTGCTATCAATCTTATAGTGGTACAACTGCCAAACGATAACGATAGTCACAGATATTGCATAGCATATCAAAGAAATCGTGCTCATGCTCTCTAACATCATCGCCAAACAAACGATAGGTATCTGTACAAACAACCACCAATCGTAACTGAGTTCTTTGGTGCGACTGACAACATAAAGTGCTGTTATGCTCACCATAAACAATCCAAATCCGAGAAGGGATTCTGGCCATTGCATTACGGTAAGGCATGTTGCAATGAGGATACCTATATTACATATTATAGTAAATACGAGGTTACGTTTTCGAGACAAATAAACGAGAACGGCTATCCAAACACCAATCACAGAAACTAATCCGATGTCCGAAAGTTGATTGAATACAAAATAAGAAACCAAACTCGTTATATAAACCGAACCAAGTCCGCAAGCCGCCAAAGCAGTATATAATATCTTGTACTTGCCCTCATCACGCATCTTCCAAAGTCCAATACCAGCAGCAAGCAAACTGATACCATACATGATGCAGACTTTTGCAGTATCAGTCAGGTTCTGTTGGATGATGCCTCCAAAGCGAACGAAACTGATGAAAATGAGTATTGAAGCAAGCACACTCATAAGTGTCTTTCCAATATTCATTTCGGAGAATGAAGACTTTTGAGACTCGGAAATTGGAGTTTCAACTTGTTGTGTTTCAGTAATTGGAGTTTCACGAATCGAATTTTCCTCATCAAACACAGGAGTTGGATTGTCTGCTATATTTGAAGGATCGCTTTCGACAATAGGGCTTTCATGATTAACCATTGGAGACTCATCAACTATATCTTCCACAATCGGCTTCTCCTCTACCACTTGCATACAATCTTCTGGCGACACACCAACAGACTCTTCTTCTCGCTCAACAATCACATTTGCATCTCCCAACTTTTGCTCGAGCATATCAATTCGCCTCTCCATCGAATTGAGTCTGCGGCGAAGTATTGTAATCTCTCTTTCCTGCTGTAGTGAATCGGATGCAATATTGTTTTTATCCTTACGATTGGCCATGAAATAGACTATCGCAATTATTAAGAGTATTATTACCATTGAATTCATATATGCTATTTTAGGTTTTAGGATTTGGGCACAAAGTAACAAAAAATGATTTACATTGCCAAAAGAAAAAATGACAAAAGAGGTCAAGACACCATTTTTTAACCTACATTCGTACTTGGCTTAGGGTATAGACAAAAACATAGTAATGTTTTAGTGAAAACTATTAAGAGTTTTTACCAAAACACTACTATGTTTTTAGCAACACACTACTAATGTGTTGACCTTCGTACTACTAATGTGAGGGGCTTGACACTACTAATGTGAAGGGCTTCACATTACTATGTGTTCACCTATATGTCCTTATGTGCTGAACCAGGCAAGTAGAAGTGCAATCAATGACAAAAAAACAACTTAGTTTTAATTTTAATCCTACACTTCCTACACTAACTCTGGCAAAAACAGCAGAATCGGTGTAGGAAGTGTAGGATAAATTTTAAAAATAAGTATTTTTTTACTTAATTGCCTCAACAAGTTCGTCTGGTGTGACAAGTGTCTGCTCACCAGTAACCATGTTCTTGAGAGTCACCTTGCCTTCATTAATCTCATTTTCACCTGCAAGAGCAACAAACGAGATATTCTTAGCATTTGCGTATGACATCTGCTTCTTCATCTTCACAGAGTCTGGGTAAACTTCTGTGCGAATGCCTGCCTTACGAGCCTTTGCTGCGATAGGGAGACAGTATGCAGTTTCCTTCTCACCGAAGTTGATGAAGAGGAGTTGAGTAGCTGTCTGAGCCTCCTTTGGATAGAGGTCGAGTTGGTTGAGCACATCGTAGATGCGGTCTGCACCGAATGAGATTCCAACGCCTGAAAGTCCTGGCATACCGAAGATACCAGTGAGGTTGTCATAGCGACCGCCACCCGTAATTGAACCAATCTGTACATCAAGTGCCTTAACTTCGAAGATAGCACCTGTGTAATAGTTTAGACCACGAGCGAGAGTGAGGTCGAGTTGGATTTCGTTGTTGAGCGAACCCTTGAGAGCATCGAGAATGAACTGTGACTCTTCAACACCCTTCACACCGGTTTCGCTCTGTGCAAGCACTTCGCGGATAGTCTGGAGT
>DCIW01000053.1 GCA_002317225.1 Prevotellaceae bacterium UBA1716 | reverse complement strand
TTCGAGCCCCTGAGGGCGTACTAAATTCAAACAGAAAGAAGGTGTATCAAATTACTTGATGCACCTTCTTCGCCATTTATAGAAGTTGTCCTTTATCAAAAGGGAAGTAATTTTCCCTAACACATCAAGTTCTGTTAAGTCGTGCTTTGCCAACCAATTATACTCTGCTTGCAACTACGGATATTGATGTAGAAGCATGTAGCAGTCAGTCCGTCAGGGCTGAAGGGCCTAAAGGTCCTGAGCAAATCTGCCACACAGATCATGATTGTATTGCTTACCTACCAAAGAGTTCCCAATGTAGATTCATATACATCCGACTCATTGGTGGTTTGATGCTTGATTATGTTCGTTTCTTCCAAATCAAAAACTATAACGCACTCCCCTCAATAAGCGATCATTAACTCCAAACGTATTTCGTCAAAATACGGGAGCCGCACGGAGAGGCCGGTTTCTCATACATAACAACGTGTTCAGACGAGCTATACAACAGGTCTACTCTTTTAAAGTAGCGGAAGTTCATGATTAACGAACAACTTCTACCAAATGTTCGAACTCATCAAAAGGCCAATGCCCTTTTCTGGGTTCTGCTAATATTGTTTAGGATAAAGGGGGAAGCTTTCGCTTACTTCCCTACCCTATTAATTTCGTCGAACAAAGATCGGAGTTCTTGCGGAATCACAATCTTAAGATTGGATATACGAACACGCTCGTCCTCTTTCCAATGATTCACAGCTCGCGAAATAGCCTTACTATTCTCTCTATACTCCTTCAACTTCTGTTCAAACTCGTCTGCAAGGCGATGATTCTCGCGATGCATCAACTCTTTTGCTTTGAAGATGAGAGAGTTGAGTTCTTGCTGCACCTCACGGTGTCGTGTTTGTAGAGCGAAGTAGACTGAGTCAACCTTCTCTACCTCAACAGAAGCCTCGTTGGACTGAATAGTGACCAATCCGAGGGCCCTCTGTATATCTTTAGGCTTGTGAGCACTATCAAACAAGTCTTGTCGAGCTTTGCCGAAACTGCCTTTCTCGTGAATAAACTTTCCAATAACAGCAGCCTCAGTATTTAAGAACTGAATTCTTTTCTGTTCTGACTCAGGAAGTGTCTTTATGAACTCAGCCTCGTTGTAAGTCTTTGACTCCGGATAAGTAAGTTCTTCAAGTCCGAGAATCTTAAGCACCTCACCCTCGTACTTTCCGTTCACCTCTGCTATAAGACATTCTTTGGCTTTGATGCCTTCGCGAATCCAACCGATAAGAGTCTTTATCTTCACGATTCGTTCCAATTTTTGAGGTACTGCGTTGAGTTCCTCTTCAGTATTACCCACCTTAGTGATTTGGGAGTCTCCACTTCCCATCGTACAAACCGATGTTGTAACAAAGTCTAAGGCGTCAAGGTCAGCCTGTTCCCTTCTAATCAATTCCTTTGCCACGTTTGCCACGTAATTAGCACTCGTTGAAGTCACTCCCTCTTTTCCGAAATAGATTTCCACGTTTTCCATATCTTTTTCAATTTTAATATTTCACAATAGGACAATTAACTCGACATCTTTTCAAAAGACGCTGCAAAGTTACTACCATATTACAAATGTAGAGCAAATACCATCTGTCCAAACTTGTCTAAACTCAAAAATAACATATAAAAAAACGGATTTGTAGTTTTTTTTCGTATATTTGCACAAGAATTCAATGTCATCAAAAAAACAATTCCATATTTATTATGAAAAAGATTTTGACCACTGCATTAGGACTGCTCACAATGACGTGTACCTTTGCCCAAAACCCATGTATCAGTGCTATCTACACTCCCGATCCTGCTCCATACGTTCACGGAGACAAGGTATATCTCTTTGTCGATCATGATGAAGATGATGCCACATACTTCTTGATGAAAGATTGGCTTGTGTTCTCCACAGAAGACATGGTCAATTGGCAATATCTTGGTGCACAAGTAAATACATCTACATTCGCATGGGCAAAGCAAGGCGACAGAGCTTGGGCTGCACAAGCAGTGGAAAGAAAAGGCAAATGGTACTGGTATCTTTGTTGCAATACCGCAGATGGTAAGGACGCACTTGCAGTAGCAGTGGCTGACAAGCCAGAAGGTCCATGGAAAGATGCCATTGGCGGTCCGCTCGCAACTGGTTTTGGATTTATCGACCCAACCATTTTCATAGAAGACGACGGCACTCCTTTCCTCTTCTGGGGGAACAAAGGATTTTGGTATGGAGAACTTAACGATGACATGATTTCGTTCAAGAATGGATATAAGGAAGTACCGGGATATACAGATCCTAAAGCCTTTGGCGAACTCCAATCAAAGATGGACTGGTCTATCGGAAAACGTCGCGACATGACCCAATACGAAGAAGGTCCTTGGGTAACAAAACGTAATGGCATCTACTATGCAGTGTATCCAGCTGGTGGAGTTCCCGAATATATGGGATACTCAACCGCCCCAACTATCCACGGTCCTTGGACATTCAAGGGCAGAATAATGGACGAGGCAGAAAATAGTTTCACAATTCATGGAGGAAATATCACCTATAAGGGACACGACTACATGTTCTATCATAATGGTGCACTTCCTAATGGTGGAGGCTTCCATCGTTCGACTGCAATTGAAGAATTCAAGTTTAACGAAGATGGTACAATCCCATTCATTCCTTTTACAAAAGAAGGTGTGAAACCTGTTGGCACAATCAATCCTTATGCCAAGGTAGAGGCAGAGAACATGTCGGGCAGTTGGGGAATAAAACTCGACCGTCTTGCAGGCTGTGAGCATTATGTAACTTCAATACATAACGGCGATTGGACAAAGATACGCAGCGTTGATTTGGGTGCAGTAGCCCCTACCCAAATCACAGTATCTGTTCTCAATGTCAAGAACGGAGGTGTAATAGAATTCTATGCTAACGCACTCAGTGACAAACCATTTGCGCATATTGAAGTTAATAAGCAAACGACAACAATCACAGCTCCAACCTTCAAGGCTCCTACAGGAGTTCACGATGTCTATATCCTCTATCGGGGAGGTGACGACGAACTATTCGAATTTGATTGGTGGAAAGCCAACAAATGACCAAACACACTCCAAACGAGTAAATGATATGAATTCAAATTATGAATTAACCGCGAGTTCTCGGAGAGACACGCTGGTGCTGTCGTAGCAATAAAAGATGTTGTGAAACGATGAAAACAGATAAAGATACAATGGAATGGGAGGTGCTCGAAAGTGAGTATCTGTACAAAAGACCTTGGCTGACTGCAAGGCGAGAGCATGTCAAATTGCCGACAGGTGCCGAGATTCGTGGTTTCACCAAGCAATGATGGCTGCTCCATTGTGGAAGTATTTTGCAAGCCAGACGAATATGCTATAAGAATAACTGATTCTAGTTTAGAATATATATTCAGTAAATCATTATTTCCGCAAGTATTATTTTGCGAATTGAGGGAAATAATGTGATTTTCTATACGACCATCAGAACTTACAAACTGCTGATCTGTTTACGCATCATCCCAACGATGACTCTTAGGCCATCATCCTTGGGACTTGCTGCGTAGCCACCGGAAGTTATTCTTTTGCCATTCATATACTTAATTGTCATGCTCCAAGCATTCCCATCCAGCACCTTAAACAGGCTCTTGTAACGCTCTTTGTATTTGTACATCTTATGTTCGCGAACCACTTTCCCGATGTCTTGGAGCAATGAAGCGGGAGCAAATACAGTATCACGCTGTTCAATGTCTGAAGTGCGTGAGTCCTTGTTGAAGTAGATAACCTTACATTCCGTTTCGTTGAAATACTCCACAGTGAATTCCACCTCGGGTGTTGCTCTGGTGCCATATAAACCATATGAGAACGAGTCCAGAGTATCTGTTTGATTGCCACCACCAATCTGACTGGTGCTAGTTCCACACGACATAAACGAGAATAAAGATGCCAAGATTGCCATGATAGATTTGCTCATACCTTCAAGTTATTTAGTTATTTGCAATAAATGAGGTTGTCACTTTGCAAAGATACTAATTATTTTAGTTTAACACAAACTGAGCACATAATTATTGCGGAAAAATATAATAAAAACCGACATGACGAACATTTTTTCGTTTTCACACTGTATTTGTATAATAAGTAAGTAAACACATTTATTAAATAGATTCGGATGTTCCATTTAATAGATTTACCAATTTATTGCCAAACCCTAAACGTATCATTGTATCAAAGTATAATAGGTAGATAATTGTACCTTTTAAATAATAAAACAAAAGCTTTGTGTAATTTTTATTAATGTTTCAATTGCCATATGAAAAATATTTTGTAATTTTGCAAACATTATGGCAAATAAAACATTAAACATCATTCTCTGCGGCACAGGAACCGTAGGTGGTACACTATTGCAGCAAATAGCACAACAACAAGAAATGCTGCACCAACGCAAACTCGACATTAAGGTCGTAGGTGTGGTGGATATCTTCAACATCCTCATGGAAAAGGATGGTATTGATCTCAGCAACTTTGATTTCATGAAATTCCGTGAGATGTTCGCCAATTGTCCGAAAAGCAGTTTGGAAACCATACATGACGAGGTGCTCAATATGCGTAAATCCATAAACGGTGACCTCGTTTTTGTGGATTGTACTGCAAGTTATGACATCGCCGACCTTTACCTCGACTTTGTGTCTGCAAAGTTGTCCATCGTTTGTGCAAACAAGGTGGCAGCTTCGGGCGATATCAACCGTTACCGTAAACTCAAATCACTTGCCATCGAGAATGATGTAAAATATAATTTTGAGACTAATGTTGGAGCAGGACTTCCTGTAATCCATACCATAGACGACCTCGTGAAAAGTGGTGACAAGATCACTAAGATTGAGGCCGTGCTCTCTGGTACACTCAACTACATCTTTAACACTATCAGCAAGGATGTCAGTTTCTCAGAGGCAGTTCGTCGAGCAAAGGAAGAGCGATTCTCCGAACCAGACCCACGTGTTGACCTTTCGGGAGTTGATGTCATCCGCAAACTTGTCATCTTGGCTCGCGAATCGGGTTATGATATCAGTCAGGAGGATGTGGAGAAGCATCTTTTCGTTCCACAGGAGTTCTTTGACGGTTCGCTTGATGATTTCTGGAAGAACCTTCCAAACCTCGATGCCCACTTCGAGTCTCTTCGCAAGGAAGTGGAGGAAGCCGGACAATGCCTCAGATTCATTGCAAAACTTGATGGAGGCAAATCATCCGTTTCGCTTGAGAGATGCGAACTTGACTCTCCTTTCGCCAAACTCGTTGGTTCAAACAATGTTGTCATCCTGCATACCGAGCGCTACAACCCCGACCCAATGATTATCCAAGGCTATGGTGCTGGAGCGGGCGTTACTGCTGCAGGTGTATTTGCGGACATTCTTGACATTGCAAACGTATAATTTATAATGTAATCAATCACTAATATGGAGATCTTCATTTCGAGGATCTCCATATTGTTTAGTAGGAAATCATTTTTTTGAATCAAACAATTTGAATGAAGTCGATAAACGCATCAAAGAGATGAAAAAAAAATAAAAATACGTACCAATTATTATGAATAACTACTTATTGTCTTAAATTTTAATATAATAAGGTGTAAATAATGCTAATAATTGATTATTTTTTCGTACCTTTGTGCCAAATAATTCATACTATTCTCTGAAAAAACGAGAAATACCTAAATCTATTTATCAATGACTATAAACTTAAACGTATTGATGCAAAGGAGACTTTTGTCTGGATTGGCTCTTATTTTGTCTTTAGCACCATGTGCTTTCGGACAAAACACAAAGAAGGCAGTTCCTATGCAACAAATCAACACGCAAAAAACTCAAGTCAACGCTGTACTGATACAAGGAACGGTGGTGGATAGCCAAGGCGAACCATTACCTGGAGCCCATGTGACTATAGTGCAGTCTAAGACTGTAGTGATTACCGACGCAAGCGGAAAGTTCACTGCATCAGTGCCTCGTACTGGTGCTGTAAATGTGGAAGTGAGTTATGTAGGTATGAAAACCTACAAGAAGCGTTTTGACACTTCAAAGAATCACACTAACCTGAAGATTGTGCTTGAAGACGAAAACACGCTCAATGATGCAGTCGTGACTGGCCTTTTCGACTACAATTCAAAGACTTTTACTGGTTCGGCAGTCAATTATTCTGCTGAAGATCTCAAACTCGTGGGCAACTCCAATGTGCTCAAGAGCATTCAGGCACTTGATCCTTCGTTTGTGGTCAATGTGAATGATATCAATGGTTCAAACCCTAACCACCTTCAGGATATTTCCATTCGTGGTAATGCTTCGTTCGGAGGACTTCAAGGCGAATATAGTGGCAATCCAAATGCTCCGCTCTTCATCCTTGATGGTTTTGAATCCACACAACAGCAGATTTTCGACCTTGACATGAACCGAATCAAGTCGGTGACTATCCTCAAGGATGGTGCTGCAAAGGCTATCTATGGTTCGAAGGCCGCTAATGGTGTGATTGTAGTTGAGACTATACTTCCTGAAGCGGGTCGTCTGCGTATCACATATACCGGCAATCTTAATGTAGAGGCACCTGACCTTTCAAGTTACAACCTCTGTAATGCAGAAGAGAAACTTGAGGTAGAACGCCTTTCCGGTCGTTACTCATCTGCTTCACCTTATTATAATGCACTTCTTGAAGAACAATACAATGATATTGCAGCAAATATAGCTCGTGGAGTGAATACATATTGGCTCTCACAACCTCTCCGCACAGGTGTAGGTCAGAAGCATTCGGCCAATATCGAAGGTGGTACAGAAGAGATGCGATATTCTGCAAGCATCATGTATAATAATGTGGCTGGTGTGATGAAGGAGTCCGGACGCAACACCCTCCAAGGCAATATCAATCTCTCTTATAGATATAAGCAGTGGATGTTCCGTAACTCATTGTCTGTTACGGGAAATAAGGCTGACGATAGCCCATACGGCACCTTCTCAGACTATGTTTCTGTCAATCCTTATTATACTCCATACGATGAGTCGGGCAATGTGGTGAAGGTTCTTGGCACATATACTTATCCTGGTGCTAATGGTAGTACTACCACATATTACAACCCACTTTACAATGCTTCAATCGGCACAAAGAACTTCTCTAAATACACTGAAATAGTAGAGAATTTCTACCTCGAATACCGTCCTATCGAAGCACTCTGTTTCACTGCTCGTCTTGGTTATACTCATCAGAACAACAAGCGTGAGGACTTCTACCCAGGTGATCATACCAAGTTCTATGATTGGACAGGCGACAAATACTTCCAGCGTGGTAGTTACTACATAGCCAATGGTGAGACAAACAATCTCAATCTTGATATCACTGGTCGATATACCAAGGAATGGAACAAGCACCTCCTTCTTGCCAACCTCGCCTATTCGCTTCAGAACACAAGCGGTAATACTGAAGGCATGACTGCATGGGGATTCCTCAACAATCATGTGGACTATATCACTTTTGCAAAGCAGTATGCTGAAGGTGGCAAACCAACAGGTTCGGAAAGTAAGACTCGCAGTCTTGGTGTCACAACAGCCATCAACTACTCTTACGATGAGCGTTATCTCCTCGATATGAGTTTGCGTTTCAATGGTTCTTCAGTATTCGGAAGTGACAATCGTTGGGGTACTTTCTGGAGTGTCGGTACAGGTTGGAATTTGTATAAGGAGAAGTTTATGGAGAATGTCAGTTGGTTGAACCTCTGTAAGTTCCGTGTGACTTATGGTCTCACGGGTAATCAGAATTTCTCTCCTTATCAGGCAAAGGCAACATACAAGTTCTATGATAATATCATCTATGACAACATTTCCGGTGCTTACCTTATGGGTATGCCAAACAGCAAGTTGAAATGGCAGCAGACAGGTGACTTCAACGTAGGTGTTGACCTCGGTATCTGCCGCAAACTCGACCTTCGTTTTGACTATTATGATAGCCGTACTCGCGATGCCTTGATTGCTATGTCTATCCCTACATCTACAGGTTTCACAAGTTATATGGAAAACCTTGGCAATGTGCAGAATCGTGGTGTGGAAGCAACCATGAATTATCGCTTCTGGCATAAGGGTTCGTCATATATGTCGCTCACTGGTAGTCTTGCTCACAATGTGAATAAGATTACGAAGATTAGCGATGCACTCTCTTCATTCAATCGCGAACAGGATGCTGCTAACACTACTTCACCTATCATCCGCTATGAAGAAGGACAGTCTATGACTGCTATCTGGGCGGTTCAATCACTTGGTATTGACCCTGCTACAGGTCGTGAGATGTTCTTGAAGAAAGATGGAACGACTACTTATACTTACACCACCGATGACTATATCATAGCAGGCGATTCGAATCCAAAGCTTCATGGTACATTCGGTTTCAATGGTGAGGTGAAGGGTATAGGTCTGAATATCTTGTTCAGTTACCAACTTGGTGCTGACTACTACAACCAGACTCTCGTGGATCGTGTTGAGAATGTGAATATTGCCAACAATGTGGACCGTCGTGTATTTAGTGACACATGGAACAATGTAGGTGATGTGGCACTCTACAAGCATATTTCAAGTACTCCAAGCACTACTTATGCTTCTACCCGTTTTGTGCAGCGCAACAATTCGCTCAACTTCACGAGTCTCTCTGCATATTACGACTTCAAGCATCAGGAATGGTTGCGTCGTTCGTTCATGGAGCGACTCCGTTTGACATTCTATATCAATGATTTGTTCCACTTGTCAACAGTGAATACTGAACGTGGTTTGAGTTATCCTTACGCACGTTCATTCTCATTCTCTGCTACGGCTACTTTCTAAAAGAAGGCCCCCAGCCTCCAAAGGGGGAGGCTATTCAGGTAGTATTCATTTTTTGTGAAAATAGAAAATATGAAAATAAAGAAATTATATATTCTGGGTATTGCACTTGGTTCGATGATGCTTTCGTCTTGCAATGAATGGCTCAATGTCCAACCAAGTTCGCAGATTGAAGACACCGAGCTCTTCAACTCGGAAAGCGGATTTAAGGAGGCTCTTGCTGGTGTCTATTCGTCTATGGTGTCAAGCAAGACCTATACTAAGGAGATGACTTACAGTTTCATCGGAATATTAGGACAGGAGTGGGACTACTACTATTCGTCTTCATACCAAGATGCTGCCGCTTATGATTATGAGGCAAGTTATACGAAGGGATATATCAGCAGTATCTGGACAACGAATTACTCTGGTATAGCTAATGTGAACAACCTCCTCTCACATATAGACGACAATGCAAAACTCTTTTCTCGTGATAATCAAAACATCATCAAGGGTGAGGCGCTTGCTCTTCGTGCGTTCCTCCATTTCGACCTTTTGCGTTGTTTTGGAGTGAGTTATGCGGTCAATCCAAATCAACCAGCCATTCCTTATAGTACAGCACTCAGTTATCGTGTATTCCCTCAGTTGAAGGTTTGCGAGGTGGCTGACTCTGTGATGAAGGACTTGAAGGCTGCAGAACAGTTGCTTGTTGCTTGTGACCCTATCAAGACTGGTCGTGAGATTACGGAATCAACGGACAACGGTTATCTTCTCAACCGCCAACTCCACCTCAACTATTACGCAGTGAAAGGTCTTCAGGCTCGTGTTCTCATGTGGCAAGGCAAGTATGCTGAAGCTCTCAGTGCTGCAAAGGAGGTGATGGAGTGTGGTCAGTTCACTTGGAGTAAGGTGGCAAATCTTCAGGCAGGTTATGACCGCAGTCTTGCTGATGAACATCTCTTCGCACTCAACAACTTGACTATCAAAGCTGATGTTGCTGACAAGTATTTTGATGAAGGTTCTGCGTATTCGTTTGCTGTCACTCGCGATCGCTTGCTTGATTATTATGATAATGCTACGCAGGACTATCGTTACACATTCCTCTTTAAGTCGGGAAGTGCTACTCATGCTAACAATCGTTATATCACTAAGTACGATATGCCAAGCACTACATCAAATGCCTTCTACCTCTATAAGATGCCACTTCTTCGTGTGTCGGAGATGTACTTGATTGCATCTGAGGCTGAGTATCGTGCTGGCAATGTGGACGAGGCAAAGAGGTACTTGAATACACTTCGCATTGCTCGCAATTTGTCTACTCTTGATGAACTCCCACAGGATTACAACCTCGAACTTATCCACGAATATCGTCGTGAGTTCATTGGTGAAGGTCAACTCTTCTTCCTCTACAAGCGACTCAATCAGAAGAACATTCTCTATAGTGATGTGGATGCTGTGGAAGAGAAGGTTTATACCTTCCCATTACCTATTACAGAGACAGAATCTGCTGAACGTGAAGATAATAAATAGGAGTCTAGCCCCCGCCTTCCCGAAGGGAAGGAGCTTGAAGGATGTTAGAGCTAATGGATAAGGTAATATATTTTAAAATAGATATTGTTATGAAACTAAAGATATATAGATATATAATGTTTGTGGGCATTCTTCTGGCAGGTTGTACGAAAGAGGAAGTGCCAACTTACGACACATCGCATACCTCGCTTGATATTTGGGTAGGTACTGAATATGGTGCTGTGTATGAGTCTACTACCTATAATTATTCGTACGCATACGAAGAGGGTGGTGTGACATTCTACGCTCAGATTAGTGGTATGCCATCTGCTCAGGACCGCACTTTCCACCTTGAACCTTTCGGTGGTGATTCTGCCTTGATTGTGAATACTATTCGCACAGAGGATTATGTCATTCCTGCAGGTGAGATAGGTGGTGAGTACAAGGTGTATTTCAATACGCAGAAGTTGTCTGACCCTAATCTTTTCACTGAGTCTGATGGTGTAATCAACTTCCGTGTGGTGCCTAATGATGAGTTTGCTATAGGTACGGAAAATCATCAGCAGTTTACGGTCATCCTCAAGAATTACCTTGCTAAACCAGCCAACTGGGATTCTGCCAATTATCCTAATGTGGCTATGTCAAAGTATTTCGGCACATATAGTCGTGTGAAGTATCAGTTTATGATTGAGGTGCTCGGACTTATTGATTTCAAAATCAATTACAACACCCAAACATCGTATGATGAAGATACCAACACTGTATCTGCCGCCTATGCAGTCTACCTCAAGCAGGTGATGCAGAAGGCCCTCAATGAGTATAATGAGACTCACGACACCCCATTGACCGACGAATATGGAGTTCAAGTTTTCTTCTAACCCCTTTCCCGTCTATATCTCAAAACTATTCCCGTTCATATCTAATAACCATTCTATGGTTATCCCCCCAAAGCCTATGAAACTCAAACATATCCTCTCCCTTCTCCCCCTCCTTTCCCTCCTCATCTCATGCTACGAGGACAAAGGCAACTACGACTACCACGAACTCGAACAGGTCGCGATTGACACCACCAATGTCGGTATGCTCTCTCAATATGCCATCATGCGATTCGACACACTCAAACTCAATCCAAAGGTGTATTTCGAAGGTCATGAAGCAACTGACAAGGATCCTCTCAAGTATGTCTGGACTATCTTTAGTGCCAACAGCGGAAGTGGTGTTAATGCGGTAATAGATACCATAGGTACCAATCGTGCACTTGATGCAATTATCTCACGCACTGGTGGCAATTACTATGTCCAACTCGTAGTCACTAACGAGAATGATGGCATCAAGCAATTTTTCCGTGTGCCTGTAGCTGTAAGCGAGATTTTTGATGGTGGATATATGGTCTTCTACGAAAGGGCTGACCAACCAGGTTATTCTGATATCGCCTTGATTTTCAACCCTTGGACAAAACTCAATGTCAATTACAACCGCTACTACACCAACCTCTATGAGACTACCAATGGCGAACTTCTCCAAGGCAAACCAATCCGTTGTCTTGATATCGCGGTGTCTCTTGCTTCGGGCAACAATTATGTAGGTCTCTGCACAGATTACACTCTTGTTGGTGTGAGCGAAACTGGTATTCAGCGAGCACTTCAGTTTGATGAATTCTTCCACGAAGCACCTGCAAAGATGTCTCCTACTTGGTACGGCGAACATGGTTCGGGTGTGATGTCAGGACAGAGTTCGGAGGTGCTTATCAATGACAATAAGATTTACACCAATACCTATTCGTTTAGTGCTACCGAAGGTCGTAAGACTCGTTTTGGTGTGGCTAAGTTTGCTGATGGTATTGGCACTCTTGCCCCTTGGAATGCAGAAGTGCCTCAGACGCTCAACTATGGTATTGTGGTTTATGATCAGACCAACCATTGTTTCCGTTATGCAGGTTACAATCAGGCTAAACTTGAGCGTTTTGCTCCACAAGACACTGGTATTGCAGCATTTGATGTCAACAATACAGGCATGGATTTCGTTATGGCTGATTGGGGTAAAGGTGAGAGCGTGGGAGTTTCGCTTCGTCCTTACGACTATATCATCATGAAGAAAGGTAGTGAGTACAATTTGGCAGTTACCAACTTTGCCACAACAAACGGAAGCAGCACTAATATTGGTGTAGGACTCTATCCAATGAATACGCTCTGTCCAGACATTGAGAGTGCCACTTCTATGTCTGCAAGCCATATCGGTTCTTATATATATTATGGTGCAAAGAATAAGGTTTATACTTTCGCATACGATAGCAAGCAGAATGCCACTGAGGCTTGGACTGCTCCTTCAGAGGATGAGGAAGTGACTTGCGTTCGCATCATGAAGTATTATCACGGCACAGTATATGGTTATGGACTTGTGCCTCGTTCGGACAATCTTGTTCATATCGCCACATGGAACGAGAAGACTCAAAAGGGTCATGTCTATCAATACCTTATCAACTCTGCCAGCGGTATCCTCAACACTAATAATTGTTATGATTATCCTATTCCTGGTAAGGTGAAGGATATGGCATGGAAATTTAGTATGCAGTAAAACTCAAAAACTTACATATATGAAAAAGACTTTATCACTTATCATCGCACTCTGTTGCACTTGTCTTTCTGCGTTCGCTCAAGGCATGAATTTCGAACCAGAAGGTACAACCCTCGAACAAGCTTCTGCTAAGGCAAAGGCTGAAAAGAAACTTATCTTCCTCGACTGCTTCACCACTTGGTGCGGTCCTTGTAAGAAGATGGCTAAGGATGTGTTCCCACAGGAGAAGGTGGGCAACTACATGAATGCTAAGTTTATCAACCTCAAGATTGACATGGAGAGTGCTTATGGTGCTCCACTTGCTAAGAAACTTCAGGTACAGGCATACCCTACATTCGTAATCTTCAATGCTGATGCTCAGGAGATTGGTCGTTTCCTTGGTGGTAGCAATGCAGACGACTTTATGCAAAAGGTTGAGAAGAATAGTCAGGACAATACAGCTTCGGGATATGAGGAGCGTTGGAAGAATGGCGATCGTGATCCTCAGTTCCTTATAGACTATCTCAAGTCGCTTACTGCCACATACAAGGGCGGTGAAGCCAACGATGTAGCAGAAGCAATACTCGAAGGCAAGGAAACTACTTTCCAGAATGACAGCCAACTCCGTGATGTCTTCATGGGTAGCATTCGCAATCCATTTGCCAAGTCTTTCCAGGCAGTTCTCAAGGATCCATCTGCTCTCAAGGCAGCTATTGGCGACACTCCTGTTGACATGAAGATTCAGAATGTGCTCCAGAACTATCAGCGTGACCTTATCACAGAGGCAGACGGAACTGCCACTATTGACCAAGCAAACTTTGACAAGTTTAAGGCTCTCCTTCAGGAAAATAATGTGCCAAATGCCAACCACTACATCCTCACCACACAGATCACTCTTGCAGACAAGCAGAAGGATATGGACTCTTACTTTAAATATATAAAGGAGTATCTCAAGGACAAGAATCTCGATGCAGATGATATGACCCTTGCTCGTTGGGTAAAACCTATCACTCCTAACACTGATGCCAAGTACAAGAAGGAGATGATCAAGATTCTTGAGAACCGTATAAAGGAGATAAAGTCAGGTAAGCGTCAAGCCATGAACCGCATCGGCAACATGAAACTCTCTGTTCCTACTGACCAACTCCTCTCAACATTGATTGATGCAATCAACGGCAAGATGCCAGAACATTAATGATTAAAAAAATATTTTTTTCTTCTTAATTTAGGCAAGCATCCTACCAAATGGTACTTAACATGTTGATGGTCAGCACAAAAACATTGGTAGGATGTTGCCTAAACATCCTACCAACATCCTACCAACATTCTACCTCATTACATCCTAATAATAATGGTGTAAAAATGAAAAACTTCCTTAAGAAATGACTTGTCCGTCTATACGGACATCGATGTCCGTGCATACGGACTTTGTCTTTCGTTACTAAAGTGTATGTTTTACGATAGATGATATATTTTCCGAAATATCAAATTGCTCCACTTGCATCTGGTAGAGAGTTGGTAGAATGTTGGTAGGATGTTTGAACAACATCCTACCAATATATTTATACTGAATATCAGTGCATTAACCTTATTTTGGTAGGATGTTCACCATTTTGCACGATAAAAATAAAAAAAATAAATGACCCCGCCAAACTCTAATTGGTGGGGTCATTATTATCTATGTATGAGAGGGTTACTTCATCACCTTCTTTATGCTGCCATCACTATACTTCACGATATTCAATCCATTCTTGATTGAAGACTGGCGAGTACCGTTGATGTTGTAGATTGCGACTGGAGTTGCATTGTTGTTTGATGTGAGAGAGATAGATGCTTCTTCTTCTGCCTTCTTCTTATCATATTCTTCTTGTGAGAGGAAGTGCATTGTTGCATTGAGACGAACCATCTTCTTGTTTGCGATGAATGCCCATGAAGCCTTATAGTCTGAACCCTCATCACAACGCCACTTACGTGAGTATTGTGTGACAGAACCATCCTCATTTGTCCAATCCCAAATCATATTATGATATGAAGTGGTTGGGGCACGATGCTTTGAAGTGACAATTGTGCCACCACCAGTTTCTGTTCCTGCATTTGGGTCATATTCCTTCCAATAATCATAGAAGTAGTAGTACACAGAGTCCATTGCCTCGTTGAGCTTTATGCAATAAACTGCAGGGTAAGCATTATGGCCATGTCCTGAGTCCCATCCACCATAATAAGTAGTGAATTCGCCATCAGCATCACGCCATCCATCATAAAGACTGATATAGAGATTGTTGTACGAACCGTTCAAGTTAAGACCGTAAACATCACACTTGTCAATACTTTCAACACCAAGAACCTTGCAGATAGCTGCCACATCAACAGCAGAAATGGTTGGCGACCAATTCTGATCGATGATTGAGAGCGACATATCAGCCTCTACATTGTATGTGTTCTGTAGTTCAGGACCATTAATCTTGAACGAGATAGTGTACGAATCATCGTTTGTTGACAGAGTATCTGTTGTGTAAGTAGCAAGGTTTGCCTGAGCAAGGAGGTTGCGAGTAGTGACAATCTTGTAAGAGTGTCCCTCTACGAATTCGTAGTTTATAGGCACAGCATTGCTCATCTTAGCAGAAGACTTTGTCTTGATAGGTTCTGTAGCATCATCTATGTAGAGGTTGTATTCAACCAAGATAACGTTAAGGAATGTAAGCGTGTAACCTGTTGGGTTAGGGAAAGTGAGTACCACACCTTCAGCATTGAGTTCTTCAACACTTTCATACACACGACCATCCTGAATATTCCATGTAGCAGTGCCCCACTCGAAAGTCTGAGCCTGAACGTTAATCACTGTGGCCAAAGCGACCAGAAGAGAGAGTATTGTTTTCTTCATAAAAAATAGTTTTGGTATTATAAATAAGTTTTCTTTTTGCAAAGATATATCATTTTTTGTTGGTATTCAAAACCTTATTGCAATAAAATAAGTAAAATACCACAATTATGGCATAATAAGATGTCAAAATGCACTGTGTGGAATTACTTTCCCACACAATGCAAACCTACCATTGTACCACAGAAACCACCTGTGTCGCGAGTGGAGAAGATGTGAGCAGGGATACTTTCGAAACTCTGCCATTTGTCTTCTGGAGATGCCTTACGATACTGGAAAGTGAAGGACTTTCCATCAGATACAATCTGCATTTCTACATCGTTGAAATCGATAGTACGATACTCTTCTATCATAGGATTCTTGATGAGATCTTCACGCGATTTATCTTCAGGACTTGGATATTCACTTTGTTTTTCAGCATTGTAAACCTGAAGTCGGATGACCTGTGCACTATCCACCATAGCAAGCGACATGAATGCATAATGATCCTGATCCTTATAGAGTACCATACCCGCTGCATCGCCATCTTCTGTAGGTTTATAGAGCATGCTGGTTCCAGCTGTAAATTTGTGATGCTGAATGCGGTGAAGCACCATAGATGGATGTGACTTCTCACGTGCTGTGATTGGACTCTCCTTGAGGGAAAGATATCCTGGATACTCTGTAAGAGAGTACTGATCTTCTATCTTGCTGCGTAGAGTTACCCATTCCATTCCGAGTTTATCACTATCAAAGGTGTCTTCCTTTGAGAAATTGCCAAATGTCACCTTATCACCACGCTTTGCAGGACCATCCACCACTACTTGGTCAATCACCTTATCCTGACCAGTCATCACTGGCCATCCATCTTCGTCCCAAGTGAGAGGAAGCATAAATACTTCACGTCCAAGGTTTTCGTAATCTGCACCTGCTACAGGACGACAAGCAAGGAATACGCACCACCAATCGCCTTCAGGAGTCTGCACAAGGTCTGCATGACCTGCACAAGTAACTGGGTCTGGACGGTTAGGGTCGAGTGTGCGTTGTGTGAGGAATGGATTGCGAGGGCAAGGTTCGTATGGTCCCCAAACAGAGTCTGAACGATAGATAACTTCGCTGTGATTGGTGCTTGTACCACCTTCAGCTGTCATGAGGTAATATTTACCGTTAATCTTATAAATATGAGGAGCCTCACACCAAACTGGTTTCTCAGCAGGATTCCAACCCTTATTGATGAGAATCTTGCGTTCGCCCACACAACTGTCGTTTTCGAGATCAAGTTCCTGAATACGAACTGTACGATGTCCAGGGTATTCTGGCTTGTAATCAGGTGCATCATCATTATTCACAACGTATGCTTTGCCATCATCGTCGATGAAGATAGATGGGTCAATGCCAAGAATAGAAGGGAGGTAAATAGGGTCAGACCATGAACCTGCAGGATCCTTTGTCTTAACATAGAAATTGCCCGTACCAGCATTCACATTAGTAGTGATCATGTAGTAGGTTTCTGTCTTTGGGTTGTACGAAAGTGCAGGAGCAAAGATACCACGACTGACATCATGACCTTCGCAATTGGCAACTTGGTTTTCACGATCAAGGATGTGACCAATTTGTTCCCAATTCACGAGATCCTTACTATGGAAGAGAGGCACACCAGGGATGTAAGTGAATGTGGAAGTTGCGAGATAGTAGTCGCCCTTACCATTAGTCACGATGGTAGGGTCAGGATAGAAACCTGGTAAGATTGGGTTATAGTACGAAGTCTCATTAGGAAGGGGATTACTCTTGTAGAAATCGTCATCACCTACATATAAAAAGTTGTCAAACAATGCCTCACCTGTCGGAGCTTCTGTCACCTTTGGGTTTGGCGACATACAACTTACCGCTGTGAGTCCCGTAAGTAAACTAATAATCAAGTTCTGTAATTTCATAATTCTAACAATTAGGTATTAAACTTTACATATTTTTTGCAAATATACAAATAATTGTTGAACATTTATATAAAAGTACTTAATTATTAGTTATGTATGCAAGAAGTTTCGCAGAAAGATTGTATATTTGCATCTGAACTTGATAAAGACAATGAAACTATATCTTATGAAAAAACTACTATGCACTCTCTTTTTATTCACCATCTCATGCATAGCATTCGGGCAGAACAATGCAGAATCTGGTGATAATGAGATGCGTGACAATAAATACCCAACTCCACCAACGGGGTACAAACTAATCTGGAACGAAGAATTTGATAAGGATGGAAAGGTGAATGATGCTGTATGGAACTATGAACATGGATTTGTACGCAATCATGAACTCCAATGGTATGAAGAGGATAACGCTTCGGTGAAGAATGGCATACTGACTATCGAGGCTCGCGAAGAAAACCGCCCTAACCCACTCTACAAGCAAAGAAGCAAGGAATGGAAAAAGAATCGCCCCACTATCACTTGCACTTCATCCAGTATTAACACCCGAGGCAAGTTCTCATTCAAATATGGACGTCTCGAATGTCGTGCCCGAATACCTGATGGTTATGGTTCGTGGCCGGCCATTTGGCTTTTGGGCGAGAAACTCCCATGGCCGAGCAATGGTGAGATTGATGTTATGGAATATTACCGCATCAAAGGTGTGCCTCATATCTTGGCTAATGCCTGTTGGGCTTCTGAACGCCAGTATAATGCTATATGGAACAGTAAGGCAACTCCGTTCAGCCACTTCACCGATAAGGATCCGTTCTGGGCTTCAAAGTTTCACATCTGGCGAATGGATTGGGACGAAGATTTTATAAGAATTTATCTCGATGACGAACTCCTCAACGAAATAGACCTATCCACAACCATCAATAAGAGTAAGGATGGAACCAATCCTTTCCACAGTCCTCAGTATATCCTGCTCAACCTCGCAATCGGTGGAGACAATGGAGGTGACGTTGATGTTGATGGGTATCCTATTCGTTACGATATTGATTATGTGAGGGTTTATCAGAAGGAATAACAAACAATCAAATAACAGAAATATGAAAAAACTTATTATCTTTACGTTTGCACTCATGATAAGCGTACTATCCTATGGGCAAAAACAGTATGTGGCTCTCAGTTTTGATGATGGACCTAATACTGCGACTACGGTCAAAATGCTTGATGTACTGAAGAAACATAAGGTGAAGGCTTCGTTCTTCGTGATTGGAAACAACATCACTGAGGAAAGTGCAAAGGTGATGCAACGTGCTCATAAAGAGGGGCATGACATCGAGAACCATAGCAAGACTCACTCGAGCATGCCTACCCTATCTGCTGACTCGATGACGGCAGAAATAGAGTACACATCGTCGCTTATAAAGAAGTATGTGGGAGAGGAACCACAATTCTTCCGCCCTCCTTACATCGCTCTCAACCGAACTATGTT
>DCIW01000165.1 GCA_002317225.1 Prevotellaceae bacterium UBA1716 | reverse complement strand
GTTTAAATGCTGCAAAGGTATATTTCTCGTACCTTTGCAGCATCTTTTATAAGACGAATCATTAAACAAACCTGTCTTCATTCAAAGACAACGAATTATTGAAACGAATCAAAATATAATTCTTACGAATTAATCATACGAATCAATTAAACATTTTTTATGAAAAGACTTTTTACTATTGTCTCACTTTTGAGCCTTAGTTTCTGGTTGGCAAATTCTATTTCTTATGCCCAACCTAACTATGGCAAATTACCTCCAATCCATGTGGACGGAAATCAGTTGCGAGATCAGGCTGGTAACAAGGTTGTGCTTCATGGTATCATGGACACACCAAGTCCTTGGTTCAATAACAATCGTTGGGGAACCTCAGCAACCGATGCAAATGTTAGTAATTGTGTTACTTATTTCAACCGACTTTTTAAGGCTGAAACAGATAGCACACAAGGAGCATATTGTAATCTCTTCCGTCTTCACCTTGACCCATGTTGGACTAATGACAACAATGTGAAGATGGCTGGTTTTACTCAAAGTGGCGGAAAGACTTACGACCCACTTGGTCAGGAAGTGAGTGGCGAAGCTAATGTTTATCACTATTCAGGAGCTCGTCTTACTAAATATCTCAAAACTCTTTATTGGAGAATCGCTCAGCAGAGTCTCAGAAATGGTATGTATGTCATCATGCGACCACCTGGCGTATGTCCAGGAAACATCAGGGTTGGCACATACTATCAAGATTTCCTTATTGATGTTTGGGATCGAGTAACAAAGAACGACTCAATCTTGAAGTATTATGGTCACATTGGTATAGAGCTTGCAAACGAACCTGTAAATATTCAGAATGCTTCAGGTAACACAAACGATGACAAGCGTATGCATGATTTCTTCCAGCCAATTGTTGATAAGATTCGTGCCAATGGTTTCAAGGGAATCATTTGGATTCCAGGTGGTATTTGGCAACAGGAATATCGCCCTTATGCAAAATACCCTATCACAGACCCTCTCAACAATATCGGCTATGCAGTTCACGACTACCCAGGTTGGTATAGTTTGAGCGATAACAGCTACAATGTTGAAAGTGGCAAGAATGCTTTCGGTCGTAGCATTCCTATGATTCGTACTAACCCTATCGTAATCACAGAGATTGACTGGAGTCCAGAAAAAGAAGGAACAGGACATTATAATGAAAGTGGCCAGTGGGTAACTTCCAACTATGGTACATGGGCCACAGCCACAACTTCTAAGTGGGGCAAGGCTTTCAAACAAGTTAAGGATTTCTATGGAAACGTATCAATGACGCTCTCCGGAAGCCATTGTTACTTCGATTGGGATACATATAAGAATAGTAGTTACAAGACTGTCACTCCTGCTTTTTCAAAAGCAATGGAAGCAAATGGTCTTGACCCAATGGATGCATGTGGTAAGGCATGTTTCGAATGGTATGCTGATTATGCAAAGGAAAACTATCCAAGTTTTGAGCGTTATCAGTTCATCGAATATCCAGAGGATCCATTTGAGCGTTCAAACGATTGGTTCGATCCATACATCTTTAATCCTATTACTGATGCATCTGTGTCAAATACAGCAAAGCACGCATCTGCAATGTCTACTCTTACATTCCTCCAGAATGGTTGTCAAGGATGGAGATTCAATAATGTAGAAGGTATTGACCTCAGCAAATATCAATATCTTAAGATAACATTCGCAAAGGCTGCTCAAAAGAACACGTTCATTAGAGTCTACGACAACCAAAATAATGTAAACTTCTTCGAACATTATTATAAGTTGAATGTTGGATTATTAAAAGAGTGCAGTATCGACCTTCATGATATGGTTGACGAAAATGGCGAGAAGATAGACCCAGCACATATTCGTCTTGTATGCATCAATTCTGCAGGTTCAACTCAAACACTTTATTTGAAGTCTGTAACACTTGAAGGCTCAGTAGCAGATGGTATTGCAACTCTTAATAAGGATGACGAAACTAATGAAAGTAATGCAACTTATTATTCGCCTAACGGATTCAAACTTGATGGTCCACAAAAAGGTATAAATATAATAAGGTATAAGAACGGCAAAACTAAAAAAATATATAACAAATAATTACACATTAGTTATTCCAATTTTATTATTAATTAATTTAGTATGAAAAAACTTTTACTCGCAGCAGCAATGCTCTTAACAGGAGCTTCTGCATTTGCTTGGAATCTCGGTGAGGAAATCACAGACCAAGTAAATTGGGGAAACCTTAGCTTTATGAACGACCCAATGGATTATTGGAAGCTCGACAAGGCTACAGGCAGCACAACCACAACAGGCGGTCTTTTCGAAGTTTACGATGGTACTGATGTAGATCTCTACCAGTACGTAGAACTTAAGGCTGGTATGTATCGTGTAGAATGTCAAGGTTATTATCGTTTTGGTACATCTTGGGATGCAGATCCAAACGCTTTCAACACAAGCAATTGGCAAGACTTAGCTCAACTTTATGTTCAGAATGGTCAGTATGACATTGACAGCGATGCATTCACTGCAGGCCGTACATTCAAGACTCCACTTATGCCTCGTCTTTTCGAACAGTACAATGGTGATCAGATTTACGAAGACCTTGTAAAGGAAGGTTGGGATATGTCTGACGGACATTATGCAAATGACTCTTATTGGGGTCCATGTTCTGTTCCTGGTTCACTTGCTTGGTTCAATGCAGGTCACTATCAGGCTTACAACGAGGATGGTGTTAAGTACAACACTGTTACATTCTTCCTCCTCGAAGACGGTTATGTACGTCTTGGTGTAAGCAAGAAGGAAGCTAAGTCTGCTGACTCATTCATGGTTACAAACTTCAAGCTCTACTACGAAGGTGAAGCAGGTGAAGCTGCAGAACTCGTTGCACTTCAGGAAGAAGTTGCTGACAAGTACCACCAGCTTGAAGAACTTGAGGACAAGTATGTAAACGATGGTCTTATCTATACCCTCATTAGCGATGCTCGTATGGAGTTTGACGGTGAAATTGGTGATATTTCTGATCTTACTAAGGAAGAATGTCCTGGTGCTCTTGAAACTCTTAACGGAATCCTTGCTAATGCTCAAGAAGCTGCTAAGGCAACAGATAACCTTAAGAGCGTAATCAAGGTTATGGAGATTCTTTACGAATCAACAGAATATCCTGGCAAGAATGCATTCGGTGTAGCTCTCAAGGCTGCTCAGAACTGTCTCGACCCTAACTACGAACCTACTGCAGACGATGACTTTGATACTATCCAGAAGGTATATGACAACCTCTGTACTGCTCGTATCGAGTATCTTATGAGTCAGGAACCAGTTAATGGTGCTTACGATTTCTCTTCTGCTATCAACTATGCATGGTTCTGTAACAATGAGTATGCACCACACTATGATGCAGAAAAGGGTTACTACTGCTACTCAGATGAAATCGAATCAACTTGGGTTGCTGGATACGGCGAAAAGAGTGTTAAGGAAGTAATGTCTGAACACCCAGACTGGATTGACATCGCAAGCAATGTTTCTTGGACTCAGAACAAGGATGCTATGGGCGAATGGATCTTCAACCACAACTGTACATCTGGAT
The DNA here is from genome assembly GCA_002317225.1 of Prevotellaceae bacterium UBA1716. Lineage (GTDB taxonomy): Bacteria > Bacteroidota > Bacteroidia > Bacteroidales > Bacteroidaceae > Minthosoma. Next base: position 6,841 of record DCIW01000165.1, on the reverse strand, counting down.
GGATGGGTGGTATTGATAATGTAACAATGCAGCACGGTTTCACTGCTGTAGGTGCATGGTCAGGCGACCCAATCGGTGGATATCAGGAAATGCGTCAGGTAATCTCTGGTCTTCCAAAGGGTTACTACTCAATGGCTGCATTCTACATCAATGCTGGAAATAATCCTCACGAAGGTCAGTATGTATATATCAACGCAGGTACTCAGCCAGATGATGCTACAATGGAAAAGGCTCAGTTCACTCACAAGGGTGAGCACTGGTGGTGGGGTGCTGGTAACTACCCACTCTATCGTACAGACGACTGGCAGGATCTTAGAACTAACATGGTTCTTGTAGAAGATGGTCATGCAGTTATCGGTTCACGTTCAACATGGTTCTATGCTGTAACAGGTTTCCGTCTCTACTACTATGGTGAGACTCCAGACTTCGCTGCTCTTCTCAAGCCATCTCTCGATGCTGTTAAGGAAAAGATCAATGGTTCAGAAACTGTTACAGGTCTCCAATTCGCTGGTGACGTAACAGCTGCAAACAATATTATTGCTAAGATTCCAGAATCAATCACAACTCAGGAAGACTACCAGGCTGCACTCTCAACAATCAAGGAGGCTGAAGCTTATGTATCTGCTGCTAACACAGCTGTAAACAACTTCAACAACAATACTCTTCCAGGTTTCTCTTCACTCTGTGACCAGTATGCAGAATCTAATCCAGAAGCAGACATCACTATGACTGCTCAGCTTGGTGCACTTAGTGTAGGTGAAATTGAAACTGACACATATCTTGATGCTGAAGCTGCTGCTAAGGATCTCGAAGCTTACAAAAACTACCTCAGTTTCTTCCAGACAGTTAAGAAGTATGCAGATGTAGCAGACGTTAAGGCTCTCATGGACGAGCAGGCTGCTTACCTCACTGCAAACTATGCTAATGCTGCTAAGCTTGCTGAACTCTCAGCTGCTCTTGCACTCCCATACAACAAGGCAGAACTTGCTGCTCTTGGTACTGACAAAGCTACTAAGGACAATCCAGTTGACGTAACTGTTCTCGTAGTTAACCCTAAGTATGATGACCTCTCTAAGGGTTGGAATGGTGAAATGACAGTTGACTCACTTGGTACAGTTGAACGTTGGAACTGCAACTCTGACATCAACCAGACTATCTACTCTCTCCCTGCAGGTACTTACCGCGTTCAGGTTCAGGCATTCTATCGTGACCACGGTGATGCTGCTGGTGCATACAACAACTTCTTCTACAACTTGGACGAATATACTGGCGAATGGGCTAACCCTAACGCTAAGCTTTATGCAAATGCAGAAGAGACTTCAATCGTTTCTATCGCTTCTGAATCATTCTACGAGCGTTCATACACTCAGTATGTAGATGCTTGGAACAAGGCTGAAGAAGCTGATGCTGAAGGTAACGAGATCTGGGAACCACACTGGACTTACCAGTTCAAGAAGGAAGTTAAGGACGAAGAAACAGGTGAAATCTCTTACGAAGAACTTGACGAAGAGACTGTAAGCAACGCTTATCCTTGGGATACTAAGGTTGAAGACTGTGACGACATCTACTTCTTCCCAAGCTCACTCCGTGGTGCTTCAAGAGCTTTGAACAACAATCCTAACGCATACGTTAATACTATTGATGTATACGTAGAAGATGGTGGTTCACTCACATTCGGTATCCGCAAGACTACTCTCATCGGTAACGACTGGATCGTTATGGACAACTGGAAGCTCTTCTATCTCGGTGCAGAAGCTCCAGATGCTATCTCAAGTGTAAACGGTGCAAATGCTGCTAAGTCTATCTACTCAGCTGCAGGTATCCGTCAGAACTCTCTCAAGAAGGGTATCAACATTGTTAAGTCTGCAAATGGTCAGACTTCAAAGGTACTTGTAAAGTAATTAAAATTACATACAGAAAATGGTAGGCTATCGTGCCTATCATGTTTAAAATGATTCGTACGGGTTGGGCTGTCTGTGAAGATCGCCCACCTTTTTTTATATCATAATAACCTTTTTATGCACTTTTTAAGGAATTTTGTTGTGTAATTCGAAACAAATTGCTACCTTTGCAACACTAACCTAATTTTTGACCAAACTATGCTTCGTCGAATACTAACTATCATAACTATGCTATTTTTGTGTACTTTCGAGTCTGGTGCACAAAATGTATTATTCTTCAACTCGAAACAAGGATTGTCCAATACTTGTATTCACAACATTTATGAAGACAGCCGACATAACATTTGGATTGGAACCCAAAATGGTCTTAACCGTTATGATGGCACAAAGATAAACGTATATCGTCATATTGAAGGCGATTCTCAATCCCTCTTGCAAGATGAAACCACATTCGCTCTCGAATACGACCGCAATAATATCCTTATAGGTACAGGAAAAGGCATTCAAGTATTCAATTACGCTACCAATAAGTTTCAGTCCCTTCCTTTCGTTGGCATAAATGGTGATACCTTAAGAGTTCGTGTCATTGGCTTCTACAAGATAAATGATAACGGAAAAGAGCGTATCATGATGACTTTCACCGGTTACGGAAATGGTGAAATCGTTAAGGATGCAAAAGGTAATTTCCAACTCAAGCATATCAATGAATTCAATGCAGACAACAATTATAATCCAACTTTCTTCTACCAAGACAAAAGAAATAATGTCTGGACAATAAACAACCATCATCTTTACCTTCGCAAAGGTAAGAAGATGAAGCTTTATCCAGGAGTAAAGAGTCCTATCAAGCTTGTTGAAAGCACCACTGGCAATCTTTATGCTGCTACAGACAATAATGGACTTTATTTATATAATGTAAAGAAGGATCATTTTGAAATGATTGCGTCGCCTGCAGAATTAGGTGGTGTGTTATACGGAATCAATCCTTGGCGCGACACTCGCATTTTCCTTTGTACCGACGGTGGTGGCTTGAGAGTTTATAATGAGAAGACTAAGCAGATTACCGAAAGTAGCATTAAGGTAAACGACTTTAATACAGCAACATCCAATGTAAAGGATGCTATATGCGATTCATACGGAAACGTGTGGGTTGGTATATATTTTAAAGGTGTGATGCTCAAGCCTCATACAGAGTCAAGCTTTGAGTATATCGGTCGACACTCAATCACAAAGAATTCACTCGGTACCAATTCAGTCTTCACGCTCACCAAAGCAGACGACAATAAGAACCTTTGGGTCGCAGTAGATAATGATGGACTTTATTATCTCTCTGCGGACGGAACTCACTCTCAGCACTATAGCAAGGAGACCGTTCCTAATATGCCAGTGTCATTCACAACCATCTCTTCCCTATCCTCTTCCAAGTTGTTACTTGGCACATATTATGATGGACTTTGGTCTTTCAATAATGGAAACTTCTCTCTTATCACTAAGGAAATAAACCAGGTGTTCGATACCTGCCCAGCAGATAATGGTTGCTATTGGATAGGATCAATGGGTGGAGGTCTCTACTACTTTAATCCTTCGGATAATAGTTTTAAGCAATATATTGCCAACTATAACTCTGGTGCTGAAGGTGTTAAGATCATCCATAACAATTACATTTATAGTGTAAAACAGTTTGGAAACAAAGTTTTTGTTGGGACATCCGATGGTCTCATTATTTGTCAATATGACGGTAATGGTGTTATTTCGAAGAAGAGCACAATCATGCTTCGTACTTACTCAATCAAGCACATGGAAGCATCTGTAGACAAGAAACAAATGTATCTTGGAACAAACAACGGCCTCTATGTACTTGATATTAAAACCAACGAACTTACGAACTATTCAACAACCGACGGATTGCCAAATAATAGTGTTGAGTCTGTCTTGGTTGATGGTTCGAATGTATGGTTAGGAACCGATGATGGTTTGAGTTGCTTCGATTCGAAGGATAAATCATTTGCGAACTTCTTCACAGATGATGGCATCCAGGACAATGAGTTCAACAAGGGTGCTACAGTCTCAATGAATGGTTTCCTCTATTTTGGTGGAGTAAGTGGTCTTACATATTTTGATCCAAAGGTTATTATTGCACAAGATGGTATGGACGCACCGATGAAGCTTAAGTTGGTTGATCTTTCTATCGCGGGCAAGACTATTCATTGCAATGACGACTCACGTGATTATGAAATCCTTGAAGACGTGCTCGATGATTGCCATGAAATCCATTTGTCACACAAAGACAATCACTTCGTCATCCAACTTGGCATTGAAGGTCTTTTCACTCAGCACGTTACATACGAATATAGTATTGACGGAAAGGATTGGACAAATCAAGGCGAGGCTTCACGTCTTTATTTTGACAATCTCAAACCAGGAAAGCATACACTTCGCATCCGTGCGGTTTCGTATAATGGTGTAAGTGAAGAACGCGAACTTATTATCAAGGTGAAAGCTGCATGGTATGAGTCATGGTGGGCACAGATATTGTATTTCCTCCTTTTTGCACTTATCTGCTACCTTGGTTATCTTTACGTTAAGCGTCTCATTGCTGCTCGCAAAGTGTTGGCACGTCATCAGCAGGAACAGGAAATCAACGAAGCACGAATTCAGTTCTTCATGAATATTAGTCATGAGATTCGTACTCCGATGACTCTAATCCTTGCTCCACTTGAGAAACTCATACGTATGGATAAGGATCCTGAATGTCAACGAAGCTACAAACTTATCAAGCAGAATGCCAATCGTATCCTACGTCTTATCAACCAGATGATGGATGTACGTAAGATTGATCAAGGCAAGTATCAGCTCGACTACCATAAGGTGGAAATCGTAAGTTTCATTCAGAATGCATTCGATGTTTTCCGTACACAAGCAGAAAGTCGTAATATCAATTACAACTTCAATCATGATGGAATCAACACATTGACTGTTGAGGTTGACCCTGAAAATATTGACAAGATTATCATGAATCTATTGTCAAACGCTTTCAAGTTCACTCCTGATGGTGGTAGCATTTCTGTTGATCTTTTCATGAAAGACGATTCTAACTTTGGATTGACAATAACCGACACTGGTGGTGGCATTGCTGATGAAGACAAGCAAAAGATATTCGAACGATTCTACTCCGCTGGTCATAAGAATGGTTATATAGGTACGGGTATAGGTCTTAACCTTACAGCGATGCTCGTTAAGTTGCATAAGGGAGAGATTGTTGTTAAAGACAATCCTCAAGGCAAAGGAACTCAGTTTGACATCTCTATTCCGACCATCTCAGGTGTTGACACTTCAAATGCCGAGGAATATCATATTGAAGATACTGATACTGTCGAAAAGAATGCACTTGTTGTTCCTGTTACAGATTTGAAACAAACTGACGGAACTTCAGATTCTTCATCAGAGACAATGGTTAATAGGATTGTACTTGTTGAAGATGACACCTCGATTCGTCAGTATGTTAATTCCGAGCTTTCTGCCGATGCCGAAGTGGTAGATTTCTCCGACGGACAGCAGGCATGGGATTACATCATTGCAAATCCTACGTGCGTTTCACTTGTAGTTTCAGATATCATGATGCCTGTTATGGATGGTTTGACTCTTTGTCAGAAGGTGAAGTCCAACTTCAACACTAACCACATCCCTATCCTCTTGATGACTGCTCTCGGTAGTGATGCCGATCGTATTGCTGGTATAACTAATGGTGCTGATGCATATATTTCAAAGCCATTCAATATTGATGTGCTTCGTACTACTGCACTCGGACTTCTCCGAAGCCGCCAACTCTTGCAAGGACGTTTCAAGTCGGAGAAGCTACAGGAAGACACTATCGAGAAGAAGGAACTCGAGTCACCAGACGAGAATCTTATGCGTCGTATCATGAAGGTTATCAATGATAATCTTGATAACGATGAACTCTCTGTCGAAATGATTGCAGACATTGTTGGTATTTCACGCGTACATTTCTATCGTAAGATGAAGGACATGACAGGACAGTCACCTCGCGAATTTGTCAAGTATGTGCGTTTGAAGGAAGCTGCACGACTTCTCTCAACAAAGAAGATGGACATTGCAGGTGTAAGTATTGCCTGTGGATTCAAGTCTCCATCATCATTCTCTACTTACTTCAAAGCACTCTATGGCCTCTCTCCTTCCGAATGGATGAAGAAGCAAGCTGCAAGCGAAGATGAGCAACAAGAAAAATAACAAAAACATTTTCCTTCTATAGTATGAAAGCTTTCACGCCCTTGTGTGAAAGCTTTCACGTTACTATGTGAAAACTTTCCCGATATAGGAGGAAAAGAGCAGGAAAAAGTTATGAAGCCTTAATGAAAAGTAAATGGTCTGGTATTTATGCTAAAAAGGAATGATAAATACTTGGGCAGTAAAATAAAAAATCCCCTTCATCACGAAGAGGATTTTTTGATACTAACTAATTAAAACTTAGTCCTAATAGGGGTACTAAATAAATAACCTAACTTTTTAATCTAATTATGAGAAATTCTATGAAAGAAAACTCTACACTTATTAACTAACTATTATCAAAAACCAAACTATACAATCTTTTACCGTCTATTAAATACTTAGAAATTTTATATTAATCTTTAGTTTATACTTCAAGATGTCTTGAGGAGATTTCCTCGTTTGAAGGACCTTTTTCCTTTTGACATTGCAAAGGTACGAACTTTTCTACATTTGTACTTTTAAGTACGTTTCATTTATTTGTAACTATAGGAAAAACATGCTTTTAAATAAAAATGTAACGCATTTATAAGTTTAAGTAACGCGCTTTGTATGAATAAAAGGCGGATTATTCGTAAATTTGCAGCAGAAACATAAACGAATCATTTAATTTCATTTTAATCAAACAAAACATTACTTATGAAGAAACTATTATT
>DCIW01000043.1 GCA_002317225.1 Prevotellaceae bacterium UBA1716 | reverse complement strand
TAAAGCATGAAACCAAGAGCATAGAATTGCTTCTTTGTGTCGAGTGGAGTGCCATCAGCGTTGAGGCTCCAATATGTACCACCAAACTCAGTATCAAGGAAATGTTCTACGATATATTCCTGTGCTCGTGTTGCAGCATCGAGATATTCCTCGTTCTGCATCACACGATAAGCAGCAGAGAACGACCAAAGGATACGGCCGTTGAGGATACCACCTTTAGGAGCATCCTTCACGAGGGTGCCGTCACCCTTCATCTGTCCGTAGAAGCCACCTTGTTCGGTGTCCTGCATGTTATTTATCCAAAATGAGAGGATGTTGTTTTCCAACACCTCTCTCATTTCTTGTTTCATTGTTAGTATCATTAGTTGTTTTTTTTAAGTCAATCAAGTCTTACTTCTTGATAGGATATATGTATGCCAACAATCCCATTACCAATGCAATGAATGCAGGGAATAATGAGAAGAGTGCCCATATCATTGTGCGAACTGATTCTGTTACTGATGCAGGGTCAATGCTTTCGTTGCCCATCTCGTCTGCAATCATAGTTGCACCTGCCAAACCAAGAAGAATAGCGATAAGAGAACCTGAAACTGCACCACCAAACTTTTGTGCCATTGTACCAGAAGAGAAGATAAGACCAGTTGAGGATGTTCCGTATGTTGCTGTTGCATAGTCCGCTACGTCAGCATACATAGACCAAAGCAGTGGAGAATAGAGACCTACACCTACAGATGTCAAGACTACAAGTCCAATCATCAACCAGATAGAATTTGGAGTCATTGGTATGAAGAAAAATGCTATTGAAAGCACGAAGCAAATAACAGCAGACCAAATGAATGCCATGCGCTTTGAACCAATCCATGCAGTGAATTTTGGAGAAAGAGCACCGAAGATCATACATGTTACTTCACCGAATGCCATGAATACTGTATAGTTGATGATAAGGCTGCTTACAGTGATATCGCCACCCATACAATACTGGAAGATGTAAGCAGCAACTGCATAACGGAAACCGTTGAAGAAGTTTGTGCAGATACCTATTGAAGTGAGAATCAACCAAGGCTTATTCTTGAAGAGGTCAGCAAACTGCTTGAAAGAGAATTTCTCTGCACGCACCTGCTTTACACGTTCTTTTGTCAACAAACCGCAAGCGAGAGTCATCACTGCTGCAAGGATACCAAAACCTGCACCAAGAACTGCATACTGATGAGCATCAGAACCACCCACCATCTTCTGGAGATAAGGGAAAGAGAGAAGAGTGATGAAGCCCATTGCATAAGCACCAACCATACGATATGAAGAGAACTCGTTCTTCTCATTGTCGTCTTCGGTCATAACACCGAGAAGCGAACCGTATGGTACGTTTACTGCAGTGTAGATAGCCATCATCATAAGATAGAATGAATAAGCATATATGCGCTTACCTACAGGATCCAAGTCTGGTGTATAGAGCAAGAGCGCAAAAATAAGTCCGAATGGAATAGAACCAAAGATAAGCCAAGGACGATAAGTTCCGAAACGTGACTGTGTACGGTCTGCAAGACTACCCATGATAGGGTCCGTAACTACGTCGAACATACGTGCGATAAGCATCAATGCTGCAGTGTCAGCAAGTGAAAGTCCAAATACGTTTGTAAAGAAGAATGGGAACGCAATAGACATTATCTTCCATGTGATACCACCAGAAGCAGCATCACCGAGAGCGTAACCGATTTTTTCTGATAATTTTGCCATATAATAGTTAAGAATTAAGATTTTTGGGGTTATATCCGTTTAACTAAAGTATATTTAAATTCCCTCCCTTTGGGAGGGTTAGGGTAGGCTCCTTTTGTTCTTTGCAACAAGAGCCTTGATTGTCTCTACAGACTTGCCTGTATAGAATCCATCCTCAGGAGTGTTCATGCAGTAGTCAATGAGGCGGTCGATAGTAGATGTTGCTACATGCATACGAGTATCGGAAGAAGCATAGTAGATGAATACCTTTCCATCTTCGTCTGCAATCCAACCATTTGCAAATGCCACATTCATTACATCACCGATGTATTCATCTCCTTCAGGAACAAGGAAATAACCACCTGGCTGTGCGATAACCTTTGTTGGGTCTTCAAGGCTTGTCATATACATATAAAGTACATAACGAAGACCTGAAGCACAACCACGAACACCATGAGCGAGATGCAACCATCCCTTTGCAGTCTTGATAGGATGAGGGCCTTCACCGTTCTTTACCTCCATGATAGTGTGGTAATGACGAGCGTTGATGATTTTCTCTTCCTTCACTTCTGCATTAGTGATATCGTCGATAAGTGCCCAACCGATACCACCACCAGAACCAGCATCAATGAAACCATCCTGTGGACGAGTGTATAGAGCGTACTTGCCATTTACAAACTCAGGATGAAGCACTACATTACGCTGCTGACACTTTGCCTTGAGGTCAGGAAGGCGCTCCCAAGTCTTGAGGTCCTTTGTGCGAGCAATACCGCATGTTGCAGTTGCTGCAGAAAGGTCGTTAGGCATAGAATCATCGTGACGTTCTGCACAGAAAAGACCATAAATCCAACCATCTTCATGTGCAGTAAGGCGCATATCGTATATGTTTGTTGCAGGAATTACATCCTCTGGCATTGTGATTGGTTCTTCCCAGAAGCGGAAATTATCCACACCGTTAGGACTCTCTGCAATAGCGAAGAACGACTTGCGGTCTGCACCTTCTGTACGAACAACGAGGAGATACTTACCGTTCCACTTGATGGCACCACTGTTGAGAGTGGCGTTCATCATGATGCGTTGCATGAAGTAAGGATTGTCCTTTTCATCGAAGTCATAACGCCACTCAAGTGGAGTGTGATCAGCAGTGATGATAGGAAACTTATATTTTTCGTAGATGCCGTTGCCCTCGATTGGTTCGTTCTTACGAGTAAGAAGAGCCTCATGCTTTGAGCGAACAGCCTGTACTTTTTCTTGGAATGTCATTATTTAATCTTTTTAATATCGTTGCAGAATAAGAGTTTTTTGTTTTTTGCCCACTGCTTGAAATCTTTGGCAGTAGGAGCATCAGGAGAAGCGCCAAAATGTTCTTCCTTATAATTTCTCCAAGGAAGGAAATAGCTGAATGAGTATTTCTCAATGGTAGCCTTGAACACACGCTGCCACCATGTTGGGTCAGGAGAGTTCTTGTAACCGCATTCAGTAAGTGCAATCACCTTGTTGTGTTCTTTTCCAAGACGAGTGAGGTTCTGAAGTTCAGTGTCTAGTTGCTTGATGAAGTCAGCCTCTGTGCCCCACATATATACGTCTGAACCAAGAAGTTGGATGCGATCATCACCAGGATAACGCTTGATAGCAGATGGGTAATACCATGATGGAGAGTATGACCAGATGAGATAATCCTGAAGTTTTCCATTCTTTACAGAAGCGGCATTGATGTAATCTTGAGTCATTGCCCAAAGGTCAAGATATTCTTTGTCAGAACAAAGGTCTTGTCCCCACCAGAACCAACTGCCTGTGTTCTCATGATAAGGACGGAAAATAAAAGGAATTTGATTGCCTTTGATATCTTTAAGAGATGTGAGGAATGCGGTCAACTTCTGTAACCAAGACTGGAAATACTGATGCTTTTTACCACCTGGAAGAATACTCTTTACTGTATTCTTGGGGTCGATAATTTGCTTTGCAAGTTCGCCTTGATTTATCTTCAAGAGTGCTGCAACTGCTTCATTGTAAGCCTTCACATCGTTTTCAATCCAAGCAGTTGTACCAAGAAGAGGATTGCGAGGATGCCATGAGATAGTGATGATACCACCACGATTGTAATGAGCTATAATCTCATCTCGCATACGATTGAAAGGTACGCTATCGAGGTTCTTTGCATCATCCATCTCAATGCCTCCGAGTTCGAAGCCCATCACTGCTGGATAATCGCCAACAAGATCCTTGGTGTCAGAACGACCATCTTCATATTCCCAAGTAATTCCATAGAATGGGTCATCTTGATGCCCATACATATAACCTTTCTTTTGAATCTTGATGAGGCGCTGGATAAGTTGCTCAGCAGGAGTCTGTTTCGCTGCGCTGATATTCAAAATACAGAAAGAGAAAAGTGCTACTAACACTACTATCTTTTTCATCTTATCTACTATCTTTTATTTAGTTATCTAATGCTTGTCCCAGTAACCTCCCACTCCCTCCCCTTGGGGGAGGGGTGGGGTGGGGCTTTAGGGCTTTTTTACATGGTTACCACAACTACCTGCTTTCCTTCATTGGCCTTAACGATATTACCTTCCACAGCAACACCATTGACAGTCATGCTCTTAACGCCCTTCTGTGCGCCATTAGGGTTCTTGACTGTGATATCATATTCAACACCACGAAGTACACGCTTTACAGAGTATTCCTTTATGTCTGTAGGGAGACATGGGTCAACCTGAATACCTTCGTAAGTAGGCTTGATACCGAGAAGGTACTGGCTAACTGTGAGCCACATCCATGCGGCAGTACCAGTGAGCCATGAGTTCTTACCTTCACCTGGTTTAGCAGCATCCTTACCTGCAACCATCTGACAGTTTACGTATGGCTCAACCTTGTGGAGTTCCTGATCCTTAATATACTGAGGTGCAATTTTGCGGAAGAGTTCCCAAGCATCATTACCACGTCCGGCAACAGTCTCACCGATGATCATCCATGGGTTATTGTGGCAGAAGATACCAGCATTCTCCTTATAACCTGCTGGATAAGAAGAAATCTCACCCATCTCAACATGATAAGTGGTATATGCAGGATTATTAAGAACCATACCATGTTCGCAATCAAGATATTTCTTACAAGAATCGATAGCCTTATCAACCATACCTTCTTCAAGACCGATACCTGCCATAGTACAGAAGCCCTGTGATTCAATGAAGATCTTACCTTCTTCACATTCGTTAGAACCAATCTTGTTGCCGTAGAAGTCGTAAGCACGGAGATACCATTCGCCGTCCCAACCATGCTTCTTAACTGCTTCAACCATTGAGTCGATGCACTTCTGAGCACGTTCTGCTTCTGCAAGGTCACCAGTCTGCTTGCAGAGTTCAACATAGTCCTTACCAGTAACTACGAAGAGTCCTGCAATCATAAGTGATTCTGCCTTCGAGCCTTCTGAGTTGTTCTCTGTTGTCTGGAACGATTCGTTAGGATCCCATGAGAAACAGTTGAGGTTCAAGCAGTCGTTCCAGTCAGCACGTCCGATGAGTGGGAGCATGTGAGGACCGAGGTTTTCAACAACGTGGTTGAAAGAGATGCGGAGGTGTTCCATGAGGGAAACCTCTGTGCCTGGCTTATTGTCGAATGGAACAGGTTCGTTGAGGATAGAGAAGTCGCCTGTTTCCTTAATATAAGCAACTGTACCGAAAATCAACCAACATGGGTCATCGTTGAAACCACCACCGATATCATTATTGCCATGCTTTGTAAGTGGCTGATACTGATGATAGCAACCACCATCAGGGAACTGAGTTGATGCGATGTCAATGATACGTTCGCGAGCACGAGAAGGAACCTGATGAACGAAACCAACGAGGTCCTGATTTGAATCGCGGAATCCCATACCACGACCTACACCACTCTCGAAGAATGAAGCCGAACGAGAGAAGTTGAAGGTAATCATACACTGATATTGGCTCCAGATATTAACCATACGGTTGAGGCGCTCATCATCACTCTTAACAACATACTTGTCAAGGAGTTCATCCCACATCTTAGCAAGTTCTGCAAATGCGGCATCAACAGCTTCTACTGTTGCAAACTTCTCGATACAAGCACGAGCCTTTGTCTTATTAACAAATGTAACATCAGATGCCTGTGAAGTGATAAGTTCACCATTCTGCTTACGTGCAAGATCTTCAACGCAGAACTTCTCTTCCATTGCGTTTTCTACATAACCGAGAAGGAAGATGTAATCCTTGCTTTCACCTGGCTGAAGTTCTACCTCAACATAATGAGAAGCGATTGGAGACCAACCATGAGCAAGCGAGTTGCTTGGCTTGCCTGCCATTACACACTGAGGATCAGCAAACTCATTGTAAAGACCGATGAATGATTCGCGGTCAGTATCATAACCGTCTGCCTTTGCATTTGCGAGTGCATAGAATGCATAGTGGTCGCGACGTTCCTTATATTCTGTCTTGTGATAGATAACAGTCTTGTTGTCTGCAGTATC
>DCIW01000153.1 GCA_002317225.1 Prevotellaceae bacterium UBA1716 | reverse complement strand
ATAACCTCAAGAAGTAATTTCTAGAGTCCCTAGCCACACTAGAACATCTAGAAAACTAGTTAAACCTGTACTGCAGGAATAACTAGAGAATTAACTAATTAATAATTAATTAAAGAGGTAATACTAAAATGGTAGAAAAAATTTCAAAATACACTCTTTGGGCTGGAATGGGTATCAGCATCGTGATTCTCATCCTCTTCTACTTTATCGGTTTCGATAATGAGTTCGCAGAGAACCCAAAGTTCAATGATCCAGCTCTCACAGACGTTCTCCTTATTTGGACATATTTCCTCGTAGGAGTAGCAATCGTTGTTACACTTTGGAGTCTTTTCAAAGGTCTTACAACAAAGGGAACAGGTACAAGCAAGGATACTGGTCTTGCTGCACACACTAACGCTATCGCTTGGGGTATTTGTGTAGTATCACTTATTCTTGGTGCAATCTATGGTTTCATGTGCAAGGACGACACAATGATCATCAACAACAAGGCTCTTTCTAATATTGGTACTGACATCATTATTACAGACACTTGTATGGTATCAATCGTAATCCTTACTGTTGTAACTATTATTGCAACTGCTTGGAGTATGGTTTCATCTAAAAAGTAATTAACACTTAACTCAGAGCAAACAATATGGGAAAGAAAAGAAAAATGCCAGGATTGAACACAAGTTCAACTGCCGACATCTCATTCATGTTGCTCATCTTCTTCCTTGTAACAACATCTATGGACACTGACCAGGGTCTTGGACGTACACTTCCAAAACCACCAGAGCCAGACCAGGAACAAAACGAAATCAAGGTTAAGGAACGTAACATCCTTAACATTCGTATCAACAAGGACAATTACCTCCTCATCGGTGAAGACTATTGTACCGTACAGGATGTAAAGGAGAGAGCTAAGGTGTTTATTAAGAACGAAAACAACGATCCTAATCTTCCAGAGCTTAGACCTAAGAAGATTAAGAATCTTGGTAAGACAATGATGGTCACTGAAAACCACGTAATCTCAGTTCAGACTGACCGTGGTACTGACTATGGTGTTTACTTCCAGGTTCAGGATGCGTTAGTTGCAGCTTACAATGAGCTTCGTGATGAGTTTGCGAAGGCTGAATTCGGTCACAAGTACGAGTTCTGTACTGACAAGGAGAAGGAAGCAGTTCGTGACGTATATCCACAGAAGATTTCTGAGGCTGAACCAAAAACATATGGAGGAACTAAATAATGAGTAGATTTAATAAAGGCGGTGGCAGAGAAATGCCTGAGATGAACACCTCATCTCTCCCTGACTTGATTTTCTCAATCTTGTTCTTCTTCATGATGGTAACAACAATGCGTGAAGTTACACTTATGGTAAAGTTTGAGAAGCCAGTAGGTACTCAGCTCGAAAAGCTTGCTCGTAAGTCATGTACTTCATTCGTTTACATCGGTCAGCCAACAGATAACCTTAGAGGTCAGTTCGGTTCATCTCACCGTATTCAGCTTAACGACAAGTTCGCTGAACCAGCAGAGATTTACGACTATGTAATGGAAGACCGCGGTGGACTTGCTGAGAATGACAAGCCATTCTACACAGTTTCACTCAAGGTTGACCACCACACTCCAATGGGTATCATCACAGACGTTAAGCAGATTCTTCGTAAAGCATACGCTTTGAAGATTGTTTACTCAGCTAACAAGCAGCAGTAAAATTATTGCAACTTATATATTAAAAAGAGCGATTCAATTTTGAGTCGCTCTTTTTGGTATAATTGCTTTGTTTGTAATGTTTGTTACTGTTTCAAGATTTGTATTTAGGTTTCTTACATAGTTATTTGTTTTATTATTATTTATTTCGTAACTTTGCAAAAACTTACAAAAAGAAATGAAACAATACCTTGACTTACTCAATCGCATTCTCACCGAAGGCGTACAAAAGGGTGACCGTACTGGTACGGGAACCATATCTGTATTTGGAAATCAGATGCGTTTCAACCTTGAAGAAGGGTTTCCTCTTCTAACTACTAAGAAATTGCATCTTAAGTCTATAGTTTACGAATTACTTTGGTTCCTTCAGGGAAATACAAATGCCAAATGGTTACAGGAACGTGGAGTTCGCATTTGGAACGAATGGGCTGACGAAGACGGTAACCTTGGTCATATTTATGGTTATCAGTGGAGAAGTTGGCCAGACTATAATGGTGGACATATCGACCAGATAACTGAAGTCATCGAACAGATTAAGAATAATCCTAATTCTCGTCGACTCATCGTATCTGCATGGAACGTGGCAGACATCAATAATATGAACTTGCCACCTTGCCATATCCTTTTCCAGTTCTATGTGGCAGACGGCAAACTCAGTTGCCAACTCTATCAGAGAAGTGCTGACACATTCCTTGGTGTTCCTTTCAACATTGCAAGTTATGCCTTGCTCACAATGATGGTGGCACAAGTATGTGACTTGAAACCAGGCGATTTCGTTTATACAACAGGCGACACACATCTTTATAACGACCATTTGGAACAAGCAAAGCTTCAGTTGTCACGTGACCCTCGTCCACTTCCAAAAATGAAGATAAATCCGGATGTGAAGAGCATCTTTGACTTCCAATTCGAAGACTTCGAACTCGTTGACTACAATCCACATCCACACATCAAAGCAACCGTATCAGTATGATTTCAATAATTGTTGCGATAGCAGAGAACAATGCTATTGGATATAAGAACAAGTTGGTTTATTGGTTACCTAATGACTTGAAGAGGTTCAAAGGCCTTACAACCGGTAATACCATTATTATGGGAAGGAAGACATTCGAGAGTCTCCCAAAGGGTGCATTGCCAAATCGCCGTAATATCGTTATCTCTCGTACTGCAAAAGCAGATGCCTTTGCCGGAGCAGAGTGCTACCCTACCCTCGAGGCCGCTCTCGAGGCTGCAAAGAGTGGATATACATATAATGACCAGTTGAGTACAGACATATATATAATAGGTGGAGCATCGGTTTACAAGCAAGCACTTCCATTTGCAGATCGCCTTTGCCTTACATATATCTATGACACTCCAGCCGAGGCAGATACATTCTTCCCTAAATGGAACGAAGAAGAATGGGCAGAGACTTTCCGCGAAGAACATGATAAAGACGAAAAGCATGATCAAAAGTATGCTTTCATCGACTTAACAAGAAAATAAACAGGACATAAAAGAACAAAACGTTCTTATTCAATATTATTGAAAAAGAGAATCTGCTATTTTTGCACCGAAGGTGCGGGAAAGAAAAACAAATAAAAACCTATAAAAACATAAAAAAACAACCATGTTCGCCTTGTAAAAAAAAGGTTTTTCATGGTTTTTACAGGTTTTGATCGGTTTTTACTTCGTCCACCGAAGGTGTATTAATTAAAAGAATAACCAAAACTCTCAAAACTTCAAAGAAACAATAATATGCAACTTCCAAAGGATTTTGAAAACTTAATGAACAGACAACTCGGTTCGACAGAAGCCGAGGCGCTTTGTCGTGCATTATCAGAAACAGAATCCCCTACAAGCATACGTATAAACAGAAGTAAAGCAGAGAGTTACGAAGATACTGATAATATAGAATCACAAGTGCCTTGGTGCGAAGAAGGATTCTATCTCAAGACACGTCCTTCGTTTACGTTCGACCCACTCCTTCATGCAGGATGCTATTATGTGCAAGAAGCCTCGTCGATGTATTTGTCACAAATCATTAAGACTTATTGCACAGAAGAACCAATCGTTGCACTTGATATGTGTGCAGCACCAGGCGGAAAATCCACATTAGCACTCTCATTACTACCCGAAGGTTCATTGCTTGTAGCAAACGAAGTGATGCGACAAAGAGCACAGGTCCTTTCGGAAAACATCACAAAGTGGGGCAATCCAAATAACATTGTTACAAGCAATTATGCAGAAGACTTTACACAATTAGGTGAAGTGTTTGACTTAATCATTTGTGATGCACCATGTTCAGGCGAAGGAATGTTCCGTAAAGACCAAGGAGCAATAGATGATTGGAGTTTGGATAATGTAGATATTTGTTGGAAACGCCAGCGTGACATACTTCAAAACATTTGGCAATGCCTTAAGCCTAACGGAATCCTTATCTATAGCACTTGCACTTTCAACAGCCTTGAAGACGAGGAAAATGTTGATTGGATTATCAAAGAACTTGGTGGTCAACGCCTTTCGCTTAACGATAAGGAAGAGTGGAACATTAGAAACGGCCACTTCTTTCCACACAAGACCAAGGGAGAAGGTTTTTTTGTGTCAGTTATCCGTAAGACAGAACTTGACGATGAAGATGACTTTGGTTGCCGCAAACAAAAGAAAAAGAAGAATGACAAGCAGAAACCTATTCCTATTCCAAAAGAAATAAAAGAATGGGTAAACGATGCTTACGAATTCACATTCATTGCCGAAAAGGAGACATTTATTGCATTCCCAAAGCAATACATCGAACTCTATCAGCAAGCAAAAGACTGCCTTAAAATAATTAGTGCGGGTTTTGAAATGGCTACAATAAAGGGAAAGAACATTCAACCATCGCATAGCCTTGCAATGAGTACTGTATTCAATTGCAACATCTTCCCAACCGTAGAACTATCACTTGAGGATGCCGTCAAATACCTCCGAACAGAAGCGATACAAGTGGAAGCGCCAAAAGGTTATATCATCCTCGCATACAAGGGACATCCTCTTGGATTTGGCAAGAACGTAGGCAATCGAGTCAACAACCTTTATCCTTCCGAGTGGCGAATCCGTAGCGGTTATGCACATTAAATGCTCTTCTGCCAAGTAATAAACATCTTTTTGCGGTAAAAATTTCGTAATCACAGAATAATGCCGTAACTTTGCAAATAAATAAGAACAAAGCAATTGCAAGTTGTAATTGCGTATAGCATAAAAATAAGAAATAACTTAAAACAAATATGAATTTATTTATTCGATACTTTGATCACGAGGCACTTGCCACAAACATAGATGAAGCAATGGAATTCCTTAACTCTCTGGATGAAGTAAAGGCAGACAACAGCATTGCAAACCGCATCCAGTCATTCATGGAATCAAGCAACCTCTACCCTTTCCGTTTGAAGGTAAGTTATAGCAATTACGTCCTTTTCCTCAAGACTGATGCTTCGAGCATTGAAGAATTTAAGGAGATGGAAGCACTTCGTAAACAACAGAAAGCCGAAGGAATGGTACCTTCGATGGCAGACCGCAAGAAGACAATCCTTGATATTCTTAACGAAGAAAACCCAGGATGGTACGAAGGTTCTATACTGTTCAAGAGAGTTGTACTTATTCCAGAAACAAACAAGTTCCAATACAAGGACACTCGTTTCACAGCTCGTGTAAAGGCACAAAGTCCAATGGATTGCTACAATCGCATTCTTGACCATTTGCAGAAGCGTCAAGAAATCGATCAGCGTAGTCAGTATCCAAGTGCTAAGAGCAATAACTTCGAGTATAAGTTCTTGTGCGAAGCATAAGCAAACAGTTGCATGGACTTGTCAACCATCACAGCATCAATAGCAGGAATTTGTATGGCATTATGTCAAATTCCTCAAGCTTGGTTGGTCTACAAAACCAAAAAGACAGAAGGCATTTCCATACTAATGCAATCAGTTTTAGCGTTAGGAGTTGGGATGTGGTTCATAACGGGCATATTATTCAACAATGCACCAATGTACCTGAGTAATGGTTTCTGCCTAATATTCTGCTTATACATTTTATTCGTTTGCGTAAAGAACAAGTTGCAAAACAAATAAAAAAGAGAGGTTGTGGATTTTATTCCTCAACCTCTTCTTCTTTCTTCTTATTCTTGTCTTCTGCTTCTGAAGATTCGTATTCCTTAAGAGTTGTACCGTATGTTGTTCGGAGAACCTTAAACTCAGTTCGTCGGTTAAGCGAGTTCAACACTTCCTGTTCATCCTTCGACTTCTTCAAGATATATGCCTCTGTAAGAGTATCATTCTCAGCAACAAACTTATATTGTTCTG
Organism: Prevotellaceae bacterium UBA1716; assembly: GCA_002317225.1. Lineage (GTDB taxonomy): Bacteria > Bacteroidota > Bacteroidia > Bacteroidales > Bacteroidaceae > Minthosoma. The sequence continues at coordinate 8,053 of DCIW01000153.1, read as the reverse complement.
CAAGTTTCTTAGTGATTATCTTTGGTCGAGTTTCACCATAACCAACTGCAGTTAGACGATCAGCCTTCACACCATGCTCAATCATATATTTAATAACAGACTCAGCACGACGTTGTGAGAGCTTCTGGTTGTAAGCATCATTACCACGATAGTCACAATGAGCACCAAGTTCGATAGTGATGTTTGTATTTTCCTCCATCATTGTCACAAGTCTGTCGAGAGCCTCAGTAGACTCTGGAGTAAGGTCAGCCTTATCAAACTCGTAGAAGATATTGTCGATAAGAACAGGAATATTGATTGGTGGCAATGGGAACTGAAGAGTTGTATCTGTACTTTCCTCACTAAACTCGCAAGCAACCTCTTGTTTTACATTAAGATAACCCTTACAAGTACCAAGAAGAACATACTCAACATCTGGTTTCATAACATAAGTGAACGAACCATCACCCTTTACACTTAATTTCTCGTTAGTACCATCATTGCCAACAAGATAGACAAGAGCTTCAGGCAATTCGTAACCATCTTTCTCGTAAACCCAACCCGTTACTGTATGAAGGATTTCAGGAAGTTCGAAACTATAAATATGTTCCCATCCCTTTCCATCACCTCTGCTCGAACAATAGTAACCGCGATTGTGAACACCATCGAAAGTCATACCATATTCATCAGCAGAAGAATTGAGCGGATATTGCTGATTCTCAATGATCCAAGTCTTATTGATTGTGTCTGGAGTTGCCTTGAAAATATCAAGACCACCCATACCAGGATGTCCATCACTTGAGAAATAAAGTTCGCCCGATGGTTTGAAACAAGGGAACATCTCATCACCAGGAGTATTGATAGGGCGACCAACATTCTCCACACCACCAAAACCATTAGAAAGGATGCGAGTGCGCCAAATGTCAAGTCCACCTTCACCGCCTGGCATATCACTTACGAAGTAAAGCCACTGACCATCAGGACTTACTGCGGGATGTGCAAACGAACTGAGAGTATCACGAGAGATTTCACACTTAGTTGGCTTGCCCCATGCAGCATCACTACGTTGTGATTGCCACACTTCGGCATAACGAGGATAGTCAGGGTCGCTTGAACAACGAGTGAAGTACATAGTCTTTCCATCAGCACTCAAGCAACTTGCTCCCTCATCATATTCCGTATTTACTTCACCTTCAATCTTTTCAGGTTGTTGCCACTTACCTTCCTCATTCTTTTTAGAAATAAAAAGGTCAGCGAATTTAGTTCCAGTAATACCACTCTCCTCATCACCTTCAGTATCCGAACGAGTAGTTGAGAAGATAAGTTGAGTGAAGTCATCACCTGCAAGCATAGGACAGAAATCAGAACGACGCGAATTGAATACTGCCTCTTTCTTTATCTGATAGAGATTAGGTTTTGCCTTCCATTGAGGTGCGAGTTCGGCTGATGTCAAACCATTCTTTGCAAGTTCGTTAGTTGGATCAATATCAAGAAAATCCTTAAAGTTCTGCATAGCCTGCTTATACATGCCAGCTTTAAGTTGTTGACGAGCAAGACTTAATATAGCAGTTGAGTCCTTACACTTGTAGCGAACTGCATTTTGATAAGCAGCAACAGACTTTTGCGTCTGACCAATTCTACGATAGCACTCACCCATCATATAAGCACGTTCACCACGCTTAGCCTTATCCTTAGCAGGCACCTTTGCATACGCTTTCTTATAGAAATTGGCAGCATTATAATATTCACCAATAGCATAAGCTTGCTCTGCTTTCTTGGTGAGGATTGCCTCGTTGGAACAAGAAACCAGTGCAAAAACAGCTATTATATATAAAATTATCGTGCGCATACTATTATATAAACGCAAAAAACTGTCGTTTATTGTGTGGTTGGGAAAAATTACACAATATAGAGGTTAAGAAGTAGCATTTGTTAATTTCAAAAGAAAGAAAAAAGTCAAAATTTTTTATTTTATCCTACATCCTACACCTTTTTTTGAGTGTAAATCATGTGTAATCGTATAACAAAGATGTATCTTCATGATAAACATACATCTTTATCATGTCATGTGGTCAAACACATAAGGACGTATAAGGTTTTGCCACAGTGTGGCAAACGTTTGCCAATATAGTGGCAAAGCTTTGCCAAACTGTGGCAGAGGGTATAACTACACTATAAATCAATGCGTTTAATGGCATTTTGCCAAAAAGGCATCATTATCCTTAAAAGGTGTAGGATGTAGGATAAAATAAAAAATTTAGAGAAAATTTCTACTTTGCTTGCTCGAATGGCAAACGATAAGTGCAACCTTCTTTCCAACGAGAGCAACCGTAGGCAGTCTTGCCCTTGACGATAGTGCCTTGCTTACAAACAGGGCATGGCATTCCAATCATGTCGTCAGGATTGTAGGAAGCCTTGACAGCATCCGTGCTTGGCTTTGGTTTGGTTGGTTTTGGAGAAGGCGACTTTGGTTGGAAACCAGCAGGAGCATCCCCACCCTTTTTGCGTGAAGATTTCTTCTTCAAATCCTCTTCCGTGGTAAGCGCCACACGACGATTCGAACTGTCAGAACGAACCTGGTTCACGATGTCAGTAACCATCTGCTTGAGTTCTTCGAGGAACTGCTGAGCATTATAAGTGTGGTGCTCAATATCGCGAAGTTTCTTTTCCCACTGACCTGTGAGTTCAGCACTTTTCAAGAGTTCTTCTCGTATGATTCCGATGAGTTCAACACCCGTTTGAGTGGCAACAAGATTTTTACGTTCTTTACGAATGTACTTGCGTCGGAAGAGCGTTTCGATGATAGCGGCACGAGTAGAAGGACGACCAATTCCGTTCTCCTTCATAGCATCACGAAGTTCTTCATCATCCACGAATTTACCCGCAGTTTCCATGGCACGGAGAAGGGTTGCTTCGGTGTATGGCTTAGGTGGCTGAGTCCACTTTTCTGCAAGCGAAGGAATATGTGGTCCGCTCTCCTTCTTTTGGAAAAGAGGGAGTCCGGACTGCTCTTGATTTTCATCCTCTTCAGTATCTTGAGTATTGTCCACTCTCTTGAAGATTACCTTCCATCCTTCATCAAGGATCACACGTCCCGAAGTACGGAAAAGAACAGGGTCAAGAGGAGTGTCAGAAGTACGCTGAACCTCACCATAAACTGTAGTAGTTTCAAACTTACAATCAGGGTAGAACACAGCAATAAATGCCTTTGCTACGAGGTCATAAACCTTACGTTCGAACTCAGTCAAATTCGTTGCTGGCACACCTGTAGGAATGATGGCATGGTGGTCAGTAACTTTCGACGAATCAAATACTTTCTTCGACTTATTTAGAGTTTTACCTTCAAGCGGTTTTGTAAACTGTTCATACCCTCTCAAACCCTTCAATGTGGCAGGGCATTTAGGGTAAATATCATCAGGAAGGAAGGTGGTATCAACACGTGGATAAGTGGTGAATTTCTTCTCGTAAAGACTTTGGATAGTCTGAAGAGTTTGTTCTGCAGAGAAGCCAAACTTCTTGTTGCAATCAACCTGAAGAGAAGTCAAGTCGTAGAGTCGTGGAGGAGCCTCCGAACCCTTCTTCTTTTGAACATCAGTTACTGTAAATGGATTGTTCTTTATAGATTCGAGAACAGCAATTCCTTCCTCTTCTGTGGTATATTCAATCTGTCGATAGATAGGACCTTTCGACTTGATAGTTTTGCCTTGAGCAGCCGCTTCAGCAACTTCAGCCTGAGCTTCTGCTTCAGCTTCTTCATCGTGAGCGATTGCATTAAACTTTGTGTCACGATAGAGAGTAGAAAGCACCCAACTCTGCTTAGGAACAAAGTTTTCAATCTCCAACTGGCGATTTACGATTAGAGCGAGAGTAGGAGTCTGAACACGACCGATACTAAGGGTCTGACTCCTCTGTCCATACTTGATTGTATAGAGACGGGTAGCATTCATTCCGAGAGTCCAGTCACCTATGGCACGACAAAGACCAGCCTCGTAAAGACTTTGGTATTCGATTTGATCCTTGAGATTAGCAAAACCTTCGCGGATTGCTTCTTCAGTCAACGAACTAATCCAAAGACGCTTAACAGGACATTTGGCACCAGCCTTCTGCATCACCCAACGTTGGATAAGTTCACCTTCCTGTCCGGCATCACCACAGTTGATGATACCACGAGCATTCTGCATCAACTTCTGAATAACAGCAAACTGCTTCTTTATTCCATCATCCTCTTTCAAGCGAATGCCATAGCGAGGTGGTATCATTGGCAAACTCCATAAGTCCCAACGACGCCACGAATCAGTATATTCGTGCGGTTCTTTCAACTCGCACAAATGGCCGAAGGTCCAAGTTACCTGATAACCATTGCCTTCAATATATCCTTGCTTTGTTTCTGTTGCACCGAGAACATTAGCGATGTCACGAGCAACAGAAGGTTTCTCCGCAATACAAACTATCATTTATAAATGAAAAATTCAAAATTCAAAATTCAAAATGAGCATTCACTTTGAATAAATGCAAAATTCAAAATGAGCATTCACTTTGAATGATTGATTATAATTTATTATTTTTTTGTTGGTCGTGCAACTGCTTTGCTTGACGAAGGATATCACTCGCAAAGATAAATTCGTCCAAAGCCTTGTTGTCAGCATCCATAATCTCTTTGTTAGAACCTTGCCATGCGGCACGACCTTCGCAAATGAATGTGATATTCTCACCAATACCCATAACAGAGTTCATATCGTGAGTATTGACTACGGTTGTAATCTTGTCTTCATGAGTGATGCCAGAGATAAGTTCGTCAATCACAATGCTTGTCTTAGGGTCGAGACCTGAGTTTGGTTCGTCGCAGAAAAGGTATTTTGGTTCGAGGACTATGGCACGAGCGATTGCAACACGCTTCTGCATACCACCAGATATTTCACCTGGGAACTTATTCTCCGCACCTTGAAGATTTACACGAGCAAGGCATTCGAGAGCACGCTTCTTGCGGTCTTCGTATGGCATGTCAGAGAACATGTCGAGAGGGAACATAACGTTGTCGAGCACATTCATAGAGTCGAATAATGCTGCAGACTGGAAAATCATTCCCATTTCACGACGCAAGAAAATTTTCTCCTTCTTGCTCATCGCACTAAAGTCGCGGTCGTCATAGAAGATACGTCCTTTGGTCGGTTCGAAAAGACCCACGATATTCTTCATAAGAACAGTCTTACCAGAGCCCGATTGTCCAATGATGAGATTCACTTCACCATCGTTGAAGACAGCATTGATATCCTTCAACACTTCCTTGTCTTCGAATGATTTATATAGATGTTCAAGTTTAATCATGATTGCTTAAGTAAGAATGTTAGTTAAGAATACGTCGCTAAAGAGTACAAGAATGCTCGAATGAACAACTGCATCAGTACTTGCCTTACCAACTTCAACCGAACCGCCTTCGACCGTATAGCCTTTGTAAGACGATACACTCGTAATGACAAAGGCATAGAATATCGCCTTAATCATACCGCACCAGAAGAACCATTGGTTGAAGTCGTAACGGAACCCTTCGTTAAGTTCGGAAACGTATGTCGCACCAATCAAAGTAGTGGCATACGCACCAATTATACCCGAACAAACACTAAAAGTGACAAGTATAGGCATGATGGTCATAAGACCAACAATCTTAGGAAGAATAAGATAATTGGCAGAATTAACACCCATGATGTCGAGTGCATCAATCTGTTGGGTGATACGCATTGTACCAATCTCCGAAGCTATGTTTGATCCGACCTTACCCGCAAGGATAAGACACATGATGCTCGATGAAAATTCGAGAAGCATAATCTCTCGAGTTGTATAACCTACAACCATTCGAGGCATCCACGCACTCTGGATGTTGAGCTTAATCTGCAAGCATATCACAGCACCGATAAAGAAACTGATGATAAGCACGATTGGTATGGAATTATAACCCAACTGAAACATCTCGGTAACGTACTGTTTCATAAACATTCGCCACCTGTCTGGTTGGGAGAATACTCGTCCCATAAGTTGGAGATAACGGCCAAGTTGGGTGAGGCCTTTTCCTATTAATAGCATATTATTTAATTTCGATTTTGTTATCTAACTATTGCTTTTGATGTGCAAAATTAGCAAATAATGTTCAATTCTCACCTTTTTAACATAGTTTTTTATCCTTTAAAACGATTATTCAACAAACAATTCGTACTTTTGTCAAATATTTGGCTCGTCAGATAGCGAAAGAAGGCATACTTCGTTGCAATTTATCGGGCATAACTATATCACAGAACGAATGGATAAAAAATATACTTCAGCCACGACTAATGCGGGAGACGTCGAAAGACCGGAATACTCCCCAGAACGAATGGCACTCTACACTCGCCACCTCGTTAAGACATACGGAAGCCGAACCGTAGTGAACGATGTGTCCATAAATGTGCGTCAGGGTGAGATTGTCGGACTGCTCGGACCGAACGGAGCGGGTAAGACAACTTCATTCTATATGACCACAGGACTTGTTGTTCCTAATGCCGGTCGCGTATTCCTTAACGATGAGGAAATCACAAAGGATCCTGTGTCCACTCGAGCAAAGAAGGGCGTAGGATATCTTGCTCAGGAAGCAAGCGTGTTCCGCACAATGAGTGTTGAGGATAATATCATGACCGTTCTTGAGATGAAGTATAAGAGCGTGGACGAACAACGCGAACATTTGGAACAACTTCTCAATGAGTTCCGCTTGCAAAAGGTTCGCAAGAACAAGGGTAACCAACTCTCTGGTGGTGAGCGCCGTCGTTGCGAGATTGCACGATGCCTTGCTATCGACCCTAAGTTCATCATGCTCGACGAACCATTTGCGGGTGTCGACCCTATCGCAGTTGAGGATATCCAGTATATCGTGTGGAAGTTGAAAGACCGTAATATCGGCATCCTTATCACTGACCACAATGTGCAGGAAACGCTTTGTATCACAGACAGAGCATACCTTCTCTTCGAAGGACGTATCCTTTTCAAAGGAACTCCTCCCGAACTTGCAGAAAACTCGATTGTACGAGACAAGTATCTTGGTTCTAACTTCGTGCTCCGTCCAAAAGACTTCCAGTTGATTGAGGAGAAGAAGCGAAGAGAAGAGATGGAGGAATAATCTGCGTTGAAACAGGAACAGAACATCACGCAAGCAATTTAGAATGATAATAAAAAGATTAAATCACAATAAATGAACGAAAACAAGAAATTAGTACAAGCCATCATCAATGGCATCCAAGAAAAGAAAGGTAAAAACATCGTTGTTGTTGACCTTAATGACATCAACGACACTATAACAAAATATCTCGTAATATGTGAGGGCAATACTCCAACACAGGTGAGTGCTATTCAGGATTCTATCCGTGAGTTTGCCCGTAAGGAAGCAGGTGCAAAGCCTGTTTCAACGGATGGTACACGCAACTGCCTTTGGGTTGCTATGGACTACGTTGACGTAATTGCACACGTATTCGTACCAGACGCACGTGATTTCTACGACATCGAAAACCTTTGGGAGGATGCTCCTCTCACTGAGATTCCTGATTTGGATTAAAAGAAAACTCTCACTCCTTATATAATATAATAAAGGACTTCAAATTATAATGAGCAATAACAATTCAAACTCTAATAACACTCCTCAAGGCGGCAACAAACAAGATGATCCAAAGAAAAGCCGTTTTTCGTTGAGTTGGCTTTACATCATCCTTATTGGTGGTATCATATATCTCTTCATGTCGAATAAGAGTTCTGATGCAACCAAGGAAATCAACTATTCCGCTTTTCAGGAGTATGTTGACAAAGGTTATACAAACAAAATTGTCATTGATAAAGACAACCGCACACTCGATCTTTATATCAAATCGCAGAATGACCGTGAAGTGTTTGGCAATTCAAACACAACGGGCAAACCTCGTGCAGTAAAGGTTGAAATAGGTTCTCTTGACAAGGTTCAAGAATATCTTGATGCCGAAAAGGCAGAAGGCAAGTTTGATGGAACTGTTCAGTACGAACAAGACCACGACGGATTCCTTATTAACCTCTTATGGCAAATTGC